>CAYQMH010000094.1:0-6617 GCA_964418485.1 uncultured bacterium | reverse complement strand
ATACCGGCGGTAGTCTCGTTTGTTTCGACAATGATGACGGAGAGAACATGGACGTACAGATAGATTACATCACGGTTAACGGTTCTACACGTCAGGCAGAAGACCAGAGCTATAATACAGGAGTATGGCAGAATAATGAATGCGGCGGCGGCGATGGCATGAGCGAGTGGCTGCACTGCGAAGGTTGTATAGGATTTGGTGATATTGGTGGTGGTGGTGGTGCAACGACAACAGCGGCAGCAAGTACGACGACCACGGCCAGCAGCTGGTGGGGTGGCGGTAGCTGGTGGTAGTATTTAGATAGAATTGTATAGCGATTACAGCTAAGTTTAGCAGTTAAAGTAATCGCTCTCTGATAAAAAGAGTTGCCCGGAAGTTATTCGGGCAGTTCTTTTTATAACCTAAGGCGCAGAAAAAAAGTAAAGGGAACTATTGTTACGAAGAAAAGAATAGGATTTCACACGGTATCTCTAACGGTGTTTCCAACCGTGTGTCTTGCGGTTCTTGTTATGGGCTGTAGAAAACCAGATAGATCGGCGGACAAACTGGTACCACCAGAGGAACAAAGAGCTAAACTGTCTAATCCGCCTATATTCGGATGCAGGCAGGATGGCCTGGTTATAACCGAAAGATGGATAAAATTTCGTTGGCTATTTTATCTTTAGTTCCAAAAAAAAGAGATTTGTTTTATATGGAGGGGTAGACGTTACGGGTTTAGTGTAAATACCGGTAAGTAAAAAGCATACATTGACTCTGCCGGAAGAGTAAACTTATAGTTTGTTTCATCCAATTTCTGATTGATAAAATAAGGGATTTCGACTCTTGATTTTATAGTAAAATCCCGTATTCTTCTCTACTTTAATAATATTAGTTAGTTTAATACTCTATATTGGTTGATTTAATAAAAAGACTAAATTTATTTTTTTACTTAATTAATTTGTTTCCTATTTACGTAAAATTAAGCAAGGTGTTTATTTGGTCAAGTAGGGTATTCAGCTTTTGTATTGCGTCGATACTGAAATACAAAATAAACATTAAAAAGGGGGTAAAAAGCTATGGTTTTGCTAAGTATAGAATTAAATACAGGTTCTATTGATTGCAAAATGTCTGTGGCAGATAAGAATAAATTTGTTTAAAGTACCCTTCCTTTTTGTTTGCATCTTAGGAAGAGAGGTTTTAAGTAGAAAGGAGGGGTGGGAAGATTAGATTTTTTTTGTAGTTAAGAATTAACAGTTTTTTAAAGATAAAAGTAAGGAGTAGATATGAATTTTAAGCGTTTTGGAGTGATATGTGGAATTATCGTTTTAGCAGCGGTTATAGTGTTCTCTTGGGGATGTCAAAATCAGCCGACCGGTCCTCAGGTGGGAGCCGGTAGTCTTCCGGGAGCTATGAAACTCCGTGGAACTGGCACCCATGACGGCTTCTTCTATTCGGATTGGACCGATGGCGGTGGATCAGTAACCTTTACCCTGGGATCTGGTGGTAATTACAGTTATTCATGGAGTAATTGCGGAAATTTTGTTGGAGGTAAAGGCTGGAATCCCGGGTCATCTAGCAGAAATATAGGCTACAATGCCGGTGTCTTCTCGCCGTCCGGCAATGCGTATTTGACTGTCTATGGGTGGACGCATAACCCGCTCGTAGAGTATTACATCGTCGATAACTGGGGCGATTGGCGTCCACCAGGAGGATCGGGACACCAGGGCAGCATGAGCTCTGATGGGGGTTCATACGACATATATAAGACGACGCGAACCAACGCCCCTTCCATTGAAGGCGACGGTAAAACTTTTAATCAGTACTGGAGTGTCAGAACATCGAAAAGGGGGACCGGGAGCGACTGCAACATCAATTTTGGAAACCACGCTCAAGGATGGTCGAGTCATGGAATGAGTCTGGGTAGTCATGATTACCAGATAATGGCAACAGAGGGATATCAAAGTAGTGGGAGCTCTAACGTAACGGTTTGGGATAACGGTGGCGGTGGTTCCACATCCACAACTACCACGAGTGGCGGTGGTAGCTCCACAACCACCTCGAGCGGTAGCGGTTATAGTTATGTACTAAGAGGCAGTAGCACGGATGGTGCGGGAGAGGTCAACTTAAGAATAGATGAAGAAACAATTGCCACTTTTACCCTGGGTACAAGTATGGGTAATTACACCGCTCAAAGTTCCCTCCACGGCGGTATCAATGTGGAGTTCTTCAATGATACCGATGGCAGAGATGTACAGATAGATTATCTTGACGTGGACGGTGCGAGACGTCAGGCGGAAGACCAGGAGTACAACACTGCCGTTTGGCAGGATGGCGACTGTGGTGGTTCATACAGCGAGATGATGCATTGTAATGGTATACTCGGATTTGGTGATACTCCTAACCCCGGTGATCACTCGACCACAACCAGTGGTGGCGGTAGTTCCACAACCACAACGAGCGGCAGCAGCTGGTGGGGTGGCTGGGGCAGCACAACCACAACCGCAGCGGCAAGTACAAGTACGACCACAACAGCGGCGGCAAGTACAAGTACAACCACAACATCGGCGGCAAGTACCACCACAACCAGCAGTAGCAGTTGGTGGGGTAGTGGTAGCTGGTGGTAAGGATTATTACTTAGATAAATATTCTCACCTTATGGGATGAAAAAAGACTGCCCGAACAACAATCGGGCAGTCTTTTTATTTTTTTCTTAGAATAAATAAGGAGGAATTTCTGATAATAACACCCTTGGCATTTGGGTAATTATGTTTTCTGGGAACTGTTACAAATCTAACTATTTTTTATATTAAATAAGAATAACCCGCAAAAAACTTTATCGAATTTACTTAATCCGCATAACTCACCGGACTGTTATGAAGGCCGGAAAATTTAATTTCGACTATTAGATCCGAGACTTTAAATCCCAACAGGAAACCTTTGCTTCCCTTGCGCTTAAGCTATCAAAGTAAATAATATTTAACAAATATAAAATATTCTCTTTATGCGAGAGCATTCGCATTTTTCAAAACTTGAATTCAGGTATTGTTCTGTCAATCAACGACTTGATATTTGGAATAGAACTTGCATATATTTTTCATAAATATGCACTGGTGTTTTTCTGGTCTTAGTAGATATAAGTGATTTTTAAGTTCTTTTTAAACTATTACGGATTTTTAAGCTGTTTAAGGAGGTGTGTGCAGTGCAGAATTTATGTATAATGTTTTTGAGATGTTCTGCGCATATCTTTGCCGACTGCCCACTTGGGCATATAGAAAAATAGTGAGGTGTTATGAAACTTAAGTTTGCAAATATGTTAATCACTAAAAACTTATTGAAAGAAGAAGGGAAAAACAAATTTCTTTAATTTACCCCTCCTTTCGCTATTGTTTGCATCGCTATTATTACTGCATCAGAGAGGGGGCAAGGCAAAGAAAGGAGGGTAAATATAAATTGTAATTTTAACCTTTAACAAAGGAGGATTTTTTTTATGCATTGGAAACATTTTACACTAATAGTTGGCGGTGTTGTCTTAGTTGCGATGCTTATATTTTCCATGGGATGTCAAAATCAACCCACCGGACCACAGGTGGGAGCCGGTAGTCTTCCGGGAGCTATGAAATTCCGTGGAACCGGCACCCATGACGGCTTCTTCTATTCGGATTGGACCGATGGCGGTGGAACAGTAAACTTTACCCTTGGATCTGGTGGTAATTACAGTTATTCATGGCAGAATTGCGGAAATTTTGTTGGCGGTAAAGGCTGGAATCCCGGGTCAAATAGCAGGAATATAGGCTACAATGCCGGCGTTTTCTCGCCGTCCGGCAATGCGTATTTGACTGTCTATGGTTGGACGAGAAACCCACTCGTAGAATATTACATCGTCGATAACTGGGGCGACTGGCGTCCACCAGGAGGATCAGGGGGTCAGGGCAGCATGAGCAGTGATGGGTCTTCCTACGACATATATAGGACCCAGCGAGTCAACCAGCCTTCCATTGACGGTACATCAACTTTTGATCAGTACTGGAGTGTCAGGTCGTCGAAAAGAGGGATCGGGAGCGACTGCAACATTAATTTTGGAAACCACGCTCAAGCATGGGCAAATAAAGGAATGAATCTGGGTGGTCAGGTTTACCAGATAATGGCAACAGAGGGATATCAAAGCAGTGGAAGCTCCAACGTAACGGTATGGGATAACGGCGGCGGCGGTGGAAGCACAACAACCACAACAGCAGCATCCACCACGACCACAACAACCAGCGGTGGCGCAACCACTACAAGCGGCGGCGGATCGAACACTATCGTCGTAAGGGCAAAAGGTACAGTCGGTGGTGAACACATTTACTTGTCAGTAGGGGACAATACGATTGCCAGTTGGAATTTAACTACAAGTTACCAGAATTACTCTGCTTCTACTAACAATACCGGCGGTAGTCTCGTTTGTTTTGACAATGATGGTGGCGACAAAGATGTACAGATAGATTATATCACGGTTAACGGTTCAACACGTCAGGCAGAAGACCAGACCTATAATACAGGAGTGTGGCAGAATAATGAATGTGGCGGCGGCGATGGCAGAAGCGAGTGGCTGCACTGCAACGGTTGTATAGGATTTGGTGATATTGGCGGTGGTGGCGGTTCAACCAGTACAACCACAACGACCAGCGGTGGCTCGACCACTACAACAACCAGCGGTGGCTCAACTACCACAACAACCAGCGGTGGCGGCGGATCGAACACTATCGTCGTAAGGGCAAAAGGTACAGTCGGTGGTGAACACATTTACTTGTCAGTAGGGGACAACCAGATTGGCGATTGGAATTTATCCACAAGTTACCAGAATTACTCTGCATCTACTAACAACACCGGCGGCTCTCTCGTTTGTTTCGACAATGATGGTGGTGACAAAGATGTACAGATAGATTATATCACGGTTAACGGTTCGACACGTCAGGCAGAAGCCCAGAGCTATAATACAGGAGTATGGCAGAATAATGCGTGTGGCGGCGGCGATGGCATGAGCGAGTGGCTGCACTGCGAAGGTTGTATAGGATTTGGTGATATTGGTGGTGGTGGTGGTGCAACGACAACAGCGGCAGCAAGTACGACGACCACGGCCAGCAGCTGGTGGGGTGGCGGTTGGTAGCTGGTGGTGGTATTTAGATAGAATTGTATAGAGATGCCAGCTATAAGTAGTAGTTAAAGAAAGTTGGTAAGAGGGAAGAGTTGCCCGGAAAGTTAGCCGGGCAACTCTTTACTTTTTTAAAAATCTAATTAGACTATAAGAAAAGAGAGTTTTTTATAAAAGAAGAAAATCTGGTTTTACGCCGCAATTATAGTTTTAATTGCAGTTACCTTAGTAACTATGTTGTATCGCATAGAGAGATTTGAATCGGAGCCGGCAATCGTAACGGCAGAAAAAGAGGAGTCTCTTGCAAAATAAAGAATGGTTAAACTAAACGGTTCATCCGTAGTCGTTAATAATTTGGCATTTTTCTATAAAGTGCGAATTGTATCGCAGATATAATCGATTTGTTCAACTTTAAGTCCTGAACCGGAGGGAAGATATAAGCCTTTTCGGGCTATTTCATCGGTAACAGGATAATCTCCCGAAGAGTCACATCCGAAATCCAGAAGAGACTTTTGCCTGTGCATACCGATAAAAAACGGACGCGTACCGATACCTTTTTCTTTAAGAACCTGCATTAATTCGTCGCGACTTAAATTAAACTTATCCTCTATTAAAATAGAATACATCCAGTACGAATTTAAAGCCCAATCCTTTTCAGAGGGTAAAGTAATACCTCCAATATCCTTTAGCCTTTCATTATATAACTTTGCATGTTCTCTTCTTAAGTTAATATAGGCATCAACTTTTTCTAATTGAGCCAGTGCGATTGCAGCATGAACGTTAGTCATTCTATAATTAAAGCCGATGTCGTCATGCAAAAAAACTCTTGGTTTATCGAGGGGAAAACAAAGATTTTTAAAATAACGGCATTTATCGTAAAAATTTTTGTTACTGGTGACGACAATACCGCCTTCACCGCAGGTTATCATTTTATTTGCAAAGAAACTAAAACAGGAAATGTCACCCAGACTGCCGCATTTTTTCCCTTTATATTCGGAGCCCATGGCTTCGGCTGCATCTTCGATAATAAGAAGGTTATGTTTTTTTGCGATTTCATAAATAGGATCCATATCGCATGGATGACCATAAATATGAACCACCATAATCGCTTTTGTTTTAGAAGTAATTTTTTCTTCAATCAAATCCGGATTCATATTCCAGGTCTCTCTGTCAGAGTCCACAAATACCGGTATTGCGCCGCAATAACACACAGAAAAAGCGCAGGCAATCATGGTAAATGCGGGAATAATTACCTCGTCACCTTCTCCTAAACCAATAGCTCTTAACGCCAGGTGTAACGCTGTTGTCCCGCTCGTCGTTAATGTCGCGTGATTTACTCCTATATATTCGGGGAATTTTTTTTCAAGTTCACTAACATATTTACCGCTTGAAGAAATCCAGGTTGAAGTAATTGCATCTTTTACATATTCCAGTTCGTTTCCATCAAGTAAAGGTTCGCAAACAGGTATCATTTTCTACCTCCTTAATTTAATTAATAATTTTGCGG
>CAYQMH010000093.1:0-6732 GCA_964418485.1 uncultured bacterium | reverse complement strand
TTTTTCGCAATTTATTTCGAAATCGAAAGGAATAGTTCCGCGATTAAATATTTCTAAATAGTATTTTTGTTTGTTATAGCAATCGAATTCCGGCAATAAGGCGTTTCCTTTTTCTTCCGGCCACCATTTATACGAGCCTTCGATTGCCACTCCCATTTCTGCGATATCCGGGATTTTGATTTCTTTGACCGGCGGCATAATGTTTTTCGGAGGATTACTCCAGTAAGTATAGCCAATGTGTGGTTGAGACATCATGTGATTCCATTTTCCGTCCGCCATTTCTGTGTGATAGTATTCTGTTAGTTTTTCGTCTTTTTCAAATAGTTTTCTAACTCTCTCTGCCATGATATTTGTGGCTGCGCGTTCTTGTCTTGCGTACATATGGTTCTTTTCCTGTGTCATATACAATTCGTTAAGATTGGCGCATGCCTTTACCGGGAAGAGAACTAACTGGTAATAGGCATCTTTGTACTGGGAAGGTAATGATTCATAAATACTTTCGGCTTTATCTGCTAATTTATTGTAGTCGGCCACAACCGTTTCCGCTTCTTTGTAATTGATAAGGCTGTAAGTGAAAGAGTCAGTCGCAATAGAATCTCCTCCTTCTACGTTATAAGTAATAGGACTGAGCAGTTCCGGTTTTCTCCGTCCATTGTATTTTGTATATTTTGTCAGGATGTCGGCTATTTCAGATGCATATTTATCTCCGAACTGCTTTTTTGACCATAGTTTTGTGTATTCCCCTAAACGATCTGCTGTCCATTCTTCGGGGTTCCAGGCATAGTCCAGGAAAAATTGAATAGGTAACTCCATTGGTTTTATATCACCTACGTTTACAATCCATATTTGTCTTATTCCGTAACAGTAACAAAGGTGCATTTGTTCCCATATTCTTGGTATTGGACTTGTGTTTAACCATCTATAGCTTCTTGGTCCTCCTACAAAGTCAAAATGATAATACATACCGTATCCACCCAAGCGAGGTGGTGCATCTAATTCCGGAAGTCTTCTTACATTACCCCAGTTATCGTCGCATAATAATAATGTTACGTCATCCGGAACCCGCATACCTTTATCGTAGTAATCCTGGACTTCTTTATATAGAGCCCAGTCTTGTGGGGTGGCAGAGGCAGGTTTTCCCGTAACTTCTTCGATAATCTCTCGCTGGTCTTTTACTATTCGCTCCAGGAGCGAGATTGCAGTACCTTCAGTCATGGGCTCATCGCCGTCTCCTCTCATGCCTATAGTAACTATACTTTCAAAATCATCCATTCTTTCGATGCCTTCGCGCCAGAATTCTTTTAATATCTCTTCATTTAATTCATAATTCCATCTTCCAGACCCAAAAAGTCTCCATTCAGCGTGAGCCCGCATCAATGGTTCGTGGTGAGAGGTTCCCATGACAATTCCATATTCATCTGCCAATTTAGGATTAAGTGTGTCATCTATGTTAAAAGCGTTGTTCCACATAGCAGGCCAGAGATAGTTGCCTTTCATCCTGAGTATAAGTTCGAATACTTTTTCATAGAACTTTGAATTAAATCCGTCAAATTTCTCGTAGGCCCACCCCATTAACGCAGGTGCTTCATCGTTTATGAATATGCCGCGGTATTTAATAGCTGGTTCTCCAAGGCTGTGGCGTCCCGGCAGAACATAAATATTTTCCTTTTTTTCTACAGGTACATCGGCCCACCAGTACCAGGGTGAAACACCGATTTTTTCCGATATATCAAACATGCCGTAGATTGTACCGCGTTTATCGCTTCCCACGATAACGAGAGCCCTGTCGATACCGGGTAGCGGCTTTTTAACAACCTGTATTAGGAATGTTTCCCATTTCCCCTGAATATCCTTTACTTCTATTTTTTTATTAGCAACTAATTCATCGGTTATTTTACTTTTTCCAAGTGTTCCTATTATGATTATTTCTTTCGATTCCGGAACTCCGTCTATAAATATTTCAGGTTTGGAATTTGTTACTCTTTCAATATCCATCTGGAAAAGTTTTGCCACCTTTATTACTCCGGGATAATCTTCGGAACTTAAGTATAAGGGGGTGGATACCTCGGAAGAGGAAAGAAGGAAATACCCCCTTCCTTTGCTGGTAGAGATGTATGGAGTCTTCTTCCATGGCTCTTTAATGTTTCGACAGGAGGAAATTAGCATAAGGAAAAGCATTAAGTAATATAAGTATTTACGTGAAAGATGATTGTTATCAGAAAGATTATAATTAAAGTTCATTTCTCTGTGTGTTATATTAAGTGCTTCCCTTATGAATGTCAAGGCGTGTTTATTGAGCCAAAAGGCTCAATAAACAGTCACGTGTCTTGAGTCACTGGGGCGTGTTGCCCAAAACCAATAGAATAAAATAACACAGTTCACATTGTCATTGCGAACTCTTCTTCACGCCTTTCCACCGTGACGCAATCTCCACGTATAGCTTGCAATTAAGCCCTTTAATTTTATCACAAGAGATTACTTCGCGAAAGTCGAGCAAGAGGACAAATTCGCAAAGACATTACTTTGGATAGCGAAAAGCCTTTCGGCAACAAGCCCACTGGTCACTAGTCAGAAAAAATAAATCAATTACTTGAAATTCCAGAGAAACAACAAATCTCACAAATAACACAAATCTTTTTTGCTAAAACCTAAAACCGAAGACCTAAGACCTAAATTTAATCCAGTCTCGGTTTGCAGAGGATTTCTTTTACTTTTAGATCAAAGAAATTCTGGGTGTTAGCCGGTCTTAATACTAAAGCGGTGTCTGCCCCTCTTCCGGTTCCTGAAATAGAAACTGTATCTTTCTCCGTGTTTATAAGTCCCGCGTCTGCAGCCATAAGTGTGATTTCGCACCCCACTTTCATCCCTTCACCGAGAACACGAAGCGTGTTGGCTATTATATCGTCGAGTTGATAGGTGTTAAATTGTTTTCTAACGGCTCTTCCTATTCCGCCGAATGAATGCAGGCAGGTCAGCACGGTTGCACCCATATCCTCGAGTTCCCTTCTCTTTTCTTCAGGCATTTCCTGTTCGTTTGGATTGTTGAATCCCGCAGAGTGGGTTACGATTATCGGATTATAATCTTTAAAAACCTCCATCGCCTCAAGAGCTGTGTATCCGCCGGTTGAAGCTACGACTATTTGTTCTATTCTTAGTTCCTGAACGCGTTTTAAAGCGATTTGGAGAGTTCTTTCTGTATTTATTTTACCCGGTTCTTCAAAATAAACGGTTTGTACGGAGATTTCTGCCATACGGCCTCCTTATTTTATATATAATACTACAAAAAATAAATTTTGCAAATGTTTTTATAGCCACAAAGACACTAAGACACGAAGTTTTAATTTTTGTCTTACTAAATCCAAACCCCTAAATCCCAAATTCTAATGTCGCCACGGATACACACTGATTTTTTTTATTGTTGTCTTTTTAACCCGAAACACGCAACTATAGTTAATCACAAATAACACGAATTGTTTTAGAAAAATACCACAGAGGATACAGAGAAAAAGTTCTCCAATCAACTGAGCATATATAGCTTAACCTTTATTAGAAATTCTTCATATAAAAAAGCCGACTATAACGGGGTGGTTCCCCTCAATCCTTTAATTTAAGAATATCTATAACGAAAACAGTAGAGTTCTCACATGCGCGCACTCCTTCGTTATGACTACTCCTCGTTCTGTCAGTCGCATCGCTTTCATACACGCCAATCACTGGTAACCCTGGATTTCCGAGGACCAATCCATTCTCCCATGATTCATCAACAATATTCCAGTTCTCATCGAATTGTAAAATATATGTCCAGTAACCTTTATGTGCATCCGTTGAGGATCCTCCTGAATACCCTGAGAGTAAAACCTTTCCACTTAAGCATGATAAACTATTAACGCTAAAACTCTCAACGCCAACTTGACTTTTAAGTTCGGAAACATTTAGTTTGATTTCTCCAGTTTCGGAATCAATAAGAAGGATTTCTCTACTAATATGAATCACTATATATTTCATATCGGTAGAAGTTGAGACATTATAATAGTACAAGTTTCTATCTAATTCTGTTTCCCATAGCAACTCACCGTCTTTAGAAAAGCAGTACAACTTCCGACCACCACCGAGAAGTATATTCTGTCCAACTGGGGCAATCTCTTTGCTGATTCTTAACTCTAATTTTTCTAATTTATTGCTTTCCCATTTCAACTCACCCGCAGGAAAAGAATAGAGATACAGTGTGCTATCAAGAAAAACTGCAATTTCATTTTCCGAGATGAATTCGAAATTAGTTATCTTTTTATATCGATATGTGTATTCAGTTGAGTAGGTCCCATCTGCTTTTCTTATTATATGTTTATTTATACTCTTAATACTCTTCCTCAGTTTTTCAATGGGAAAATCTTTTAAGATATTTCTCAGGAGTATTTCTTTGCCCCTCCTGTCCATGAGACTTGTGGCTTTTGCATAGCCTCCTCCCGGAGAAATCTCCATGCCGATACCTCCTGTCATTCCATGTTTACATGAATAAAGCTTTTCTCCGGAATTATCGTAAAACTGATCTTCTTCTCTTTCGTAATCCCCCCACCAAAAAATACCAATAGTCTCCGCACTGTCAGAAATTGATATTTTAATCCCGGCACATTTCTCGATTTCGGAATGCTTTTCACTCTCTTTCACCCATAAGAGTTCTCCGTTCGGAGAAAAGAGATATACCGACCCCTCTAAATTATTCACAGCCCCAATAACAACATGTCCACTTTTTTTCGCGATGTCAAAGTCTATCATCTTTCCCTCAAATGTCCTACTCCAAATTAATTCTGCATTCGGGAAAAGTTCTTGCGACAGCGAAAGTTTCCTTGCTGGATTTCCACTGCTCATTGGTTGACCTATTAGAAACAGAGTCACTAAGATAACATATAACATCATACTTACCTCAAATTCTCCTTTTGCGGTTTTTGTAAAGCCGAAGCTTTAAACTTGTTTTTCAAACGAAACGACAGCAGTTCCGTCAATTTCACCTTTTGATACTTTTATGAGAACTTCAGGTATGTCATCGAAGTTATATAGTTCTACTCGCGATTTTATTTTAAGTTCATCTGCAATTTTCAGGAACTCTGTGCCGTCCCTACGGGTTATATTTGCAACAGATTTAATGCTTCGCTCCATCCAGAGAATTTTGGTATAATCTTTGATTTCGATAGGTGACATGTAAATGGGGGAGAGTATAAGCTTTCCTCCGGGTTCAAGGAGCGATAAAACATGAGAAATCAGTTCTCCCGCGGGAGGATAAAATATCGCGGCGTCGAGTTTTACGGGGAATTTGTCATCGTAATTCCAAGCCCAGTCGGCTCCAAGTTTCTTTGCGGAGTCTTGATTGTGTTTGCTCCTTGTAACTACGAAACATTCTATGTGGTTTGCTTTTGCTATTTGAAGGACAAAAGCAGCGGTCGGTCCGAATCCAAAGAGTCCCAATTTCTCACCTTTTTTGACGTCGGCGAGACGGTACCCTCTGTAGCCTGTTATCCCCGCGCACATAAAAGGTACCTGTTCTATAAAGGAATGATTTTCTCCGAGATGGTACGCGAACTTTTCGTCAATAACAATGAATTCCGTATAACCACCGTCGACATCCCATCCCGTGAATTTTGCGTCCTTACACAAATTTTCTCTTCCTCTTGTGCAGAATTTACAGGTTCCGCAGGAACTGTATAGCCATGCCGTACCTGCCATATCACCTTTTTTAAAGGGGTTTACCCCATTTCCTATTTCATCAACGATTCCCACGATTTGATGCCCGGGTATTATAGGCTTTTTATGTAAAGGTAGGTCTCCCTCTATTTCGTGTAAATCTGTTCTGCAAATACCGGTTGCTTTAATTTTTATTCGTATTTCGTTGTTTTTGACTTCGGGAATCGGAAATTCTTTTTTTATAAGGGGTTTTGTTTCGACTTTACCCTGTTTTTCAAGAACCCAAGCCTTCATTCTTTTATTATAACCACAAATTTTTTATTGTTTTCCTCCCAACATCCCATTTATTAGCAACAAATAGCACAAATTTCACAAATGGATTAAGAGTAATTGTTTGTATTAATGAAGAAAATAAAGTTTTTTTTGTTAATATTCGTGTTATTCGTGTAATTTGTTGTTCCTTCTTTTTGGGGTTGTGAAGGGTAAAACAGATATAGTTTTTTCTTTGTATTCTTTGTGGTTAATGTTATACATTTTATATTAGTTGTATATTCCCGAGTAAATCGTTTCCTGTTTGTCTATATCTTTTTATGGCTTCAGGTATTGAGTTAAGAATATCGGTTGCTGTGATGCCGTCTTCTCCTTTTTTCGCGGCTGCCAGGTCTCCGGCTAGGCCGTGTATGAGGACTCCTGTTCTGACCGCGTTTTTAAATATATTTTTTTCGGTATTCCCCGGTACGACTTTGAACATCGCGGCGATTATTCCCGTAAGAACATCACCCGAGCCTGCCGTAGCCATACCCGGATTCCCGGTAAGATTTATGAAAACTTCTCCGTCCGGGCATCCGATGAGCGAGTTTGCTCCTTTGAAAACGATAAAGCATCCGTACTCAGCAGCTTTTTCTTTTGTTATTTGTACTCTATTTGTTTTTGTCTCTTTTATTTTTCCTCCGAATAATCTTGTGAACTCTGCCGGGTGGGGAGTTAGAACTGTTAGATTTTTTCTTTTTTTGAGTATATCTAAATTGTCTTTTAAGGCAGTTAGCCCATCTCCGT
>CAYQMH010000092.1:0-6854 GCA_964418485.1 uncultured bacterium | reverse complement strand
GAAAAAGAAGCGGAACACGTGGAAGGTTTTGCCAAGGAATGCGCGGTTGTAACACATCATCGTCTTGAGAAAGGAAAAAATGGCGGACTCGTACCCGCAGGCGAACTCGAAGAACCATTGGTTGTACGCCCTACTTCAGAAACAATAATAGGAGCAATGTTTTCAAAATGGGTTCAGTCATATAGAGACCTCCCGTTATTGATAAACCAGTGGGCGAATATAGTACGATGGGAAATGCGTACCAGAATGTTCCTTAGAACAACCGAATTTCTATGGCAGGAAGGACACACGGTTCACGCGACAAAAGAAGAAGCAATGGAAGAAACGTCTAAGATGTTAAACGTGTATGCCGATTTCATGGAAAATACTATGGCAATGCCTGTTATTAAAGGCAGGAAGACCGAAAGCGAGAAATTTCCGGGAGCAGATGTAACTTACTCACTAGAAGCAATGATGCAGGACCGTAAAGCGCTGCAGGCAGGCACTTCCCATTATCTCGGACAGAACTTCGCAAAAGCCTCGGATATAAAGTTTCTGGACAGGGACGAAAAGCTAAAATACGCCTATACTACTTCCTGGGGAGTATCTACACGTTTAATAGGCGGCTTAATTATGGTTCATGGTGATGATGACGGCATTGTTTTACCACCAAAATTATCACCTTTACATATAATAATATTGCCAGTAGCTGCTAATGATAAAGCTAAAAATAAAATCTTTGAGTATTGCGATAAAATAAAAAATGAGCTTTCAAAAATTACTTACGATAACTCATACTTAAGAGTCGAGGTTGATAAAAGCGAAATTTCGGGAGGAAGAAAAAAATGGGATTGGGTAAAAAAAGGTGTGCCCATCAGACTTGAAATTGGACCAAAAGAGATAGAAAAAGGTGAAACGACCGTAAGCAGAAGAGACAAATCTCCATACGAAAGTTCACTTATGAAGACAGAGGAATTTGTCAAAATTGCCCCAAAACTACTAACCGAGATTCAAGATTCACTTTATAATAATGCCAATAAGCTATTGAAAGACAATACTAAATCAGTAGATTCTAAAGCTGATTTTTACGATTTTTTTACTCCTAAAAACGCCGAAAAACCTGAAATACACGGTGGCTTTGTACTCGCTTATTTTGAAGAAGATGAAGAAATCGAGAAAAAGATACAGGAAGACTTAAATGTATCTATACGCTGTATTCCACTCGAATATGAGAACGATAAAGAAGAGGGAAAATGTTTGTTCGCCGGAAAACCGACTAAGCAAAAGGTGATTTTTGGTAAAGCTTATTAATATTTATCCTTCTCTTAACTTGATTTTTTGCTGATTCTATGTTAGATTTGTAAATGTTTACCTTAAAAGAAAACAAAAAAGAAAGAGCATTAATAATAGGTCTGGTAAAAAAAAGCAACGAAAAGAAAACTAAAATCGAGGAATTAAAAGAATTAGAATCTCTTGCAAAAACAGCAGGAGCTGTAACTGTAGAAAAGATCATACAAATCAAAGAAAAACCTGATACCGCTACTTATATAGGAAAAGGTAAAGCTAATTACTTAAAAGATATAGACGTAGATATCCTTCTTTTCAACGAACCTCTTTCCCCTGCTCAAATATCGCATCTCGAAGAGATAACTGAAAAAAAAGTACTCGATAGACAGGATATAATTCTCGATATCTTTGCTCAACACGCGCGGACAAAATCGGCGAAGATTGAGGTGGAACTTGCCCAGCTTAATTTCCGTCTAAGTAGATTAACCGGACATGGAACAGAACTCTCAAGGCTCGGGGGCGGAATAGGTACGCGCGGTCCGGGAGAAAAAAAATTAGAGGTTGACAGAAGAAAAATACGAAAAAGAATTACTCATTTGAAAAAAGAATTAGAAAAGGTGGAAAAAACGAGGGATATACAGAGAAAAAACAGAGAAGGAGTTTTTAGTGTAGCATTACTTGGATACACAAATTCAGGAAAAACAACACTTTTAAACGCTTTTACCAACAGTAATGCTGCTGTGGAAGATAAGCTTTTTGTAACACTTGATCCTCTCACAAGGGTTGCAAACACACCTAATAATAACAAATTCTTGATGGTCGATACAGTTGGCTTTATTCGAGGAATACCTACAGAAATCATGTCATCTTTTAAATCAACTCTTGAAGAAGCTAAGAATGCATCTTTAAGGATTATATTGGTTGACAGTTCATCTGAAAAAATCGAAGAAGAACTTGATGAAACCAGAAAAGTAATGGATTTTTTGGGAATCAGTGATTCCAATAATATTCTTACTTTTAATAAAATAGATCAGATAATAGAACCGGCTTTGTTTACACATCTACAGCGAAAATATCCTGAAGCTGTTTTTATTTCTGCGAAAACAAAGGAAGGATTTGAAAATCTATTGGAGCGAATAGATGCTTATAAAAAGCGTCTCGGGAATTAGAGGCATTGTAGGCGACGGACTTGATCCAAAGATTATTTTGGAATTTGCCGCCAAATTCGGAGAATTAATTTCTCACAAATCTACAGATAAAAAGAAAATAATAGTCGGTCGGGACTCAAGGATTTCCGGAATTGCTCTTAAAAACGCTGTAATATCCGGTCTCTTAGGTGTCGGAATCGATGTAATAGATATAGACCTCACCCCCACTCCCACATTGTTATATAATGTAAAAAAAATGAAAGCTTCCGGAGGTATAGTTATTACAGCTTCACATAATCCTATAGAGTGGAACGCTTTAAAGCTTGTAGGCCCTCTGGGAGAGTTTTTAAACGCTGATGAAGCCGAAAATTTCCTATCGATGGAAAAAGAAAAAATTTCCTGGAGTCCGGCAAAAAACTATGGAAAATTAGAAATTTATAAGGAAGCTGTAAAAAATCATATTGATGGAGTACTCTCGAATTCAAGAATAAACACAGAATTAATAAAAAAAAGAAAATTTAAAGTTGCTTTAGATTGTGTCAATGGAGGAGCTTCATTTGCCTACCCGGAATTTTTAAGCAATTTGGACGTCGAACTTTATCCTATTTTCTGTGACGGTAAAGGGGATTTTCCCAGAATACCCGAACCCAGAGCAGAAAATCTTAAAAGTCTGGCAAAAAAGGTCAAGGAATCCGGTGCCGACATAGGTTTTGCTACTGATCCCGATGGTGATAGAATAGCTATTGTTTCGGATGAAGGTATTCCGATAGGAGAAGAATATACTATAGCTCTTGCTACAAAAGCAGTTTTAAGCAAGAAAAAGGGTCCTGTTGTAGTCAATCTATCTACTACTAAGAGTGTCGAAGACATAGCGAAAAGAGCCGGAGTAAAGTTTTACCGATCTCCTGTAGGAGAAGCAAATGTTGTTAAAACAATGAAAGAAAAAGGAGCTGTCATCGGCGGAGAAGGCAACGGTGGAGTCATTAATCCCGAATTACAGTATACGAGAGACGGAATGGGAGCCATGGCTCTTATATTACAGTACCTGGCAGAAGAGGAAGATACGTTATCGCACATAGTTAAGGGCCTTCCCAGATACAAAATGGTAAAAGAAGCAGTAAAAATGGAAAATACCGGCGAAGGAAAAAAATTATTAGAAAAAATAAAAAATACAAATAAAAATAAGGACATGGACTTAAGGGATGGAATCAGGTTTACAGAAAACGACGGATGGGTTCATATAAGGATGAGCGGCACTGAACCGATTTTGCGAATTATAGCAGAAGCAGCAACCCTGGAAAAAGCTGAAGAATTAGTGAATCTTATAAAATCTCAGGGGGAGTAAAATAAATGTGCGGAATTGTAGGCTATATAGGAGATAAGGACATTAACTCTGTTTTGATGGCTGGACTCTGGAGGTTAGAATACAGAGGATATGATTCTTCCGGAGTAGCATCCGTAATGGATGGGGATATGGATGTCAGGAAAGTAAAAGGCAGATTAATGAATCTCCAGGAAAGGCTTGCCGATAAACCTCTTTTAGGAAATATTGGAATAGGACATACCCGATGGGCAACTCACGGAGAACCTTCTGATCAGAACGCACATCCTCAGGTCGGCTGCAAAAATCAGATAGCGTTAGTTCACAACGGAATTGTAGAGAATTATTATACTCTAAAAGAAGAGCTTTTAAAGAGAAAACACTTTTTTAAATCCAATACGGATACGGAAGTAATTGCCCACCTGATAGAAGAAAATTACAATGGTAATTTAAAAGAAAGTGTTCTTAAAACGGTGTCAAGACTCGAAGGTTCGTACGCTATTGCAGTAATCTGTACAGAAGAACCTGATAAGATAGTAGTCTATCGATACGGTAGTCCCTTGATCGTTGGAATAGGAAAAAATGAAAATCTAGTTGCTTCCGATATACCCGCACTGCTTGATCATACCAAGGATATTATTACAATGAACGACGGTGAATTAGGTATAATGCAAAAGAATAAAGTTGAATTCTTCAATAATGAAGGTAAAAAAATCACAAAAGAAAAGAGAACGATCAAGTGGAGCGCTGAAAGTATTGAAAAAGTTGGTTTTCCTCATTACATGTTGAAAGAAATTCACGAACAACCAAAGGTTATACAGGATAATATCGATCTCAAAATCAAAGGAAAAGAATTCAATTTTGGCGAAAATTTTGGATTCTCTCCTAAAGAGCTCGCGAATTTATCTCATATAATAATACAGGCTTGCGGAACATCCTGGCATGCAGGATACATAGGAAAGTATCTTTTTGAAGATTTTGCGCGTATTCGTACGGAAATCGATATATCCTCCGAATTCAGATACAGAAACCCTATAATGGATGGGGAACCTCTTGTAATGGCAATAACGCAATCGGGAGAAACAGCTGATACTCTCGCGGGACTCCGGGAAGCAAAAGCGAAGTTTATAAAAATTCTTTCGCTTGTTAACGTAAGGGGAAGCACTATTGCAAGAGAATCGGATAGCACAATTTACTTAGATGCGGGTCCTGAAATTGGAGTAGCCTCAACAAAAGCCTTTACCTCTCAAATTTTTCAGTTATATCTTTTCTCTTTATATCTGTCAAAACTTAAATGGACTCTTAATGATTCCGAAATAAACAAAAAGATAAAGGAAATAAAAGCTCTACCAAAAAAAATGAATAAAATACTCGAAAAAGAGAACCAAATACAAGAGATGGCAAAAAAATTTAAAGATTCAAAAGATTTTATGTTCATAGGAAGAGGAATTAATTATCCGACTGCGCTCGAAGGAGCCTTGAAACTAAAGGAAATTTCTTATATTCATGCAACCGGTTATCCCGCAGGAGAGATGAAACACGGTCCTATCGCGTTGATTTCGGAAGGTAGTCCGGTTGTAGCGATTGCTACAAAATCTTCCGTTTACGATAAAATGCTTAGCAATATAGAAGAATTGAAATCGCGGAAGGCAAGAGTTATAGTCATAGGAACCGAGGGCGATAAAATAATCAAGAAGTTAGGAAGCGATGTGTTTTATATACCTGAATGCACAGAGAACCTATCTCCTATCCTGGTAAGCATACCCCTGCAATTGTTTGCGTACCATATAGCAGTTTTAAACGGAAGAGATGTTGATCGTCCAAGAAATCTGGCAAAATCTGTTACTGTAGAATGATTATATTAATACTACTCTCTTCTACATATACAGATTTAGCTATGCCCTATTATGGGAAGGTGTTTTCCTCCGGTACAGCGTTTTCCGCAAATAAAGAAGCGCCGGAAAATCTCTTCTGGAACCCTGCCGGAATGGGAAAAGATGCATATATTGCATCAGCCTTTAACTATTCGGGTCTTATTTTTGGATCTTTTGGTAAAATATGGAAATTCAATTCTTATAATTTAGGTTTAGGAGCCCAATTGTTTCATTCTGAAGGCATAGATATAACAAACGAAATGGGTGAAGCAACAGGTGTATTTTATTACCAATCCGCAGTTCCTTTAATAGCGGCAAATATGGAAATGAATAAATTCCTTGTAGGTGCAAAAGTTTTCTTTCCATATATAACTGTCGATGAGTATCAAAGTTACGGATTGGGTATGGATATCGGCGGAATCTATTCGCTGAATGAACTATTGTCTTTTTCTGTTTATGTAAGAAATTTCGGTAAACAAATTAAGGCTTTTGTGACAGAAAAAGAGAGTTTTCCGGTAGAATCAAGGTTTGGAGGACTCCTAAAATCCGATAGAATGACGTTTTCCGTGGAGTACAGCACTCTTATGGACATGTGTTCTTCTATTTCTTATGATTTAAACAAAATATTCGGGCTCACTGTCGGCTATAACAGCAGGATAGGTCAATTTAGCGCCACAGAGACTGATATAGAGACTTCTAGTTTAGCAGGGACTTCTTTTGGAATAAACATAAAATACAGCAAAATAAACATATCTCTTGGTACTATAATGTGCGGACCTCAAGGTTTAAGCGAAACAATCTCAATTTCTTTTATACCATAAAGCTGCCACAAAGACACTAAGACACAAAGCCCTACCACACCCAATCTATCTCTTAATTTGTTTAAAAACCATTTCCCCAACATCTAATTAAAACAACAAAATATATTAATTATATATTTACTCCTATAGAGTTATCTCTCTCAAAATAAAATACTTAACCAAATTATTTTATTTTGTGTTCTTTGTAACTTGGTAGCTATATCTCAAAAATCATAATAATTTCTTTTTCTTCGTGTATTCGTGCCTTCGTGGCTATTTCTTTTAAAAATAATAAAAAAAATCGCTCAAAAAGACCTTGACAAAAAAAGAAAAGCTTATATTATATAGCAAAGTTCGTTGATAATTGAATAGTTGTCAGGGTTCTCGAAATAAACTCTTTTCACGAAGGGTTTGATCCTGGCTCAGGACTAACGCTGGTGGTGTG
>CAYQMH010000091.1:0-6943 GCA_964418485.1 uncultured bacterium | reverse complement strand
AGACAAAAGAATATGATAACGATTTAAAAGAGACCACGGAAAACGATAAAGATGCGGAGATATTCAGAAGTCTTCCCGGCAGCGGAGACACACTTAGTCCCGGATTGATGGTAATTTTCGGAAAGAAGAGAAACAGATACGAAAACGCGGAAGAGATAAACAGTCTTTCCGGTATTGTACCATTTACAAAGCAAAGCGGTAACTGGGAAACCCATCTTTTTCGATTTGGCTGTAATCATTTTTACCGCAACATAATCACCAGGTTGGCTTATTGCAGTCTTACTAAATCAGAATGGGCAAGAAGTTATTATAACGAAAAAAGAGCGGAAGGTAAGAGCCATTATCACGCGTTAAGATGCCTTGCAAGGATATGGATTAAGGTGGCATTTGCCCTATGGGAAAAAAGAGAAAAGTATAATGAAGATAAACATATGGCTGCGGTTCAGAGACACAAGATCAGAAATAGGTTAGCCCGGAAATCGGCTTAATTAAACGGAGGGGGTTGACATAGTAATTCTAAATCCTAGATCCAAATTTACTAATTAACGAATTACCTAATCCAAAAATATACTGATGTGAAAAATTTCTGAATCAGAAAAAGGTTCATTCCCCTTTATATATTATACCCTTTATTTTATAGGGCAGAGGCATTGCATATAAAACTATTGAATACTTTTTAATTAGTAGATTATTTAGATCTATGTTAACATTTTTTTTGATTATGTTTATCTCAGGTTTTTTTCCTGGTTCATTATATGCTGCAGGATTAGGATGATGTATCTCCCACTTTATTGCTTCCAATTTATTCCCGACCTCCGGAAGATTTATATTTAATTTTTGATCACTTCCCGTGGGATTGACAATCGAAATGGTTATTGAATCCTTGTTTTTTGTTAAAGCTGAAAAGATATCCAAAGCTCCCGCGTCACCTGATATTTCGACGGGGATAGAACCAAAAGAGTTTCCGTATAATTTCAAAACCATACCGGTTGCAGCAAAAGTTGAAGTAGTATCGTTTGTTTTTATAGCACCGATAACATTTACGGTTTGAGCATAGTTAGCCATATATATGATATCGCTATTTCTATAGTATTCATGAAAAGCTCTGGCGATACCGATAGCATCTCTCGTATGGTAACGAACTCCCAATTCGCCGTAAATATAATCTCCATACCAGTAATTCCATTCATCCATAGCAATATCGATGTTCTTCTCTTCCAGGTTTTTGATTTCTTTTCTGTATTTTCTATGCGCGTCTGCCTTTCCCCGTATAGCATCTGCTAACTGCGCTGTATGTTCGGTTACATTTACTTTTTCTTTCATATAGATATGTTCGCTGATAAGGCTCATATAATCGGAACTGTTTCCCAGCATTTTTTGGCTCCACTCTCCTACCTCACCCACAGCGATAGGTTTGATATTATCATCCACTTTTCTCATAGCCTTTACTGCCTCATTGTGTTTTTGTGTATATTTCTCGATAGGCATGTGCCCTAACTGCCAATCCCCATACATCTCATTCCCAATCGCCCACCATTTAACATTATAGGGCTGGGGATGACCGTTTTTTGCCCGCGATTTTCCGAGGGATGTGTCTTTAGAGCCATTGCAATACTCGACTTCTTCCGCGACTTCTTCTACTGTACCCAAACCGGTATTTACAGCAATAAATGGTTCTGCATCGATCATTTCCATTAGTTCCATATATTCATGTATGCCTACATCATTGGATTCTACTCCTTGCCAGGCGGGATTTTTTCGAGGCGGACGTTTATCGCGCCGCTCCCCGATACCGTCTCTCCAGTTGTATCCGCTTACAAAATTTCCCCCCGGCCAGCGATAAACAGGCGCGTTTAGTTCTTTTAATAGGCTAATTACATCTTTTCTCCATCCTTTGATGTTATCCGAGGGCATCAGTGAAATAGTACCGATTTTAAATTTTCCTTCATTTTTAGTGAATATTTCTAACTCGACATCCCCGCACGATTCAGGGGCAACAAATTCCAGAGGATATTCTTTATATTCCGAAGATATATTTTTAATCTTCCGGGATAGGGTCTTACCGTTTTTAAGAACAAGTTGTACTGTTACAGGCGCGGCTTTTTTATCTCCGGCAAGAATTATTCTACCTACGTATTTCTGACCTTTCTTCAAAGTAAGCCATGATTGTTTAATACCGGTTTTTGAATTACTTTTAGTCCCATGGATAACCGGAGAATGTTTTCCCGTATAGGGATTAACAGAATCCATTGTAACTGTTCCTTCCGGGCCCATTACTTGCCAGGGCGAAGCGTTTAAATATCTATAATAGTCTGTATCCCAGTAAGGTTCGTTCCTGTAAGCCCAGGGGGCGAATTCGTCTTTAATTTCATAATAAAATTTACGGTCCATAAGCATTTCAGCCCACAACCCGCCGTATATACATTTCCCCAGATGTTCGATGAATTGACCGTAGATGTATTCAGAGATCGGTTCTCCTCTTTTTTCTGTATTTATTTTAATAGAGGCTTCCGCGGACAAAACTGATGGCAGCAAAAATATCATTAAAATACAAACGAGTAAAAAAGATTTTTTCGTCATATTAACTCCTTTTTGATTAAATGTACTCCTTTTTTCATATAGAAAAATCGTTATCTTATCTGAAAAGTAAGGAAATCGAGTTATATTGTCAAGGATGGATTCTCACACTGAGACACAGAGTTTTTTTAATGTTAGTCTGTTGGTCAGTTAGACGGTTGGACAGTTAAAGAAAACACACCAACACACCCACCCATTAACTAAATTCGACAGGATTAACAGGATAGACAGGATTCTTTTGTTTTAACTATTTGGCTATTTTCCTATTTGACCATTTGTCTTAGATTCGTAGAATCTACAATGTGAAAAAGGTTTATTGAAATTCAAAAAGCAAGCCCTGACCCCAAAGACATAGAGACCCAATTCTTGAGTATCGAACTCTTGACTATTTATTCTTCTTAATTTATCATTCGATATGCTCTCAGTAAAAAATATAAGTAAGAAATATGGAGATGTGGAGGCTTTGAAAGGGCTTTCTTTCGATATTGAAAAAGGAGATGTCTTTGGTTTGCTTGGGCCGAACGGCTCAGGGAAAACAACCACCATACGAATAATACTTTCGATCATCTTTCCGGATGAAGGAGAAGTAAAATCGACTTTTAACCGTATCGGATACCTGCCTGAAGAGAGAGGGCTTTATCCAACTATGCGAATTGACGAATTGATATATTTCTTCGGGGCACTTCGCGGTATGGATAAAAAAGAAATCGAGAAACAGATGAATTTCTGGCTGCAAAAACTGGATTTATCCGACAGAAAGCAAGATAAAGTTCAATCGCTATCAAAAGGGCTAAAGCAGAGATTGCATATTTTGATAAGCGTACTACATGACCCGCAATTTTTAATTCTTGATGAACCCTTTACAGGGCTTGATCCTATTGCAATTAAAGGACTAAGAGAAATGATTGCCGAATTGAAAACAAGAGGTAAAACTGTGTTGCTTTCCACGCACTGGATGGAACAGGCAGAACAACTCTGCAACACCGTTTGCCTTATTAGAAAGGGAAAAAAAATATATGGCGGCAGCCTTAAAGAATTGAAAGAATCACATAAAAGCGATGAAATATATTTAGACGTTAAAAATAAATCAGTTGTTGACAAGTTGGAAGATATAAAAATTATAGAGCGTAAAGAAGAGGGATTCATAATAAAAGCAGCGAAAGGTCCCGGTAAATTGCTTACAGAACTAACAGAGTTAACGGAAGTTTTTGAGTTTCGTTTGATATCACCTTCCCTGGAAGATATTTTCATAAAGGAAATCGGCAATGAATAAATCCCTAATAATAGCAAAAAAAGAATTTCTTAAGTATGTCAGAAGTAAGTGGTTTCGTGTTTTTCTTGCACTACCTGTAATCGGTATAGGGATACTTATATTGATTTCTTCTTTTACTCCTGAAGGATTTTCAAATTTGAAGGACAAAGAAACTTATAAAATAGGTATTGTGGATCATTCTAAAGAAATCATTAATTATCTCGAAAGTACCGAAAGGTATAATTTAATACAGATGGATTCCGTAGAAGCAGTTGAACAAATGTGGGGGAAAAACATAAAGGGCTTTATTGTGATACCTCAAAACCCGGACTCCGGTGAGATTATTTACTACAGCAGTTCTCTTAACCTTGAACTTTGGCCTTTGAGAGAAATTCTCCGTAAGGGAACTATTAAATTGAAGCTTAAAGAAAGAGGGCTTAATCTTTCATTCGCAGATGAACTAAGCAAGGGAATTAATCTGGTCCCGAAGAAAATAACAGAAGGCGGGGAAAAAAGCAGTGGGGGAGAAATGCTCATAGTTGGCCTTTTCATGGTTGTTTTCCTTTATATGTTTATTATTTTAGCCTCTCAACTGATGGCGAGAAGCGTAATTGAAGAGAAATTAAACGGCATAATAGAGTTAATAATATCCGATATTACTCCTCAAAAATTACTTTTCGGAAAATTTCTTGGTATTTCAGTAACCGTAATACTATTGCTTGCCGTCTGGGGACTAATTGGGATAACCTTTTTAAATTATCCGCTTATATTTTTAAGCCATTCTTTAGATTTTTCTTTATCTCCTGGTGTTATTCTTTACTTTTTATTTGCATTTATTTTCGGATACACACTATACACCTTCTTCATTATTTTATTCGTATCCACCGTGAATAGAGAGGAGGAGGTAAACCAGGCATTGACTGCAGGGATAATAATTATTCTTATCCCATATTTTCTGTCTTTCTTCTGGGTAATGCAAAATCCATCTTCTATAGTTTCGGTTATATCTTCTCTAATACCTTTTTTCACACCACTGATAATGCCACTCCGCCTTGCAATATCCACTGTTCCTCTGTGGCAATCTATCGTTTCGGTTTTTCTTTTAGTATTAACCTCGTGGCTTATAATACTCCTCGCAGGGAAAGTTTACAGACTTTCCATGCTCCTTGTTGGGAAACCTCTTAAATTTCGAGAAGTTTATAAGCTTCTGAGAAAAAGTTAGTGGTTTTCAGTCGAAACGAAACCACATCCGACAGGATTTACAGGATTTCTATTTGTTTTTACTATTCGACCATTTTACCATTTCACCAATTCACCGATGCGAAGCATCTCCGTCCGCGGTCATTTTTTAACTGGTATCTGGTCCCCGGTATCTGATATCTAGGAACCGGTATCCGGTAAAAAGACTTGACTTCTTCGTACTTTTTTGATTTTTAACTGCTCTCTGCTCCCTTTTACTCACCAATTACCCAATCACCTAATTAACCAATCAACTGTACGAAATCCCTGACTATTGACATATTAATTTCGTACACTAATTTATACTATGTATATCATTGATGATTTAATATATTCCTATTCAACCATTCAACAATTCATCTATTCAACTCTAGCGATAGCTATTGTATTTATAAGTTATCGATGTGAAGAAGGTTTATTGAGATTTGAAAAGCAAGGCTTGACCCCAGAATATTCATACAAGCACGGAGATATAGAAACAGAAGTAATCACACTTGAAAAAATAATTGTATAAAGCAATGGATTCAAAAACAATCCTACCCCTATACGCTTAAAGGAGGCAAACAAAAATGTTTGGAAAAAGAATAAAATTATTTAAACTTTTTGGTTTTGAAGTAGATCTTGATATGAGCTGGTTGATTATTTCCGTGTTGATAACCTGGTCTCTTGCCAAAGGAGTATTCCCTTTTTACTACAAAGATTTATCTACCATTACGTACTGGCTAATGGGCTTAGCCGGTATGATAGGGCTTTTCCTATCCATAATTTTACATGAACTATCACATTCGATTATTGCAAGAAAATTTAATCTGCCTATTAAAGGGATAACACTCTTTATATTCGGAGGTGTTGCCCAGATGGAAGAAGAACCCTCCAGCCCCAAAGCAGAGTTCTCAATGGCAATAGCCGGACCTCTTATGAGTATTATTTTAGGGGGATTTTTCTTTCTTTTATACGCTCAAGGACGGAATAACGGATTTCCAGTGGCTATAAATGGAGTTTTCGGTTATTTAAGATGGCTGAATTTCGTACTGGCAGGATTTAATTTATTGCCCGCTTTTCCGCTTGACGGAGGAAGGGTTTTCAGGGCGGCTCTCTGGAAAATAAAAGACGACCTCCCATGGGCAACAAAGATTTCCTCAAATCTCGGTTCCGCATTTGGATTTCTTTTAATAGCAGTTGGGATTTTTGCGTTTCTAAGAGGTGCATTCATTACAGGTATATGGTGGGCATTAATAGGATTATTCATGAAAAATGCTTCCTCTATGGCTTACAGGAGAATGCAAATGACCAAAGCTTTGCAGGGATATAAAGTTAGAAAATTTATGAAGCCTGATCCTGTTACCGTACCTCCTTCTCTTACCATAAGAGACCTTGTCCAGGATTATATCTATATACATCACTACAAGATGTTTCCTGTCGTCAAAGGAGTAAAGTTGTTAGGTTGTATTACAACTAAGGAAGTCAAAAGCATACCAAGAGAAGAATGGGATAGCACAAAAATAGAAAACATAATAAATAAATGTTCCTCCGAAAATACGGTTTCTCCGGAAACGGAAGTTATTGAAGCTCTGAAAAGAATTAACAAAACCGGGAACAGTCGATTAATGGTGGTAGAAAACGACAAGTTAATCGGGGTAGTCACTTTAAAAGACCTCGTTCAATTCTTCTCTCTAAAGTTTGATTTAGAAGGTGAAGAATAAAAATCTGTATCCTAAATAATAATGTGCAGATTTTTTAATTCGTTAATCCGCAAAAAAAATACTAAGATATCGATGTGAAGAAGGTTTATTGGGATTTGAAAAGGAAAGCTTGACCCCAATGTTATAAAATTATTAATAGGAATAAGAAAAAAATCCCAAAACGTCGAGTAAG
>CAYQMH010000090.1:0-7043 GCA_964418485.1 uncultured bacterium | reverse complement strand
AATCTGGTTAAAAATATAAACACCCCCCATAAGCATGGTATATAAGATAAAAGCACTAACCGCCACAAACGAAATCTCTCCCTCTGCATGATGAGCTCCAAGAAGAAAAAAAATCCATAAAGGGAGAAACAAAGTGGGACGAAGCAGCATAAAATAATCCATCAGGAGGAATTATAAATAATAAAAACTAAAAGTCAAGGCAATTTATCCCAATCCCAACCCCCACTTATTTCACCACAGAGTACACAGAGAAAAAGAAAAACACAGAGACCACAGAGAAAAAAGTTTTGTTGTTTTAACCGACCCACAACTTCAAAGAAATATTCCAACACAAAGAACACAAATTAAAAAAGGGGTTAGTGGGGTTTAGTGTACTTAGTGTGTTTCGTGGTTAAAAAATTTGCCGGAGGAGGGATTTGAACCCACAAGTCCTTATAAGGGACAACGGATTTTGAGTCCGCCGCGTCTGCCAGTTCCGCCACTCCGGCTCACCTTGAAAATATATAAAATGAAACACATAAGTCAATAGGTTTGATATAAACCTATATAATTGTCACTGGTCATTATAATGGTCACCTGTCATTGGAGGCTGTGCCAAAACCCCCTTTTTTGCAAATCGCAGAAAATTAAGTTATTGCTTTTCAAAAACTTATTTTTTGCAAATTCGTTAATTTTGGACTTTTGTCACAGCCTCATTGGTCACTGGTCACCAGTCAAAAAAAACTAGAGTTTCTACATGTCCTACATGTGAATATTTTGAGCGGTGTTGGGGGAAAGCAACATAATTTTTCTTTTTTTCTCCGTGGCCTCTGTGTCTCCGTGTGAGAATTTTTTTTGGGATAGGGTGGAGGGAGGCTTGACATGTTCTAATATAGGATTAAAATTGAAGAATAATGAGAAGTGAATTAAAAGATAAAGAAGGCATATCCTTAATATCGCACGAAATAAAAAATTCTATTTCTGGATTTAAAACAGGTATTAGTATGTTACGTCAAATGGGAGATAGTGAGATAAAAGAAATAAGCGATACACTTCTTGAAGAATTAGAATATTTACAGGATATGACATTTGACGTCTTGAGTTTGACCGGCACGCTTGATTTAAATCTCGAAAAGGTTAATATTAAGAAGCTAGGTAAAGAGAGCGCAGAAATAGTCACTGGTGACGGTTCTTTTATCGATTTAAGTTTCAGCGATAATTTTCCGGCTGTTATGTGCGATAAAAATCTAATGAAATCAGTCTTGGTAAATTTGATACATAACGCTTATGAAGAGGTCGGAAGTAAGGGGAAAATCGAGTTAGGAGGTAGGAGTTTAGGAGAAGATATGGTCGAGATATGGGTTAAAGATAACGGTTCGGGCATAGGAGGAGACGTAAACTCGATTTTCAGAAACTTTAAGTCCAGAAAAAAGAAGGGAACAGGTATCGGACTATCTTTAGTTAAGAAAATTGTCAGCGAACATTTTGGGAAAATCAGCGTTGAAAGCATTCAAGGAAAAGGAACAGAGTTTATTATCGAAATGCCAACAGATTTTCATTACATTGATAGAAGGTCGGGAAAAAAGCGAAGAAGAAGTAAAGGTAGAAGAAAGGAGGACTAATGATCCTAGTATTAGAAGATAATAAAGCCTTACGGATGATTATAAGGAAAGCCCTTGAGAAAGAAGGATACAAGGTTAGGACAGCCGAAAACGGGAAAGAAGGTTTAGAAATCCTAAAGGAAGAAATTCCGGATTTAATAATATCCGATGTAATAATGCCCGAAATGGACGGTTTCGCATTTCTTAAAGCAACTCGAAAAAAACATCCCTTAATTCCCTTTACTTTTTTGACAGTCAAATCCGAATTAGATGATTATAGTAAAGGATACGAACTTGGGGCAACGGATTATTTAACAAAACCTTTCGATGTCGATGTTTTGCTTAAAAAAGCTAAAAAAAGAATAGCGCACGGAAAACTACTGAAAGAAATCATAGAACAAGGCAAAGACAATGTAGACCTGGGAGAAATTTTGGCAGTCGACCTTATTAATAGTTTAAAGGAAAATAAGATAGACTGTGAGCTTAAGATTTCTTCACCTGCAGGCAAGGGAAGTGTTGAGATTAAAAAAGGAAAAATAGAGAAAAGCACATTTGAAAACGAGAAAGACAAAAACGCTCTCCTCAGAATCGCAGGTTTAAAGAAAGGCAAAATTAAAATCGAGCGTTAATTAAGTATTTCCTATTCTTAGATACAATCTATCTTTAAAATAATGATCGAACTTAATTGTTCATACGGGAAAAAAACATATATTTGTGAAACCATTGTTGGTCCGTTAGTGCGTGGGTGTGTTGGTGTGTTTTTTAATCGGTCCAACGGCCCAACCAACCAACAGACTAACAAATTAGAAACTTTGTAAGTCTGGGGTCTTGTGAGGGGTAAAGTTTTTAATTTATTAAATTATGATTAAGATAGAAAGAGTAAAGAAAAGTTCAATCGCAGACAAACTCGGAGTAAAATCAGGAAATCAACTTATCTCAATCGATAATAAAGAAATAAATGATTATCTCGACTTGAAATTTTTCGAAACGGGAACTTTCCTTAATGTTGAAATTTCGGATGGAAAACGGACCCGGATTTACAATATAGAGAAAGAAGAAGCGGAAACCCTTGGTATAGAGCCATCAGAGTTTAAAATGAAATTATGCCAGAACAACTGTATATTTTGCTTCGTGAATCAGAATCCGAATGATGTGAGGGAATCCTTACTCGCGAAAGATGACGATTACCGTATGTCTTTTCTTTACGGGAATTATCTTTCTCTAACAAATTTCACCAACGAAGACTTCGAACGAATCTCTGAATTGAAACTTAGTCCTCTTTATATTTCTGTTCACACAACAGACTCAGAGAAAAGAATCGAGATGATGAGAAATAAAAAAGCAGGAAGAATAAAAAAAGACCTGAAGAGATTAAGCGAAGAAGGAATAAAACTACATACGCAGATAGTCCTCCTACCCGGTGTAAACGACGGAGAATTTCTCCACGAAACAATAGAAGATCTTCTTTCTCTGGAAGGCGTCCAGTCCATTGGTATTGTCCCTGTGGGACTGACTGCCCTACGAGATGGTTTGCCTTATATCGAATCACCTACCCCAAAATGGATGGACGAAGTGATAAGACTAACCGAACCGTATCAAGAAGAGACAAAAAGAAAGAGAGGCCGTACAATTATTTATCTTGCAGATGAATTCTATATTAAAACAAAGAACACTATTCCATCTTCCGAATATTATGATGACTTTCCTCAATTAGAGAATGGAATCGGGATGGCGAGAAAATTCCTTGATGGGTTGAAGTCCTTAAAAATACCTGATTTTGAAGGTAAGGTACTTCTTGTCACAGGAACACTTGCCTACAAACTAATAAAAAAACTCGCAAATAAATTCAGGAAAGAAGGAATAAAGACAGAAGTGATTCCTGTTAAGAATAGATACTTTGGGGATTATGTAGAAGTTGCTTCTCTCCTCGGAGGCTGGGACTTAATGGGACTTCTTTCTGTAAAAGATTTTGATTTGGCTATTTTGCCTCCTGATATTGTTAATAGAGAAGGATTATTCATAGATGGGTGCTCTCTTAAAATCTTGAAGGAAACTCTGCGTAAAAAGATAGTCGTCAGCTCTTATAATTTGCTGGAACTCGGAAACTTAAAATGAACACAATCGCAATTGTGGGAAAACCAAATGTAGGGAAGTCTACGCTTTTTAATCGACTTCTGAATAAAAAAAGTTCTATTGTAGATAAAAAACCCGGAATTACAAGAGATAGAGTTTATGGTGTTGTCGAAAAAGAAGGTAAACCCCTTATTTTAATCGATACAGGCGGGTTGCAGTTTTCCGACGATCCTCTTGAAGTGCAAATAAGACAACAGGTAAACTTTGCCCTGGAAGAAGCTGATATCGTTTTGTTATTAGTAGATGGCAAAGAAGGAGTTTCTTCCTTCGATAAGAGAATCTCCGATTATGTGAGAAAAGCTGAAGGTAAAAAAGCCCTTGTAATAAACAAAATGGACAAAGGAAAAGACTGGAGTGTCTTCTCCGAATTTAGTGGACTGGTGCTGGATAAGACTTTCCAAATTTCCGCCCAACACAATTACGGCATTAAGAATTTATCAAATTGGATTCTATCAAACTGCGAAGAAGGTGAAATAGCAGAAGGCACCACCATAGGTGTTATAGGAAAACCAAATACGGGAAAATCAACTTATGTTAACGCTATTATGGGGTACCAGCGCACCATTACCAAAGAAGAACCCGGGACTACCAGAGACAGTATAAATTCCTATCTGGAATATAAAGGAAGAACAATCATTCTTGTCGACACGGCAGGACTTAAGAAAAAATCGAAATTAAAGGATTCTATCGAATATTATTCTTTCCTCCGGGCAATTAGAACTATCGAAGAATCCGACATCGTTTTTGTTTTGATAGACTCAGGAAAAAAGGTAAGCAACCAGGATAAAAATATAATAAGGTGGGCAGTAACCAGAGCAACCCCCGTTATTATACTTCTATCGAAGTTTGATCTTGTGCCCGAAGAGAAAACAAAAACAATTATGAAATATTACAGTGAAGAACTTTCGATTTTCGAGTGGATTCCGAAAATTGCTATTTCGTCTTTAAAAAATCAAGGGGTAGAAAAGTCTTTATCTTTAGCTCTTGAAATTGTGGATAAATTAGAGAAAAAAAGGCCGGAACTGGAATCCGTGGTGAGAAAAGCGATTGAGTATCGTCCGCCGCCGCAAGCGAGGGAAAAAGTTGAATTGTATTCAATAAAAGAGTACAGAGGAAGGATCATCTTAAATACTAACGCGAACAAAAGTTTTGATGAACAGTATCAGAGATATCTGGAGAATAGAATAAGAAAAGAAATTGATTTTAAAGGGATTCCAATTTCATTAAAATTGAAAAGGGGGTAAGTTTTCATGTGGGAAGTGATAGCATTCATTGGTTCTTATTGTCTCGGAAGTATACCTTTCGGTTATCTTGTAGGCAAAGTAAAAGGTTATGACTTAAGAAAGAAAGGAAGCGGGAATATTGGAGCTACAAATGTTTTTAGAGTTGTCGGTAAGAAAGAAGGAATTTTTGTCTTTGTTCTTGATTTCTTAAAGGGATTCCTTCCCGTAATTTATTTTTCAGAGATATCCGTCTTCGGAGGTATTCTTGCCCTTCTCGGGGCTATTATAGGGCATATGACAACGCCTTTCCTGCATTTTAAGGGTGGAAAGGGAGTGGCAACGGGCTTTGGTGGAATTGTGGCACTTATGCCCATCCCTGCGCTTAGCGCTTTTGGAGTCTGGATTTTACTTGTTGTTGTTACAAGAAGAGTTTCGGTCGGCTCCCTTGGAGCAGCCCTTTCGTTACCAATTTTATATTTCTATCTTTCTCATCCTATGTTTAAAAGCGTCTTTTTCGTAACGATTTTGCTTGCAATTCTGGTTATCACAGCGCACAGAAAAAATATAGGAAAGCTAATCAGGAGAGAAGAAAAACCGATTTTTTAAAAAGGATCGAGCCACAAAGGCACGAAGACACAAAGTAAAACAACAAATCACACTAATAACACAAATCTTTTTTTCCTTAAAACCTAAAACTAGAGCCTTAATAGCCATTTGAACTACAAGGCTCTAACAAGAACACAAAGATTTTACTTTTTTAACTATATATGCACTAAATTTTTCGGTAGCCAGGAGGGGTTTAAAAAAAACAATAAATTAATGTCGGGCGTGGGGAGGCTTTGTGTCCTTTGTGTTCTTTGTGCTCTTAGTGTGATAATAATTTTTAGAGTTGGGGGATGGGTTTTAAACAACACTATCCTTTATTCTCTGTGATCTCTGTGTGTTCTTTTTTCTCTGTGTGCTCTGTGGTTAAATAAATGGTGAGGTACTCCTTGCTATTGACAAACATACTTATATCATATACTCTAAATTAATTAAATCCCTTAAAAAATCTTTGACTGGGAGGAAATTATGATAAAATGCGGAGTCATCGGGGTAGGACATATGGGAAAACATCACACTCGCATCCTGGCAGCAATGAAAAATACGAAGCTTGTGGGAATTTCTGACATCAATGAAGAGACAGGAAATAAAATAGCAAAAACATATAAATGTAAATTTTTCCGTGATTATCGTGATCTTCTAAAAGAAACAGATTGTATTGTAATTGCGACTCCGACTAATACCCATAGAGATATTTCAATCAAAGCGCTCGATACTGGTAACCACGTATTTATAGAAAAACCTATTTCGCTGGATATAAAGGAAGCCGACGAAATAATTAAAACCGCAAAAAAATCAAACCTACTCTTACAGATTGGACATATAGAAAGATTCAACCCGGCAATTCTCGCCGCGGAAAGAATTATTAAAAATCCTCTTTTTATTGAAGCCCACCGTCTTTCTCCGTTCTACGGTCGGGGAATAGATGTTTCAGTTATTCTCGATCTCATGGTTCATGATCTGGATATAATACTTAAAACAGTCGAGGCTCCCGTAAAAAATATATCCGCAGCCGGAGTACCCGTACTCACCGATAATATCGATATTGCTAACGCCAGACTTGAATTTGAAAACGGAGCAATAGCAAATATCACGGCTTCCCGAATATCACTAATAAAAATTCGGAAAATACGCTTCTGGCAAAAATACTCGTACGTTTCAGTTGATTCCTTAAATAAAAAAGTAAATGTTTTTCACAGAGAGTTAAAAAACGGTGAGCCTGAAATAAATGAGGAAGAAGTTTATGTGTCAACGGAAGAACCTTTACTTCTTCAAAACAAAGCTTTTATCGACGCATGTTCGGGGGAAAAACCAATTCAGGTCAGCCCTGAAGAAGCGAGAAATGCTTTAGCTCTTGCCCACAAAATATTAGAAGAGATAAAAAAACGAGCGAAAAAAGTAAACGTTAAACTATCTAAAAACAATGCACAATGAAAATTTTATTTATAACCGGCGAAGCATCCGGAGACCTGCACGCTTCCAATTTAATTAATTCTTTTAAAAA
>CAYQMH010000089.1:0-7088 GCA_964418485.1 uncultured bacterium | reverse complement strand
TGCGGAGTTGAATTCCTGCAAGTGGATTACCATAACAGGATTTTCCCTCTATATAGGTTACCAGACCCGGGTCTTCGTTAAATTTTAGCCGGACTTTTTGATTTCGAACTTCGAGTATTTTTTTACTGATCTCAATATTTCCGAATACCCGTTCATGAACAATTTGTGCTTCCGCGTCTGCTAAGATCTCGGCTAAGCGTTCGTAAATAGCCTCTCCAGTTTGAATAGGATCCGCATTGGGATCGGTCACCAATGCGGTAACGCAGAAATAAGTTTTTTGAACATCGGTAAGGAAAATTTTGAATTCCGGATGTTCTTCAGTCGTTTGTGTAATGCTCATAGGTCTTTTTTCTTTTTATTGTGGTTGGGAATTTGATCCCTGAACACAAATTGCTTTGTGATGCTTTGCTTTTCTAAAATTTAATTTCATTCTAGTTTTCATAAAAAAAACATATTGCAACTCCTTGAAATGTCAAGGGAAAATCTCGCTAAAGATCCTTCGGATCAGTTGAATGGTTAAATAGAAAAATTGAAAAATAGTAAGAAATAAAAAGGTGTGGGGTGGCCGATTTAACCATTCGACCATTTTACTATTCAACTTGTTTTTATTCTAACTTCTAGTCCTATACTTCAAGTCCTTTTTCTTCAAAGAGATAGCGTTTGATTTTTCGAGTAGTAGTTTTTGGAAATTCTTCGTCTCTTATTTTTACTCTTCTGATTCTCTTAAAATCGGTTATATCTTCATTTAACTTTTTTACGACTTCAGTCAAAATCTTGTGTGGATCTTTTTCTTTTATTTTATGTTTCTCGCAATATATATCCAATTCTTCGTAATTAGGGTAAATAATAGCTACCAATTCTTCGCTTCGTGTATTTGGATTTGTCTGGTATACAACGAGATTTTCTTCTATAAGGGGAGATTTAGATAAGTAAGCTTCGATCTCTTCAGGATAGATATTTTTACCACCTTTTGTAACAATTACCGATTTTTTTCGTCCGGTTATATATAAATAACCTTCGGAATCGATAAAACCCACATCGCCGGTTTTAAACCATTCTCCTTCGAATACTTCGGCCACGGCCTCTTCATTTTTCCAGAAGCCTTTAAAAACAGAATCTCCTTTTATCGCGATTTCGCCGATTTCGTTTACTCCGGGGTTAAGTATTTTAACGTCTAGACCCGGCAGCGGCAGTCCTACGGATTCATTTTTGGGAGCTTGTGGTGGATTCACGGAAACAACCGGAGAAGTTTCGGTCAACCCATATCCCTGTATTATCGGAAATCCCCATTTTTCAAATTTTTTGGAAACCCATCCCGGTAGTGCAGCGCTTCCCGGGACTAAAAGCTTCAAATTGTCTAATCCAACTTGCTTTCTTATGGTTGAGTACAGGAAAGAACCGCTGCCTTTTTTGATTTTATGGAGAAGAGTACCGATACTGTTTAAAATTCCGAAAAGAACTTTTTTAGCAAGTGGAAGTTTACTGATTTCTTTTTCTATTCCTTTTATGAATTTTTCAAGAATTAAGGGTACCACAGGAAATATAGTAGGCTGAGTTTTTATGCACTCTTCTTTAATCTCTTTTGATTTCAGGGAACGGGCAAGGATTGTAGAAGCTCCTATATAGAAAGGGGCTAAAATATTAATACTCTGAGAAAAGACATGATTTAAAGGAAGAAGTGAGTAAAATACATCAGTTGGATTGAAATCGATTACCTGGCGTAACATTTCGACATTACTTGAAAGATTTCTCTGTGTGAGTACAACTCCTTTTGGAGAGCCTGTTGTACCTGAAGTATAAAGAATCAAAGCAGTATTATCGAGAGATAGCTCGGGTAATGAATAATCATCGATTTTAGAGGTACCTTGCGGCATTTTTAAAGGTACACTTATTTCAATTTCACTTGTCAGTAAATCTTCCGAAGCAAAAAGTAGTTTTGCGCCAGAATTATTAAGAAAATGGTTAACTTCCCTGTAACTGAGCCTATTATCAAGGGGAACACCTATTGCACCTGCAAACTGTATGGCTAAATAAGCAACGATCCACTCGGGATTGTATTGTCCGTAAATAGCAACTCTATCACCTTTTTCGATATCCCTGGATTTTATTTCCCTGGCAAGAGAAATTATTAAAGATGCGAGTTCCCTATAAGTCCACTTTTTTATTTTACCTTCGGGTGTTAAAATTTGCAGCGCAGTATTTTCAGGATAAGTTCGTGCAGTTCTTGAAAAACTTTGAGGAATAGGAAATATTTCTTCCGGTTCTTTTATTATTTTCCACTGCATATAAAAATTATACGAGGAAATTATTTATTTGTCAATAACAAAAATTTAGCCACGAAGACACTAAGACACAAAGAAAAGCAGTTTATTTAACCACGAAACACACTAAATATACTAAATTATTATTTATATTTTTTACAATTCAACTATTCAACAATTTAACCATTCAACGCCCAAAATACTCTGTATTTTGGGCTAATACAATTTCCTTCTCTTCCAGCGGAGGTATATATATCCTACCGCAAGTCCGCCTAAATGAGCGAGATGAGCTACGTTTCCTCCTCCTTCGAACATAAATACGAGCTCCATTATTCCAAATATCCAGACCGCATATTTTGCATCGACAGGTATTAAAAGCGGAAATATTATCAATTTTGTTCGAGGAAAAGTCATGCCGAAGGCAAGAAGTATTCCGAAGATCGCTCCCGAAGCTCCCACTACCGGTATGTTTGAGTTCATGTTAAACAAAGAGTATATAAGCGCTGCTCCTATGCCGCATATAAAGTAGTACTTGTAAAATTCTTTAGTTCCCCATAAATATTCGAGCTCTCTCCCGAACATCCAAAGTATATACATATTAATTAAAAGATGGAAAAAGCTTCCGTGCAGAAACATGTAAGTTATACCCTGCCAGACGTAACCTTTCATAAATTCCCTTGGTATCAAAGCAAAGTAAAAGGTGAAAGGTACTTGGTTGTCAAGAATAAGCTGTAGTATAAAAACTAAAACATTTGCGATTATAAGGTTCTTAAGTCCATTTTGAGTTTCTCTCATTCTCATATTATCTCCTTATTAATAAAAATTAATAAAATTCATATTATAGAAGTTCTTAATATAACCATTTAAGAGAGTATCCGAGGATAAGTACTCCAATAAAACCAAAAAGATTTATTTTTATCATAAAGCCCAATACTAATGTAAAAATATGTAAATCGATGCTTACGGGATGAAATCCTATTTTTAGAGGTGTAGTCATTACCATCTTTACGGCGCCATCCGGTAGTACCATCCCGAGAAGATCACCTATAAAAGAGCCGAGTATTAAACCCATAAGTAAGATAAATATGGTTAATCTCATATTTTCTTTCAATCTACGCACAATCCGTACCTCCTTCCAGTCTTTGAATATATCAAGTAAGTTATAAAACCGGTTACCGACCCCGTAATTATAGATGATAAAACGTAAATAGGGGAGATGTAAAAGAAAGAGGCCCCTGGGAGAAAAATGGAAGCGGCAATAAAAAGTTGAATCATTATGTGAGCTTCTGCGCCTGCTATACTTATTCCCAGTAAACTAAAAGGTAATCGGCTTTTTATAATTAACCACATTATAAATGTGCTTAAAATCGTTCCGCTTATTGAGAATATGAAGGCGGGAGTAAGTAAGCTTGCCAATATCAAGCTTCCTATTATCGATTTTAAAATTCCGATTAAGAGCGCTTCTTTTAATCCGAAGAAAATAAGAGCCAGTAAAATAAATATGTTCGCAAGCCCAAGACGAATACCGGGGATAGGGGTTGAGAAAAGACTTTCGATAACAAATAATGATATAGAAGCAGCGGTAAAAACAGAGAGAAAAGCTATTCTATTCAGTGATCGCATCGTATTTCTTTCCTTCTATTCTTATTATTATTCGGTTTGGAACACAAATGATAAAATCTCCTTTTTTTGATATCCAACCTTTATTTTCACAAATCTTTAAAGGACAGGGGGAGTCAAGTATTCTTACTTTTCCTTCTCTGATAACAACTTTTGCCTCTCCAAGTTTGCCTTTAACAATAATTTCCCTATCTTGATTCAAAGGATAAACAAAATCATTAGTTTTGTCAACACTAATAATTACTTTTTCTCCCTTCTTTTTCGGTAGAAAAAAAGCAAAAAATAGAAAAAAAATTATAATTAATATATCGCCTTTTCTTAAAGGACGAAATCTACTTTTCGACCGCAATTAGAACATTTACCCTTATTGATACCAACGATTGCGGTATCATATCCTGTTCTTTTTACAAGAATATTCGAGCACTTCGGACAATAAGTGTTTTCGGTTCCTTCGATTTGAGCGTTGCCAATATATACATAATATAGATAATTACTTGCTATTTCATAAGCATTTTTTAGAGTTTTAACCGGAGTTGGAGGTTTTTCGTAGTCCTTGTTAGGAAAATATCTGGAGATATGTAAAGGTATGGCTTTGTTAATTGAAGCCAAATATTTCGCTAGTTCTTCGATTTCCGTTTCATTATCACCCTGAATCATTAGATTGGTTACCTCTATGTGTATTTTTCCAGAAGCCTTTTCGATTGTTCTTTGTGTAGCTTCGAGACTTCCCTTTAATATTTTTTTGTAGTATTCGGAACTCATTGATTTAAGGTCAACATTCATAGCACTCACTATTTTAAGTAAATCATCAAGGGGTTTTTCTAAAATTTGACCATTAGTTACCATCACAAGATCTATATTCTCAGGTTTTGCATATTTTCCCACGTCTTTTATGAATTCGAACCAAATAATTGGTTCTGCATAAGTGAAAGCTATTGAGGGAGAATTATATTGTTTTGCCAGTACGATAAGTTCTTCAGGTGTTATTTTTCTTGTATCAGTTTTTTTTGCCGAGATTGTATAGTTCTGGCAATAAGGACATCGCATATTGCAGCCATTGGGAGAAACAGAAAGAATTTCGGTTCCTGGACGAAAATGAAAAAGAGGTTTTTTTTCGATCGGGTCAACTGCAAGAGAGGTTGTTCTACCGTAATTTTGCGCGTATAAAGTTCCGTCTTCGTTCTTTCTTGCCCAGCAGATTCCTTCTCCTCCGGGAGGTATGGCGCACTGGTGTGGGCAAAGGTTGCATCGCGCGATTAAATTTTCTGTTATTTCGTAATATTCTGCTTCTCTTTTATTCATAAATATTAATTTTTGTGTTTTCAATAAATTTATGAATATTTTCTGAGGAGTCAATGAGTATTGCCTCTATGTTGTTGTCTTTTATATATTTTTTTGCTTCTTCCAATCTCATTACAATCAAGGCGGTTGCAATACAATCTCCTTCTATGCCCTCTTTCACAATAACTGTTGCCGAAATTGTTCCTCTTGCAGGGTAACCCGTAAAAGGATTTACTATATGGTGATATCTCTTTCCATTAATAATAAAATATCTTTCGTAATCACCGGAAGTAAATACAAAGCAATCACTTACCTTCAAGGTACCTATTATTCCGTTTTCCTCCCGGGGGTTTCTTATGCCGATAGACCAGTCTTTCTTACCTTTTTTCTTTCCTAGTAGTAATATGTCTCCTCCCGCGTCTATCAAAGCGGAATTTATACCGTATTCTTTAAGTATGCTTTTTGCTCTATTCAAAGCATAACCTTTTGCCGATCCCCCGAGATTTAGAGAAAAGCCTTCTGGAATAATAAGCGTATCTGACTTTATTTTTACTTTTTTGTAATCTACAAGAGGTAACAATAATCTGATTTCGCTTTGTGAGGGAAGAGTAGGTTCTTTAAAGTAATTCCATTTTTGAAGGACAGGATCAATTGTCATGTCAAAATATCCGTCTGTTTTTTGTGAAAAATACAGAGACCTTTCTATTATTTTTATGGAAATAGTATCGATTATTCCTTTTTTTATACCTTGTACTTTGAGAGAGTCAATTGTTTCGAATTCGTCTTTTATTCTTTTTATTGTATTTTTTGCTAATATGGGGTTTCGAGCATAAATTTTTCCACTGATGTAAGTGTCGAAGTAAAAATCCTCAAATTTGAATTCTTTAGTTTTTACGAAAAAAAGAAAAAGGGCTATCATTAAAAACACTATTATAAAAATTAGGCGTTTAAGGCCCAACCCAGCCTCCTGAAATTAACCACAGAGAACACAGAGAAACAAAAGACACACTGAGAACGCAGATTAACAGGATTTATTTGTTGTTTAAAATCCCAACAACACCAAAACTGAGAGGAACAACAAATCACACGAATAGCACGAATATTAAAAAAAAACAAAATTAATTTATTTGTGTAATTTGTGCTATTTGTTGTTAAAGAAATGGTGTAGGGTGGTTTTTTTGACTCACGACTCATGCCTTGGTTTTTCAAATTCTAGCTTTCAAAAACTTCTTTTACGTGTTCAAAAGCCCAATCCAGTTCATCCTTGGTGATAACAAGTGGGGGAGCAAAGCGGATTACAACAACGTGAGTTTCTTTACAGAGAAGACCTTTGTCCTTAAGTTTTTCAGCATAGGGGCGAGCTTTTTCTTTTAATTCAAGACCTATTAAAAGCCCTTTTCCACGCACTTCCTTGATTACAGGATTTTTAAGGCTTCGCAGCTTATCCATAAAATAATTACCCATCGTAAGAGCTTTTCCTGGTAAGTCTTCATCTATCAGATAATTAAGAGCGGTAAGCCCTACCGCGGCACCCACAGGGTTTCCTCCGAAAGTCGAACCATGGTCTCCGGGATTAAAAACTCCCATGATTTCTTTTGAAGCCGCGAATACAGATACAGGGTAAACTCCTCCTCCTAAAGCCTTTCCGAGTATTATTCCATCAGGTTTCGCGTTTTCCCACTCCCAGGCAAACAATTTTCCCGTTCTACCCAGTCCGCATTGGATTTCGTCGAATATTAAAAGAACATTATTCTTTTCACAGATTTTTTTAACTTCCTTTAAGTATCCTTCCGGAGGAACTACTATTCCGCCTTCACCCTGGATCGGTTCAATAAGAACTCCGGCTGTGTTTTCGTTAATTGCGGCTTCTATTGCTTTCGCATCGCCATAAGGTACAATCGGAAAACCCGGAGTCATAGGTCCAAA
>CAYQMH010000088.1:0-7125 GCA_964418485.1 uncultured bacterium | reverse complement strand
TATAAAGCGTATTGTTAATTTGAATAATGGTTTAAGTAATTTCTGGAAAGGGTCGGAGGGCTGGGCTCCAATTGAAGCTGCGCAATTGTTGAGTAAATCACGGCTTGATTGGCAGGTATCGCTTTCTAAATGTCTAAAAATTTGGCTCGTAGAACTTCTTCTAAAAGATGATAGTGGTGCTTTAATACTTGCTTGGACTAATTTAGGAAGTCTTGTGGAGGGAACTATGAAATTGTTTCTATCTATTTGGTATAAAGATTATGAAATAGATGTTGAAGCGATTAAGAAAAGAGGTAAATTAATTAGTCCTGATTGTCTACAAATAGAATCAATGCGACATTTTTTCAAAAAGAGAATATGGAAAAAAGAGGATAAGGATTGGGATAGATGGATAAAACATGTTCAACAACGTCGAAATGCAATTCATGCTTTTAGAGATAGAGATATAGGTGATTTTGATGAATTTTTTTCTAATGTTCGCATATATCTTGAATTTTTACGATACATCAATAGTAGATTACCATATCCAGATGGCATATATATACCAAGAGAATTGTGAAGACTTCGCATAACAGCTTGCTTTTTAGGGGATTTTGCAATCATACGAAGCATTGTATAGATTCTACGAATAGGTTTAAAAGAACTAATGGAGTAACATTTAAATAATTGTTTGAATATAAAGGAAATCAAATGTGGAAAATATTTATAGGTAGTTTTAAGAAAGTTCTGTATTCACCTGCTAAAATGTCTGATAATAAGGATATATTGAATACAGCAAATGCATTTACGAAAGCATGTGAAATATTTGTATATAAATTTATTAATGATCGAAAAACTATGCCTATCGTTCCAATGATTACGAACATGGCATTTGCAATTGAATTGTATTTAAAGTATCTACTCACCAAAAATAATATAGATTTACCGAAAGGAAATAACGGCCATAACTTCGAAGTGCTAATTGATAGTTTGCCGCAAAAAATTAAAGAAGAACTAATACAAAAAATATGTTTATCCTATAATGAGATTAATAGTTCAAATTTCAATGCGAAAATTGAACCAATTAAAAAGTGTTTTTCTGATTGGAGATATATTTATGAGGTTAGATCCCAAAAGGGTATAGATTTAGAGTTGTTGGTATCATTAATGTTATCTTTGAGAAATATTTGTATGAAAATTAAGTAGCAGAGATGTACAAAAACAAATTCAAGGTGATTAAAGAGATGAAACTGGGTCATAACTTAAGTAAATTGAAGTTAAGGTTTATGTATAGGTAAAGTTTCAAACAGAAAATCTTATCAATCTGTGTTAATCTGTGGCAATGGGAAGGATTTAGTTAAAAAAACAAAATTAAGTTTTTTCTTTGTGACTTAGTGCCTTTGTGTGAATGATTTAGTCATTAGCCATTGGTCACTAGTCACGGGTCAAAAAAAATTATTTGTGCTATTCGTGCAATTTGTTGTTCTTCTTTGTTTTTGTGAGGGGTAGGGTATAAACAATAAAAATTCTTTGTTGTTTCTCTGTGTGCTCTGTGGTTTAAGTTTTTGTTTTATAGTTGTTTTTCCAGTTTTTTGATAAATTCTTCCTCTTTTATCTCAAATTCGATTGTTTTATTTTCCGAAGTCAAGCCCGAAGTTATCTTTATGGGAATACCGGTAATTTTCTTTAAATATTTTTGCAGTTCTTTATTGGCTTTTCCTTTCTCAGGCGCGCTTTTGAGCCATATTTTAAAAACACCGTCTTCCATTTTAACGATTTTGTTTTTATTTGATGACGGCTTTACCTTTATCCTTAATTGAGGCATAGGGAAGTATAAGTTTTCTTAGTTTATATGTCAATGTTTTTGCTTATCCTCCTCAAATTTTTACGCCAAATTATCCAAAGTTGATTATTGTAATACTTGTAAGAAATTTTATGCTGGGATAAGCTATTTACGAATACTCGTAGAATCAGAGTGATTGCCATCCGAGAAAGACGTGGTCAATTTCCTCAACGGGTGATTCGCAAAGAGTGCTGTCCAAGAAAGACGTGGTCGATTTCCCCGGCGTGGAAATCGCCACTCGGCTCTCGGGTTCGCTCCTTTTGAAATACAAACATTTCAAAAGACCATGCCCGCTCACCCTCCGAGACGCTTTCTTGGACAGCACCCCTTGCTCATTTTATAAATAAAATACCGTGCCCGTTCGAGCTCCGAGATATTTTCCTGAACAGTACCCCTTACTCATCTTGAAGTTTAAGACCATGCCCGCTTGCCCCCGTAGAATAATTTACTATTCGACGGGGTGAGTCCTCCGAGACGCTTTCTTGGACAGCACTCTTTCTCATTTTATTGATAAAAGACCGTGTCGGTCTCCTCGCCCGGTGGAATAGCTGCTCAATACAAGGCAACTACTATTCCACCTGGCGAGACATTTTTCTTTGAGTGGCACCCCTCACTTTTAGATTAAAAAAAACAAAGAAGTAAGTTGTGGGTGGGGCTTTGTGTCCTCCGTGGCTTTGCGTGAGAATTAATTGGTGGGGTGTGTTGGGTTTTAAATAACAAAAAAATCTCTGTGCGCTCTGTGTGTTTTTTTCTCTGTGCCCTCTGTGGTAAAGAATGGAGGGTAGGGGGCACCCCCTTGACAAAATTGTATTTTTATATATAATTGCGATTGAGATTCAATCGCAATTATGAAAAAAGAGAAAGAGATATTTAGAAAGTATTTAATTGAAAAGGGTTTAAAGTTTACTCCTGAAAGAGAATTGATTTTGAAGGAGGTTTTTTCGAGGCATGATCATTTTGATGCCGAGGATCTTTTTCAGGTTTTTAGAGGGAGGGGAGAGGATGTTTCCAGGGCTACTATTTACAGGACTTTGCCTTTGCTTATTGGTAGCGGGCTCATTCAGGAGGCTATGAGGTGTGGAGAGAGAGTGTGTTATGAACATATTTACGGTCACCGGTCGCATGGGCATATAATATGTCTGAAGTGTGGTAAGATTATAGAGTTTGAAAATACGGAATTGGAAGAAGTGAAGAAAAAAGTGTGTGATGAATACGGTTTTAAGTCGGCGGAATTCCGGTTTGGGATTAAAGGATATTGTAAGAATTGTCAAAAAAAATTAGGCGATTAGAGGAGTTAACTTTGAAAAAAGATTTTAATGATAAAAACTTTGCGGAACCTTATATTAAAAGGCATAAAAAGATTTTGCGAAAACTGGGTCGCTTTTATGCTGAAAAATTGAAGAATAGAGGTTTTTGTGAAGGTAGAATAATAGATGTTGGTTGTGGCTTTGGCGAGATGTGTATGGTTTTAGCTGAGGAAATTCCGGGTTGTGAGGTAGTTGGTGTCGATTTGTCTGAACCCTTATTGAATTATGCCAGAGATTCTGTCAATAAAGAATCGATTAAAGGCAGGGTAAAATTTGAAATAGGGAATGTTGAAAAAATGAGTTTTGAGAATGATTCTTTCGATGTAGCTTTTAATGTTAATATGATTCACTGGGTTGGCGATCCGGTTTCTATGTTAAACGAAATCGAGAGAATTTTAAAACCTGATGGCTGTCTCTTTGTAAAGGATTTAAGGTATTCATGGTTAAGAGTGTTTGAGAACGAGATAGGCAATGCTTTTACGCTTGCGCAGGCAAAGAACCTTATAGGTGATTCAAAGCTCAGAGAAGGGTCTTTTTCTAATAGTCTTCTATGGTGGGATTTTGAAGCGTGAAGTGAATGTATGAAGTTAGGGTTAAGAATGGATGATTTTATTGTTAATTTCTTGATTTGTCTCTTGACAAATAAAAAAACCTGTGTAAATTAATTGACGTTATGACTGACCAGTCAGTAAGAAAGAGGCGAATAATGGAAAAAGCGAAAGAGCTTTTTGCGAAAAAAGGCTACCATCCCGTTACTGTGGAGGAAGTTGCTGAGGTTTGTGGTGTAGCGAAGGGTACGTTGTACCTGTATTTTGATTCAAAAGCAGACCTTTTTGTCGAAATCTTTGTGACGGCGCACAAGGAGATTATCGAACAGATAAGGAAAATAATTGGTTCGGGAAAGAGTTTTGAGGAGGTTATTTCGGAAATTTTTGATTATTTTGAGAAATTTATAAGAGGAGACGGATTTTTTTCCAGGTTTGGGAAGGTTCAAAAGGGAATGAGGGGTGCCAATATTCCGATCGATTGCATGCAGAAAATTAATGAGTCGATCGCCGAAATAATTGGATCTTTGGAGGAAGAAGCGGTGAGTGTTCTGAAGGGATATTTGCCGCATTGCGAGTTAAATTTTAGTGATGTTTATGAAATAATTGTTTCTTTGATTTTGGCTATTGAAGAATCTGAGTCCGAAACAATAAAAAATACTGCTCTTTCTGTTCTTTTAGATGGAGTAAAGAAGGAGGCTAAATGTTGAAATTTAGAGTTTTTTCTCTTTTGCTTTTGATGCTTTCTTTTTCTTTGTTTTCTTTGACTTTTGAAGAGGCAAAGAAAATAGCTCTGGATAAGAATAGAGATATGAAGATATCAGAGCTTGAAGTAAAAAAAGCTGAAATTGCTATGAGGGAATCATGGGCATCTTTTTATCCGACAGTAAGTTTCCAATCAAGCTATACCAGGCTTTTGAGTGTTCCGCAGTTTGAGATGCCTATGGCGGATGGAAGTACGGAGTATATTTCTCTCGGTTATCCGGATAATTTCAGAAATTCTCTTGAGGTAACATTCCCTGTTTTTACCTTCGGAAAGAGATTCGCAGTCAAGGAAATTGGAGAGAAAAGTAAGGACATGCAGATTTTACAGCACGAGACCGATAAAATGAATTTGATAAAGGATCTAATAACATATTATTATGGAGTCGTCGTGGCCGGGGAAGGATTAGAGATAGCTGAAGGTGCTGTGGAGAGAGCGCAGGACCATCTGAGAACAGCGCGTATTCAATATAATCAGGGAAGGATAACTAAGCTTGATTTGCTTTCGGCAGAAACAGATTTTAATAGTAGAAAGACAGAATTGTTGAACGCAAATAATGGCATAGAACAGGCTAAATCCGCGTTGAATATGATGCTTGGTTTCCCCCTGGACACACTTATTGATGTAGAAGGGCAAGTTCAACTTGGAATCGATACTTTTGATCTCGATTCGCTTAAAAATTTAGCTCTTGCGATGAGGCCGGAAATTCAGATTATCAAAAAAACGAGCGAGCTCTCTAATATTGGTAAATCCCTACAGTATCTTTTCTTCTTGCCCGATATAGCGTTTGTCGGTAGTTTTTCTTATGATAAGCCGGTTGGGTTTTTGAACGAATGGGATAATGATATGACTGCGACTATCGCTGTTTCATGGCCGATTTTTCAGGGTTTTGCAAGAACAAATGCGATACAGAAATACAGGCTTACAGTTGAACAGGCAGTCATAAGAGAAAATATAGTAAAAGAAGGTATAAAGATGGAGGTAAAGAATCTTCTGCTTGCTTACCGCTTAAACAAAGGAAAATTAGAACTTGCAGAAGAACTGTTAAAAACAGCTAAAGAGGCATATGAAATGGCAGATAAGCAGTACAAAGCCGGTTATATATCTGCTCTCGAATATAAGGATATCGAATTGGGTTACAGGAGTGCGGAATTTGCGCATCTTAATGCTCAGTACAATTTAATTGTTTCAAAAGAACAGATTAAAGTTGCCACAATGATGGATAAGGAGGAATAATGAAAAAGTGGATTTTTATTATTGTTGTTGTTTTAATTCTGGTAGTGCCAGGAATTATCCGATTCGGGAAATCTTCAAGAAAAACTGAAAAAGAAAATCTAGGTGTCCCTGTAGTGGTTGCTACTGCTAAAATGAAAGATGCTGTTAAAATTATGAGTTTCTCTTCCCAGGTACAGGGCATTGAGCAGGCTCAAGTTTTTCCCGATATACCAGGCAGGTTCTTGAAGTTTACAGTCGAAGACGGTCAGTGGGTTAATAAGGACCAGATTATAGCTTACGTTGAGCAGGACATTCCGGGGGTTGTTAGAGAACCGATTGCTGTTAAAAGTACGATATCGGGTATGGTTTCCTTACGTTCTGTGGATAAAGGGCAGCTTATTCGGCAGCAGGATCCGATGTTCCCTGATCCTCCTCTGGCAGAGGTAGCGAGAATCGATAGAATTAAAGTTGAATTTGATGTTCCGGAGAAGTTTTATATTAAGGAAGGATTGCCGATAAAAGTTGAGATTCCTTCTCTTTCTAAAGTATTTGAAGGTAAAGTTGAGAAAGCTTCGGTTTTTTATAATTCAGACAGCAGGACACAGCATGTTGTGGGCGTTGTTTCTAATTCTAAAAAAGAAATTCTTCCCGGAATGTTTGCCAGAGTGTCGGTAGAAGTTGCGCGTGAGAATAATGCTGTTTCTTTACCGATAGATGCTGTGATCGGTTTGGTTGATAAATATGTTTTTAAGGCGCAAAAAGGTAAAGCATTACTTTCATCTGTTGAAACCGGTTTTACCAATGGCGATAATATAGTGATAAAAAATGGGGTTTCAATCGGTGATACAATTATTGTAGTTGGTCAACACATAGTGAAAGATAGCGCAAAAATTGACATAAAGGAGATAAGATGATACAAGGAGCAGTAAGTCGACCTGTTTTAACTGCTGTTGGTTTTATTATACTTGTCCTTTTGGGAATATTTGGATGGTCTAATCTCCCTGTATCTTTGTATCCTGATGTTACGCTTCCCACATTAATGGTAATGACCGAATACAGGGGCGCATCTGCGCTTGATGTTGAAGAAGGAGTTTCAAAGGAGTTGGAAGATGCTCTTGGTAATGTGGCGAACCTTAAGACAATTAAGTCTGATTCGAGAGAAAATATATCCATTATTTCTCTTGAATTTGAATATGGTACTAATCTTGATGAAGCTGCTAATGACATCAGAGACGCTTTAGGTTTCGCTTTTTTGCCTGATGACGCGGGAGATCCTATGTTGTTTAAGATATCAGGGAATATGGCTCCGGTTATTGGTTTTACCGTATCGACGGAGAACCCCGGTGTTGATATTAAGAGTATAGTGGAAGATAGGGTTTTAGACGAGCTTTCGAGAGTTCCGGGAGTTGGTTCTGCAGATTACTGGGGTGGTGGTGAGTCGAAACAAATTAACATTGATATCTCACAGGTAAA
>CAYQMH010000087.1:0-7167 GCA_964418485.1 uncultured bacterium | reverse complement strand
AATTAAATTAAGAGTCAGTAAGTGTTGAGTTTCAATTTCACCGGTTATTTTGTACCGCCTTCAGTAAATTAAAGATATTTTTGGCAGTTTGCTCGTTTATGCTTCTATTGTACTCTCTTGCTTCCTTTTTTGCGTTATAAATATTCCCCATGTAATATCTTCGGAAAAGGAAAAAATAAATAAGATACGCGTTTCCGTATTCTTCCTTCAACAATTTGTAGATAATAAAGTAAATATTGGCGCCGTTTAAAACTAAAGCGTTAATCCCGCTGCCCGCATTTCCAGCATACATCTGTCCTGAACCGGGAATAAAAGTAGAAAGCCACTTTGCTGTAGTAGGTGATTTGTATATTATGTTTTCCGCCTCTCTAAGTAACGAGTCCACGATATAACCGGCTTCCTTGTTTTTTTCGCACCTAAAATATACCTCCAGCGCGTCTTTCGCGGATTCCCACTCATAACAATAAAGATGGGCAACCCCGAGAAAAAGCGATGCTTTCCTCCGTATTTCGGGAATTTTACTGAAAGATATGAGCTTAAGCAGTACGAATCTCGCTTTACTGTATTCTCCTCCGGCGATGTAATTTACCGCTATATCTATTTTCCGCTCATCTTTTGTGGTATCGGAAAACGCGGCCCCAGCCGAAAGCTCCAGAGCATCTAAAGATTTTTGCAAATTACGCATATTTCTATACGCAAGCCCGATTTTATAGTAAGCATAACTCACTTCCCTTTCGTTATCATTAAAAAAGATGTAACGTTCGTATTCGGTTATTGCTTCTTCGTAGAAATCCGACTCGAAAAATTCATCAGCCAATCGAAGAACCGCATCTTTTGCAAAAAGCGGCATATAAATAAAAGTTATAAAAAAGAGAAAACTTTTACTTAAAATTCTCATTCAAGTACTTATTTACGGATATTTTAAAAATCACATCCTGCTCCTGGTTATAAATATCCGCAGCGACTACAGAACCGTAAATATTTCCCAGATAAAAAATTCCGCCTAAAACCCCAAAAATCCATCCCTTAACCGAATGGATACCATCCTCGCTAAAACCTTCATATGCTTGCCATCCCGTAATGCCTACAGTAACAAGCGAATGAACCCCGTCCATAGGACGATTACAGTAGAATTTTCCGGCGCCCGGAATTACCGTAGAAAACATCCCAGAAATAAACGCACTTTTTCTGGGTAAATTCTGTCCTTTTTCTACAAAAGCCAGTAGTTGATCAGACGAAACATCCATATCATATATAAACTTTCTTGCTTTATCCCATTCTTTTCTTTGTATATGATTAAGAGTGATGAGCTGCTTCGCCGGTACATCTAACCTCCCGGGAAAATCGCTTACAAAGTAAGATTTTAGAATCTCATTTGACTGCTCATAACTATTGCTGAAAGAGTAACATAGACCTATCTCAAAATAAGATTCATCAAGCAGGCTACTCTCTTTATATTCATCTATAATTTTTCGAAAATAATCTATGGATTCTTTATATTTTTCGCTATAACGGTAACATAAAGCTATTTTAAAAAAGATTGAATCTGCTTTCCCGGGAAATGAATCTGTTGCAAATAGAAAACGACTGTATTCTCCTGCTGCCCGGTCATATTGACCATCATTAAATAAATATTCCGCAAAAGAGTAGATATTTTGTGGGGCAAAATATTCAAAATGGAAATCTTCTCCCCGCATGGAAAAACATATCCCAATTAACATCAAGGAAATTAACTTTAAGTATTTCATTCGACTAAACTCCAATTTATTTCTTTATCGTAAAGTAAAAAATCACACAAAGGACATTCATTTTTCCCCCTGCCGATATAATAAACTTCCACAGGGTAATCGATAGCATATCCCGTTTTAGGGTCGATCGGATAGTACTTCCTTGAAAGCCCAAAACATCTCTGAAGTCTATCGCCACCCATAAGGATACCATGTATTGCCCCATAATCCTGAATCGCCTTTGTCGTAAAACGTGAACAGGTAAGAGTAAAATTACAGGCGGGAACATCCTGGGTAGAGATAAATATCTGGTAAAACCTTATAATTCCGGTAAAAGCGAGCTTCAATTCCGTAGTTTGCTTTAAATCGAAAAGGGATATATAACGCTCGTCGGTTTCTACTGTTTTTACCGGATTAACCTCTGAAATAAAATCCATTTGATTTCTGATTTCCATGGAGGATAAAAGATTCAGAGATAAAAAAAAGGTTATTAGGTTCACCATCTAATTTCTCTCATTTCTATATCTTCCGGAATCTTAAAATTTTTAACCTCTTCCGGTAATGAATCGTTAAAATTAAGATTTTTATATATAATCTTTTCAAATACAGTATCCTCATCCATTAATATTGTCGTATTTATTTCCATTGGAAAAGAATACTCTCCGTGATTTTCATGTTTTTCATAGGAAGATTTTAACATGAATTCCCCGTCTATTTTCTTTATCTCAGATGAAATTATCCTATTATTTACATATATTAATTTTAAATTTTCAATAGTTTCAGATAACTTACCTGACGGTTTCCAATAAGTAATTAAGGTATCTTCTTTTATTTTGTGGTCTGATAAAGTATATCCTCTGTCACTTAATCCAAAATCCTCTTTCATAACGCCTAAGAATGTATTAAAAAAAGAAAATGAACCAGGGTAATCGGAAATAATTTTAAACGCAATTGAATCTTCCGGATAATATATTCTAATAGCAGCATTTTCAAAAGATATCCACTGTTTTACCGGTTTATGTATAGATACAACGACCTCTTCGGGACTCTTGCAGTAAAGTATACCTTCTATTGTTTCTTCTGCTTCTTTCCCTCTAAGGCTTCGGGTAAATTCTACAGTCGCGTTGTCGATAATAAATCCATAAGAGGCACTGTTAAGCATAAAGAATAAAAAGAAGAAAAAAAAATTTGTTCTTATTTTCATTAAAGCGCAGCTAATTTAGTCTATTCTCCCTAATTACTCTGGGCACAGGAAGAACTGCCGCTGCCGCAGTCGGTATTATCAAAGCAATTACTATTGTTAAGACAGCCTTCGGTCTCCTCCGTGCTTTCAAAACAGCCGTCAAGATTAATGCAATTCGTTTCGATATCACCTAAGACATCGCTTACCAGTACTAACATTGTAATTGTTAAAACAGTACCCGCGCATCCCAAAGAGCTGTAAATTATTTGTTCCCTCTTTACTCTTGAATTGTAAGATTCAGTATACGCTTTAACATATTCCGGGGATTTACCAACGAACTCAGCCGGATCAGGTTCTGAAGATTTCCATATCATAGCAACCCCAAAGCCGATTATAGTCGCCCCAGCACCTAACCAACAAATTTTACTAACATCTCCCATAGCATCCCTTGTACCCTTCATCTTTCCCATATCTACTTCGGGTTCGTCGTAAGCCAGCAGTTGAACAGGTAGAAAAAGAATTAATATCAAATACACAGCTAATTTTTTCTTTAAAAATAACACAATAATTATCCCCCTTCTTTTACAAATTTACACGGATTATAAAACATGTCAAGAGTGATTTCTCACTCTCACCCGGCACTCGATGCTCTTAAAAGTTTAACCCCGGAAGTCCATACAATCCTTGCCAAAATTAAAAAAGCTCATATTTTTAAACTAAAGATAAAAATCATCCGGTTTAGTATTATGGCAATAATCTATCCGATTTAAACAAAGGAGGTGAACTATATTTTCCAAAATAACAAAAGAAAAAATTGAGCAATGGGAAAAAGGAAAAAAAGTAAAAGACCTGATTAAGGCTTTAAAACATCCCGATTACACTCTCAGAATAGCTGCCGCTTCCGCTCTAGGTAACTTAGGTGACAGGCGAGCATTAGACCCTTTAATTGAGACTTTAGAAGATGAATATTGGAACGTCAAAGAGGCTGCCGCCTCAGCACTTGGTAATTTAGGGGACACGCGAGCAATCAAATGGCTGATTAAGGCCTTAGGAGAAGATGAATACGCCTTTGTAAGAAAATCTGCCGCTGCAGCTCTTTTAAAACTTGGAGAAAAAAAATGGTTGAATATTGTAAAAGGAGATATTGAGGACTATGCGCGTCTGGGTAACTCGGGAGATAGACGGGCGGAAGAACCCTTAATAAAAGCTTTAGGCGATAAAAAACCGAATATTAGAATAAAGGCGGTTCTGGCACTCGTAAATTTAGTAGGCACCCACGCAATAGAAACCCTGATTGAAGCTTACAAAACCGAAACCGATGATCAGGTCAAAATCGCCATAGGCAAGATACTCAAAAAATTCCAGAAAAATTATTAGCCACGAAGGCACCAAGACACAAAAGAAAATAGGACGCAGATTAAAAAGGATTAAGAGGATTTTTTTATTTGTTGTTTTATTCTAACTACTAACTTCTTCATTAACCACAAATTACACTAATAGCATGAATTGTTTTTTTACTTGAAACTCAAAAAGCGTAACTCGAACCCTCTGTCTAGATTCGACCCCAATTGAATCCTTGACATATATTTCAAAAAATATTATAATAATTGTATAAAAGAAAATGAAGCACTTTAAATCAATTATATATTTATTTATCTTTTTATCGATTAATCTGACTGTCGCAGCCAACCCTATATTTTATACCTTTCTCAAAGAACTAAAATTTGATGAAGAACAATGGTATATAGAAATGTATTTTGGCCCTGAGCTTTATGAAGGTCCGGAAAGTCTCGACGGAATGTACATAATTTCATCAACAGACACGGCTTATTTTAAACCCGGGCTCGTAGTAGATTCATTTCCCAGAGTCTTCACCAATTCAGACCTGGATGATACGCTCTATATCAATCCGGAAGGAGATGTAATCTCGATTGGTAGTTACTTATACGAATATTTATCTTTTGGTAATACAGAAGAAAGCCATCTCATTGCCCCCGACACTTCACAATCTATTTGCGTAAGAGACACTTTTGATATAGGACAAAAAATCATTTATTATCTTGATAATTCGCCAACTCTGGGAAGCCTGAATGATTCCTTAAATGCAATGGGAAATCTAACCATTCTATTCACTGACCTAGATGATAATCCTCTAAGAAACTTCCATGTCGGATATGAGCCAATGGGATGGACTGAATTTCATGACACCCTTACAGATGGAAACGGAGAACTCTCACTGCATGATTATGCAATGAAGATAGAATTTTATGATGACGATTATGAATATATTACCTGGAAGCAAATATTACCTGAAGAAAACACCTACGATACCATTAGAATAGATACGAGCGGATCAGGTATTAACGATAAAAATATTAAGGACGAGTATTTATTAAACCAAAATTATCCCAATCCATTCAATTCCACTACAAACATCATTTTTTATATCCCTGAAAACGAATACATCAATATCAATCTATACGACATTGCAGGTAAAAAGATCAGGAATCTCTATTCGGGTTACAAAGAAAAGGGTGCTCATACGTTACGGTGGGACGCAGAGAAAACACCTTCTGGAACTTATATCTACCGTTTAGAGAGCCCCAACGCAATTTCATCAAAGAAGTGTTTAATAATTAATTAGACAAATAACAATTCATCCCATATTGCCGAAAAATGAATCTCATAAAAATAAATATTAAAATAATTATTTTAATATTTATAACATCAAGACTTTTCTCTCAATCGATCGATTTTTTCCAGGAAGAAATTGATATTAATGTGAATGACAATAACTGTACCGTTACAGGCAAATATTACTTCAAAAATTTAAGCTCTAAGGGAATCAAAAAAAGCTTATACTATCCTTTTTTTATAGATACAAATTCTTTATATCCGGATAGTATTACCGTTATCGATTTTGCTAAAAACGAAAATATAGATTTCAGAAAATCAAAAAAAGGAGTTTTTTTTTCGGTTTTTGTAGAACCTAAAAGTGTATCGATAATAGAGGTTTTTTACAAACAAAAAACATTATCAAATAAAATGGAATATATATTAACAACAACAAAGGTATGGGGTAAACCTCTGGAATTTGCAAAATTTAAAATTAAAATTCCAAAAAAATATAAATTGAAACATATTTCATATAAATACGATAAAAATCTAGAACAAAAAGAACATAACATTTATAAAATCACGAAGAAAGACTTCCTGCCGGAAAAAAATTTAATAATAAAATGGTAGAACACTTATAAACACAGATATTCGGGTAACCCGAAATAGAAATAACGAATTACACGAATTTTTTTTTACTCGAATCCTCAAAACCTTAACTCACACAGAGTCACGAAGACACGGTGATTTTACTTGTTTTTCCCAACAGTTTTAACTGGAACAAAAATCCACATAAGGATATAAATTATTATACCTGACCCCCCGCCAAATAGTAATCCGACAAACCCCATGCGAAAAATTATCGGATCGATATTAAAATACTCGCCCAAACCCCCGCAAACTCCTGCAATCTGGCGATATTCCTTAGAACGGTATAGTTTTTTCATTCCATTACCTCCTAAGTAATTTTGAGTGTTGAATTTTTAATTTTTTACAACTTTATTCATAATTCTTACCGTTCAAAATTCATAATTCCTGTTTTCATTCATAATTCATAATTCAACATTATTAACCCTTGTCCGGCTTCCTGCTTTTCAAAACCCTGATTATCTCACCTAGATACATTCTGTGGTAATCTTTCTCAGGATAGTTATCCTCAATAGAATCATCCAGGAAATTTTCAGGATTCAAATCCTGAAAATATATTTTTCTCGCTTCGATAACCATTCTTGCTTCATCGTAAAACACTACTCCTTTACTTCCTACCAGAAGAGTAAGTCCGGTTTTCTTGATTTTATTTATATTTCTGCCTGAATGAGTACCGCAAAAATTGAGGACACTTCTGTACTTTTCTTCAAAAAAAGAAAGCGTAAAATAATCCGATTTCTCCATAAAGTTATAAGTATGTCTCGTAGGTCTTACCACACAGAAGCAAACTTTCTTACCCCATAAAATGCCTAAGCCACCCCAGCTTGCGGTCATTGTATTAAAAGAATCCAGAGTGCCTGCTGTTATCAACATCCAATCCTGACCTATTAGTTTAAATACGCTATCATCTACTTCTAAAGGATCCAATATTTCGAAATCATCAATCATCTAATCACCTCAAGCTAATGTATCTAATCAAACTATGATGTCAAG
>CAYQMH010000086.1:0-7179 GCA_964418485.1 uncultured bacterium | reverse complement strand
AGTCTATTTAGCTTATCTGGAGTTGAAAAATGAAAAAATGGGGGGTAGGCAATTTGGTTTTCCCCTTGACATATTTGACTTAAATCTTTAAAATTCAAAAAAATCTGGAGGTAAAAGTGCGCAAAAAGAATAAACTTTATATTGTTACACTCTCTTTATTATTCCTACTCGGTTTTTCAAATTGCTTTTTGTTCAAACAAAAATACAATGAAAAACTGTTGACCGAGGGAAAAATCGGCTCGGGAACAGGAGAGTTACGCTGGGAAACAATTGATTACTTGCCAACCGGCCCCACAAGCTTTGGTATTAATAAAAGGAAGGAAATCTTCATTCTGGATTTTTTAAATAGCAGAGTCGTAAAATTAGACAAGAATGGAAATTTTGTTGAAAGTTTTACGCAGGAGAAAAATAGACGCCTTATGGACATCGCCTTTGACAAAAATGATAACATATATATAGAATATATGTCTGGCGACATTGGGATTTATGATACCGATATGATACTTAAACATACACTCGATTTGAAAAGACTTGTACCTCCAATAACTCCCACAATCACTCCCCTCGAAGTAACCAGCCGAAACACAATTTTACTTGCAAACCCCAAAATTAACAAGGATAACGAAATTATAGAAGTAGATACTAATGGAAATATTCTGGGAACCACAGATAAGCGCAGAGGTTATATCGTAACGAAGGGAGAATATTACATCCAGGAAAAAACAGAAGGGGGTAGCAGCATTTACAACAATAAACATAAGCAAATACTTTCAATACGAAAGCTAAAAGTAAATGACAGTCAGCCCGAAATAGTGGGTATTGATTCCTTACACAACATATATCTCAAAGCTGGAGTAAAAGGATTGATGAAAGATCGTATAATAAAAATAAGTCCCAAAGGCAGAATAATGGCGGATTTCCCAATAAAGTATAGTTCGGGACATACAGACGTTTGTCGGACCACGAGAGTTTCCAAAGACGGAAAAGTTTACATTCTGGATGATCTTGATGAAAAATTCCAGATATGGGAATATTCTCCTTAAAGATTTTGATTCATGAGCATTGAAATAGGAATTTATTCCTTCGAAGGCTATTATTCTTCACCAATATATATTGAAGAAAAACCCGGCCTATATGCAATTTTTTGTCGGACATATGAAAAAGATTTGCTTATAGATATCGGAGAATCGGAAAACGTAAAATTAAGAATTCAAGATAATGAGAGCGCAAACTGCTGGAGACGGAACTGCCCAAGCGCTTTAGGTTATACCGTTCTCTACACTCCCAAATTAGATAAAAAAGGGAGAATGAAAATAGAAGAAGAAATAAGAGACGAGTATAATCCCGTCTGTGGTAGAATATAGATTCTTCGAATTTAAGTTGAATATTAGTTAGAGAGTAGATAACAGGGAGTAGTGAGCAGTTAAAAAAATAAAACTAAAATCTTTGTGTTCTTTGGTGAGTTAGTGTTTCGTGTTTAGAGTTTCGAGTTAAAAAACAAACAATCCGTGTGTATCCGTGTCAATCCGTGGCTAATTCCTTGGGTGTAGGGATGGGTAAATAAACAAAAAATCTCTGTGGTCTCTGTGGGTTTTCTGTTTTTTCTCTGTGCTCTCTGTGGTAAAATTCTTTGGTGTTGAGGGTGGGGATTTCCCTCTTGACTTATCGTTAACAGATTCATATATTTTAAGTAACGATAACAGAGGAGAAACAATGAATATAGGTTTTATCAAAAAAATGATAGCAGTTCTTGAAGAAAGCAATTTAGAAGAAATTGAATTTCAGCGTTTCTGGACAAGGGTAAGAATATCAAAAAACACAAAAGACTCCGCTCCACAAGTATCTGTAACAAACTTAAAAACCAAGGAAACACAGGAACCAAGCTCCAAAGAAGAAGCAAAAAAAGAAGAACCCAACCTTCATGTTATCAAATCCCCAATGGTCGGGACTTTTTATCGGGCACCAACCCCCGATGCCCCTCCCTATGTCGATATAGGAGATAAAATTAAGAAAGGCGACGTGGTCTGTATCATTGAAGCCATGAAAATAATGAACGAAATAGAATCCGATGTAAAGGGAGAAATCCTAGAAGTTTTAATCGGTAATGAAGAACCTGTAGAGTATAACCAACCTTTATTCAAGGTTAGGAAACAGTAAATTATGGACCTTAAACCGATTTTAAAAAAAATGATAGATAGCGATGCTTCAGACCTTCATTTGAAGGTAGGAACGCCTCCAATCTTACGAATAAACGGCGAACTTACACCTATGGAAATGAATAAGCTGAGTAAAGAAGAGGTAAGAATAGCCGCCTCTTCTCTTATGACAAAAAAACAACAGGAAGCATTTCTGAAAGAAAAGGAAGCAGATTTTGGTATCGGAATACCGGGCATATCAAGATTCAGAGTAAACATTTACATTCAAAGAGGCAGTATTGCTCTTGCCATAAGACCTATATCCAGAGTAATAAAAAGCATCGAAGAGCTAAACCTCCCTCTTGTACTCAATGATTTAGCATTTGCGACAAGGGGGCTTGTTTTGGTAACCGGAACAACCGGTTCCGGAAAATCAACCGCTCTTGCTTCAATGATTGATTATATTAACCAAAACAAAAGAAAGCACATTATTACTATCGAAGACCCCATAGAATACTTGCTTACAGATAAAAAATCTATCATCTCACAAAGAGAAATCGGAACCGATACGAAAAGCTTTGCCAATTCTCTAAGATACATTCTCCGTCAGGACCCGGACATTATAATGATAGGCGAAATAAGAGACGCGGAAACAATGGAAACGGCAATAAAAGCAGCAGATACAGGGCATCTGGTCTTTTCAACTCTTCATACTTTAAACGCTCCGGAAACAATAAACAGAATAATAACTTTCTTTCCTCCCTATCAGCATCAACACATCAGAACTTTGCTAACCAGTGTATTAAAAGGAATAATTTCTCTTCGCTTACTCGCCAAAATGGATGGTACTGGACGTATCCCAGCTACAGAAATTCTCATTTCGACCCCAACAATAAGAGAATACCTTTTGGATGAGGAAAAAATAGGTGCAATTTTGGACGCTATAAGGGAAGGAGAAAAATACAAAATGCACTCTTTTGACCAGAGCGTAATGAATCTCTATAAAGAAAGGGTTGTTGACCTTGAAATGGCACTGGAAAACGTCAACAATCCAGATGAATTCAAGATGAGGCTTAAAGGCATCGAGCAATCAGCTAAACGCTGGTAATAGAATGAAAAAAATTCTTATCGCAAACAGGGGGGAGATAGCTCTCAGGATAATCAGGGCAGCCAAAGATTTATCCTTAAAGACTGTAGCGGTTTTTTCGGAAGTTGACAGCGACTCTCTACATGTTAGATTCGCGGATGAAACAGTGTGTATTGGCAAAGCGTCGGCTTCTGAAAGTTATCTTAATATACCCCGCATCATTGCTGCTGCAGAAATTACTGGCGCGGATGCAATTCATCCGGGCTACGGATTTCTCGCAGAAAACCCATCATTTGCAGAAGCATGCGAGGACAATCATTTCACCTTCATAGGACCTACTTCTAAAATTATTAAACAAATGGGAGATAAGGCAGAAGCAAAAAAAATCATGAAAGAGGCAGGGGTACCTGTAATTCCAGGTAGCTCCGGAGTTGTTAAAAACAAAGACGAGGCCCTTAAAATCGCACATAAAATTGGGTATCCGGTACTTGTAAAAGCAGTTGCGGGAGGAGGAGGAAGAGGGATGAGGCTGGCAAATAATGACCTTGAGCTTAAAACCGGGTTCGTAATGGCACAATCCGAATCTCAGGCTACCTTTGGAGATAACAGATTATACATCGAGAAAGCCATTGAGAATCCTCGCCATATTGAAATACAAATTCTTGCCGATTCTTCCGGAAAGGTTATCCACCTTGGAGAAAGAGAATGCTCTATTCAAAGAAGACATCAGAAACTAGTTGAAGAAACTCCCTCACCTGCTGTGGATGAAAAACTCCGAGAGAAAATGGGAGAAGCAGCTAAAAAAGGAGTAAAAAGATTAGGTTACAAATCGGCAGGAACTGTTGAATTTGTTGTTGATGAAAACGGCTCTTTCTATTTTATGGAGATGAACACACGCATACAGGTTGAACATCCAGTAACAGAAATGACGACCGGCATCGATATATTAGCTGAGCAGATTAAAATAGCAAACGGGTCCACCCTCGGGCTACCCGACCAGAACGAAATAAAAATAAAAGGGCATGCAATAGAAGCTCGTATAAATGCAGAAGATCCGTCTTCAAACTTCATCCCAAGACCGGGAACAATACACGCTTTACACCTTCCGGGAGGAATAGGAATTCGAATAGACTCTCACATCTATCAGGGCTATAAGATTCCACCCAACTACGATTCACTGCTTCTTAAATTAATTACATACGGAGAAAACAGAGAACAAAGTAGAAAAAGAATGTTACGAGCTCTGGACGAGTTTGTGATAAGAGGCGTTCCTACAACCATACCTTTGCATAAAGAAATTTTTACCCATCCGGATTTTATTGAAGGAAAAACAAACACAAATTTTTTGAAGAGGATGGGATATTAAAACGAAAAATGGCTGTAATCAAATATGCGTCTAGGGAAATTGTATGTAAAATTGTCTATTATGGTCCAGGAAGGGCAGGAAAAACCACTAACGTGAAATACCTCTTTTCCAGAATACCGGAAGAAAGAAAGTCTGACATTATTTCAATGGCAACGAAACAGGATAGAACCCTCTTCTTTGACTTTATGCCTGTAGAGTTAGGTACTTTTAAAAACTTTAACACAAGACTTCAAATTTATACGGTTCCAGGTCAGGTGGTTTATGATTCTACCAGAAAACTCGTTTTAAGGGGGGCAGATGGTGTCGTTTTCGTAGCGGATTCTATGGAAAGCAGACTTGAAGATAACATATGGAGCTGGGAAAACATGCTCGAAAACTTAGACGAGAATAACATTAAACTTGAGGATGTTCCCATAGTTTTAGAATATAATAAAAGAGATTTAGATAATATAATGCCTGTGGAAGATTTAGATAACAAATTAAATCCGGATAATTACCCTTCCTTTTCTTCCATAGCAACTACCGGCGAAGGAATTATTGAAGTATTTAAGACTATAGGCTCGGAAGTTCTTAAAAAAGTAAAAAGCAAATTAGGGGACTGAAATGGATAAAATAATTACTTCAAAGTTTAATATAGAAGTTATCAAAGCTATAGAGAAAGCTCTCTCTTCAAAAGAAGTTAATCCTCTTTTCATATACGGTCCTTCCGGCTCAGGCAAAAGCTTTCTAATTCAAAATATGCAAGAAAAATTTAAAGGTACCTCCGAACGTATTAAAGCAGAAGAAATTGATTCCCAATTCATAGAACAATTTATAAAAAAAGATTTACTTATAATTGAAGATATTCAATTACTAAAGAATTATAAACCCATACCTGAAAATTTACTTGAGATAATAGACTACTTCATCAAAAATGAAAAACAGCTAATTCTTACAGCTGACCGCCATCCTCAAGGACTGGTCCTACCAAACAGGATAATCTCCCGTATCGAAAGCGGAGTCATAGTTTCCATCAAAGAGTTTGGCTCCCATTCAAAAAGAAAGGTTTTAGAAACACTCGGGAAAGGACTATCTGAAACATTTTTAAAAAAACTACAGAAGTTAGACATAAAAACAATGAGTCAGGCAATCGGCGCTATAAAAAAAGTACGGGTTTTGGGGTATGTTCCGGAAGAAAAAGACAGGATAGAGGAAGAAAAAAAGAAGCAAGAAGAAAAGGAAAAGAAACAGGAACAAATAAAAAAACAAGCCAGTGAATTCGAAAAATTCATTCAAGATGTAAAAAAAGGGTTTTCTGAAAAATTAGAAGGTACAGAAAAAGAAGAAATCCTACGCGATGAATACCGTGCCAAGATGTTCGTCTGGAAAATGAAGGGCTTTAATACAGATAGGATAAAAAAAGTGATAAACGGGAATCTGGATTTATTGACCGGCGAATTTGTCTCTTACACAACAGATATCCAGCGACTCATAGAAATACAAAAGAGATATGGTATGTTAGCTACTGACAATCTTATAAAAAATTCTATAATATCGAAAGAAGAGAATAAGGAAATAGAAAATGCTCTTTTTAACCCGGATAAAGTCGAGTGGCTAACCAAAACAATCGGCGAACTGGAAGAAGAAGAAGACAAGCTGGCGGAGAAGGCACGTAGGAAACTAGAAATCTCAGAAAAAAAATTACAAACGGAAAAAGAAATTTCCAAAGAAAAAATAAAAAATTTAAAAAATGTATTATCAATGAGCTTAAAAGACGAAAGTTTTCGGCTCATAGGGGATTTTTAAAATGCCGATAAAAGGCTCCCTCTCAGATCTTTCAATAACCGACATCCTGCAGATGTTGTACATAGGAAGCAAAACAGGGGAATTGGCAATAACTAACGAAGAGAATCTCGTGTATCTTTACCTCTCCTCCGGCAACCTTAGCCATATTCACTGGATGAACAGAAAAGATAGGCTCGGCTCCCTACTTGTAGAAAACAATATCATTGAAGAAAAAGACCTGCAAGAAGTTCTAAAACTACAGCAAGAAAGAGAAAATACCCCTCTGGGAGAACTGATCTTGGAGCTCGAATTAGTAGACAAAAAGACCCTGACTGAATATATAAAGAAACAAATGAGAGATGCAATAATAGAATTATCCGGATGGGCAAAAGGTTATTTTGTTTTCGAATCAAGAGAAGCCTATCAGCCGGAAGGCCTGCCTGTTTCAATCAAAATAGACGATGTGTTGCTTGAATCTGCAGCCCTAAAAGATGAGTTTGCTGCAGCTTCCCTGCCGGACAAAGATTCCATACTAATAGTCTCTCCTGAGTGGAGCGATGAGGCGAGCTTAACGGATCAAGAAAAAATGATATTAGATAAAGTCGACGGAGAAAAAACTCTGTCCTCTCTTATCAATGTACTCCCGATAGAAGAATTTAAAGCTTTAAAATTACTTTCTAAACTCATCAAAATAGGAGCCTTAAAAAAACTTGAAATAAAGAGAGAAACACTCATAAAAGATAAAGAAAAAGTGGAAGAGCATATGAATCTAGGAATAGCTTTTGTAAAAATAGGAATGCTCAACGAAGCCCTTCGGGAATTTAACA
>CAYQMH010000085.1:0-7277 GCA_964418485.1 uncultured bacterium | reverse complement strand
TTAAAGTCTTAAGATTCCAGTTTTTTAAGATAACTTCAAATCCCGCCTCAAGTTGGTCGGAAAGAATTTCTTTCAGTTTCTTCAGGTTGGTTTTTGGACCTAAGGTTGCTTTGTTAATATAGAAGTTTGCCCTTATTTCCTTTTGTTCCGCAGGAGTTCCTCCTGACAGATCTAAGCTGGTTGATGGAGCATATTCTGTTGCTGCTTTCATCATGACGCCTCGACCCCCTGTTAATCCTGGCGCTGAAGCATAACCTCCTACTGCATAATCGCTCACACCTTGAGGAAGAGGTAGGGGCTGTTTTACGGTAACAACTTCTCCTGTTTCGCGTATCATCTTATCTACCGCGACAAATGAGGTATATTGGGTCATAAGATGGTATTTAAGTCCGAGTTTGGTTACTTCGTCTTTCACGTCTGTCCCTACTTTCCCGTAATCGTCCAGTTTCGCAATTCTCTCTCTTGCCCACAGATATTTGATTGCAGAATTGTCTTTATCTTCCATAGAAGGTTTAACGTTTATTTCTTTTTTATAATTACCATTTGCCGTTTGACCGGTTATAATTATATTTCCATCGGCTTTTTTGTACTTGCCGAAAAGGACAAGAGGTCTTTCGGCAAAGAGATCAGGTACGCTGATTGGTTCGATATCGTAAGCATCGAATCCTTTAAAAGAAGATTTTATATCGGTTAGCAGAGGGTTTTGAATATAGTTTAAAAATCTATCGGCTTTCTCCTCAGCTTCACTTTGGTTTATAACGATAAAAGGTTCGCCTTTTCCGGCGCGCGCCATTCCTTCGATGAGGTAGCGATTTACGGATGAACCTATGCCGAAAGCAAAGAAATTATTCTCTCCGAGATTTTCTCTTATGTGGTCAAAAGCTTCTTTCTCCACGGAAATGTATCCATCGGTAGCGGCTACAATAATTCTTGATAGGCCTTCTTTTTTGGGAAGAGTCGATATTCTGTTTAGAGCATCGAGTAATCTCGTTCCGCCCCCGCCCATCTGAGACATAACCATTTCTATTGCTTTCTTTTTGTTCTCTTTTGTCGCGGAGAGCGGTTCAGGTGAGAGCACTGAAGAGCCTCCGGCGAAGAATAGAATATTAAAGTAATCCTTTTCTCTTAATCCTTCGACTATCTTTTTTATCAGAGCTTTTGACACATCGAGAGGGAAGCCGTGCATTGAACCAGAAACATCTACGACAAATAGATATTCACGGGGAGGTACCATATTAATATTTACCCGGTCTGGAGGTTCAAGCATAAGAAGGAAGAAGTTTTCTTCCTCGCCCGGATATAGCAGGAGACCGGTCTCTATTTTATTTCCTTTGAGTGAATATTGGAGGATAAAGTCTCTATTTCCTCCGTATTTCTCGTTTTTCGATAAAGTTATTGTTGCTTTGTCGTATTCTTTGTCGATGTCGACATTATGTGTGGGTACCATAACTTTTGAAATTGGGATTCCTGTTTTTAGATTAACTTTTATATCGAATTTATAAGGAGGTTTTTCCTTTTCGTGTAGATAGGGGGTGGCTGTCCAGTCTTCCTTATCTTTTTGTTCTCCTGTGAATCTTGGTCCTACGACTGTCGGGAATACATATTCATATATTCCTTTTTCCGGAACAAGCATCTCTGTATATTTAACTATTACTTGTACTTCGTCTCCGGGCATGATATTCGCGACTTTCATCTGGAAAACGTTCGGGCGTTTCTGCTCTAAAAGTGATGCGACTTTTCCCTGGTCTTTTGCGTCTTCATATATTTGTTTTGCTTTTTCCGTTTCTTCTATTTCCGCGTCTATTATTCGTTCTCCTATTTTCATTCTCATAGCGTGAATTGCCGATTTTGTGCCGAGCGGGAAGACGTATACAGCTTCTATTGTTTTTTCTCCGTCGTTTTTGTAAACCTGTGTTAATTCGATTTCCGCAATTACTCCGGCAATATTTACGTCTGCTTTTGTTAGAAGGAGAGGAAAACTTTCTACGTCAGTTTCTCCCTGTACTAAAAAATATGGAGAGGAAGCGTCCTTTTCGCCGGGCGTTTCTGTTAACTGGGCGTTTATTGTTATACTTAGCAAACTTACTATTAGTAGAAATATTATATTTAGTACTTTATTCATTTGTCCCTCCTTTTGGGTTGTTTATCTATTTTGATTCAAGAACTATATTTTAGTTCCAGAATTTATTTGTTGAATCTTCCGGTTTCATTTGAAAAGAGTGCTTTGCTTGGGTTCTTTATACCTAAAGTTTTAGGTTCTTTCCTTATAGAAAAACTTTTTATTTTTAGAAGTAAGCTCTAAGATAAAAAGAAGGAGAAATCCCAAAAGAAGTTTGTATATACCTATCGTCAACAGTACGAATGTTGTACGGATAAGAATCGGGATATGCTGTTATATCCTTTCTATTATAAAAAGAGATGGTTCCGTAAATGTCAGCACTTAAAGAATAACTTATGCTGGGATATTTTTCCAGAAAAAAATGTTCTATTCCTATAGGAAAGTGAAGGGTTAAATCCCCTGAATAATATTTGTATTCCCGGCTAATATCACTTTCAGGTGCATAAGTATTGTCATAGGAAATACGGAAGCCTGTGCCTATGCCTATTCCTTTTACAAGATACATCCCTTCGGCTCCGATAGCTTTTCTGTTCAGGAAACTATATGTGATTTCTGGGATGTTTATATATTTCTCCCTAGTTGTTTCTTCGATTTCTATTCCCAGAGAATCTTCTTCGGTCCTTTCTCCTCTGGAATACCTTATATAGCTTCTATTTATAGTTAACTCTCTTCCGCTTCCATTTTTTCTCCACCAGCGTAGGGAAACGCCTGTTGCGTCCCATGGTAAGTCATTTATTCCGATAGAAACACCGGTTCTATGTTTTTCTACATCGGTTGAAATTATACTATCGGTTCCCGTTTCGGCAAATATGGACGGAACAAGTAGGAATGTTAAACCGAATAAAAAGATACTTTTAAATTTTAACATAATCCCTCCTTTTTTTATAAGACCTTATGAATTTAAAGTAAGTTCCATAGAATTTTATCTTTCAACCTTTTTTAAATCTTCTTCCATATCTAAATTGGCATCGTAGAATTCTTTCGTTTCTGGTAAAGATACAAAAAGTTTTTCTGTGTAATCTATGCAGATTTTTATATTGTTTGTTTCGCACTCGAGAAGGTGACCTCCTCCTTTTTTATTTTCCGTGATAAAATGTAGATGGTATTTCGGTACATTTATTCCGTTTAGATACTCAGGGATTCTAAACCCTACTAGTGTTCCTTTTGTGTTGTGGAATTCAAATTCGGGCTGGGTTTTTACGATTTCCGAAAGTGGTGGATATGGTTTCTCTTGAGCTGGTACGCTTCGTGTACGAGCATATTTGAAATTCCCTTCTATTTTTATTGCGTAAAATATATTTTCTGTCGGGAGAATTTCATCCATAACCTCTTCCAGTGATTTATAATCAAGGGTGGAATCTAAAACAAAAGCTTTATCTTCTTCGAAAAAGGTAACTGCTGAAAAAGGAGTTTTCATCGAATCTTCTACTGTATAGACTTTGCCGTCTGCTTTTACCTGATAAATCTTCCCGTCTAGCATTAGCATCTCGCCGTCAAGCCCGTTAAAAGTGCCGAGTCCAAAGTCGCCGTGGTGTTTTAACTCTTCAAAAGTAATTTCTCCGTCATATATTCCTTCAAGTAAGGCGTTAATTGTTGATATCTGGAATAAAACGTCCCGGTCGTTTTCTTTCTTTGCACATCCAATGAAAATACCGCAAAAGATGAGGATGAAAAACAAGTATTTAATCTTAAGCATTTGACCTCCTTTTGATTTTATAAAAAGTTTGTGAATGTGGTGAAGCATTCCCGTCTTGAGCCTTTACAGTAAATATTCAACATAACAATTTCTCGTAATACCCGGAACTTCCTGTCTTCAATATTTCTTTTATTATAGACTCTGTTACTTTACCGACTCCCTTTATGCTGTGTAAACTTCCTTTCATACCGGATAAAGGTTCTTTTAACTTTGATATGGAATAAGCGGCATACCCGTAGGGAGAAGGCTTTTCTTCGAGTTTTACCAGGTAGTCGAGCTGTTCTAGCATAACTGTTACAAGATCGTTTTCCTCCAGTATGTCATTATAAAGATTTGCCGGCATGCGTCGCGCGATTTTATATTTCTTGCTGAGCAGGTTAAATATCTGATGTATGGATTTTTGATATTCTTTTGTTGGTTCTCCCCACTTGTTCTTTAAATATATGTTTTCGTAGTGGGGAATAAGTCCCGGGAATTTTTCTTCGAGTGTTTTCATGAAATATTCCTTCTGTCTGCCTTCTTTTAAAGTCATTCCTGCAAAGACTATGAAATCGAGGTCCGTTTCTTTTGCTTTTTTGATTGTTTCTTCCATAACATCCGGCGTATCCGTTATAAAAGGGATAACGGGTATTAAATACATCCCGCAGGCTATTCCCTCTTTTTTGAATTTAGATAAAGTTTTCAGTCGCTCCCTCGGAGAGGGTACGCCGGGTTCGAAAATAGAGCTTATTTCGTCGTTAGCGGAAGAAAAGCTGAAAGAAACAATTGCTCTGGTTTGTTCGTTTATCTTTTTGATTATATCGATGTCTCTTTCTATAAGTGTTGATTTTGTAAGAATATGAACCGGGAACTTCCTCTCGCAAAATAAATTGAGAGCCTGACGGGTTAATTTGTATTTTTTCTCCAGAGGCTGGTAACTGTCTCCGACTCCACCGACCAATCCGACAAAGTAATGTTTTAAAGGAACTCTCTTTCTTGTTGGATCTAATTCTCGCATTAGAACATCTATCGCGTTTATTTTTACGGTTACTTCTTCTCCGAATTCTCCGTCGACATAATACCCTTCGCTTCGTCCGTCACAGTATACGCAGTTATGAGAACAACCTCTGTAGAGATTCATTCCGTAATTTATCAGAAACCAGGAATCTACCTTTTTCCCTTTTCTAAGAATCGATTTTGCTTTAACTTTTTTTACGAGCACTTCTCTTATAAATTTTATTTTTGTATTTGTATTCATCGACTTTCAACAAGTTCATAACTTTATTTTTATCTTTTTTAACCAGGTTTCTACAAGCCCTGTATGCGATCCAGTATGAGTTTTCATTTCCGCTGCCGACGAGTTCTTCTGCCAGTTTATAAACGAGTTCAGGGTTGTGTTTTGCGAGATCGCTTAAATTGTTACCGACGGAAGTCCTCGGGTATGATGAGTTTTCTTTAAATAAGTTTCTAAGTATCGATAAAGGGTATTCGGGTCTTTCATTAAACCATTTATTCTCTTTGACGGGTCTTAAAGTTTCGGCGACGAATCGACGGATGTTGGAATAACTTGAATTTACGAGGTTGAGTAAGATTTTCTTAGCCGTCGCGGGATGGTTTTTTATGATTTTTCTGAAAAACATTTGAGCCATCTCTCTTGTATCGAAATCCGGGGAATCGGCGACAGACACAAAGTAAGGTAGAGTTCTTTTAGGCTCTTCCACACCGCAGAAAGAGATTATTCCGAGAGAGACACCTTTACTTTTAAAATCATTACTATTTTCGTACAAATCGGCAGCGATCTCGAAGTTAATAGGTTCTTTTTCGGACAATTTATCAAAAATATATTTTGACAGAATTTTTATAATATGGACTCTTCCGTAAGAAATCCTTTTTTTTGCGGGGATTTTTTTATATAGTTTATCGAAAAAAAACTCTATATTTTTAACTGCAAGATTATATTTCTCTTTAACTATGTTTTCTATAATTTCCTTATCTATATTTTTTTCTAATCTAGAACTTAAAAGTTTCATTACAATTTAAGGTTTTACTCCTCCATAAACGGCAAAATTATAGTGTTTCCAGATTATATCTGTTTTTTTAAATCCTATTTCTTCCAGCCATTTAATCTGGTCTATTACTTTCGCAGGTCTATCTTCGTTTTCGTATTTGGGACACCATATATTCTCAACTTCACTCATGGGGACATTTTTCTGCATAAATTCTTTCCACTTGTTCATATATAAATTTTGTAAGCTCTCACTCGAACCTAAGACAATATCGGCATTATAAAAGACCCCCTTTTTGTTAAGCGCCTTGAAGATTTTTTTGAAAAACTTTTTCTTGTCTCGATCGTTTCTTAAATGATGAAGGGCAAGGGATGTTACTATGCAATCATATTTTCTGTTAAAATTAAAATTATAGAAGTTTTCAACTATGTATTCAACATTTTTATATTTTACGAGTTTGATTTTTGCCGTCTCTATCATGTTTGCTGCGATGTCTACGCATGTTAAAATCGAGTTAGGGTACCTTTCCAGAATCATTTTCCCGACCGTTCCGGTTCCACAGCCTATGTCAGCTACCCTTATTCTTTTTGTTTTGGGATATCCAAGAGCATTCGTTAAGGCTTCCAGCATTTCGTTATAAAAAGGGATTAGTTTTACTATTATATTATCGAATTCTTTTGCTTCTTTTTCAAAGTGGTCTTTTATTTTGTTCAAAATACCCCCGTGTTTAGTTAAATTATAAAGATATTTTATGTTTGAAACAAGGGGATATTTTCTTTTAGATATGTTATTGTAAAAGCCCCATGAATTGATTCATGGGGCTTTATAGGATAAAACGGAATTAAAATATAAATCTTAATTCATTGCCGGCTTATTTTTTTCTTAGAAAATTCCGAATTTTAAACCGCCGGATAGTCTAAATGTAAAATCTGTATCGCCATCGCCGGTTGCAATAATAAGGCTGGGTTCGAGAAAGAATTTATTCTTTTTCCCCATGGTTGTTTCATATCCGGCTCCTCCCCCGATCGTTACTACGGTAGCTACATCGCCCGCCTGCAAGCCAAAAATCAGATCGAAATATGAGATGATGTTTGCGACTGGAGTATAAAGGAGTACTTCTAAATTGCCTGGACGGTTAATAGTGAAAAGCGTATAATCTCCAAAAATCAGTTCAGCCAGGTTAACTCTTAAGCCGATGTTCTTTGTAGGATTGGCTATAATATCGGCCCCAATCCCAAAATTTACGCTACTAATATAGAGACTTGCTCTTGGTGCGAATTCAAGTTTCGGTCTAGCGCTTAAGGGCAGAGCTACAAGTATAACTACTAACAATAAAAAAACTTTTTTCATTACTACCTCCTTTTTTTCAAATGTTTCAGATATTATAAGGATAACGAGATTAAATGTCAAGTATTAAATAATTTTGCCTGCCCCCCATTTTTTTTATTAATTAAGTCGGCGAGAATCAGAGGGATTG
>CAYQMH010000084.1:0-7625 GCA_964418485.1 uncultured bacterium | reverse complement strand
TTGCTTTCGCATCGCCATAAGGTACAATCGGAAAACCCGGAGTCATAGGTCCAAAACCATCTCTGTACTGTTCTTCCGTCGATAAGGAAATTATGGTTATTGTTCTTCCGTGAAAATTGTTGCTCGCGCAAATAATTTCGGCTTTATTTTCAGCAACTCCTTTTACCTTGTATGCCCATTTTCTAATTGCCTTCAACGCTGTTTCTACACCCTCGGCGCCCGTATTCATAGGAAGAGCCATTTCCATGCCCGTAACTTCGCATACTTTTTTCAGAAACAAAGGCAGCTGGTCATTTCTGAACGCTCGTGATGTTAGAGTAAGTTTATCGAGCTGTTCTTTCATTCTTTTAATAATTATCGGATTTCGATGCCCATGATTCAACGCGGAATAAGAAGAAAGCATGTCCATATATTTATTTCCATCCACATCCCATACCCAGACACCCTCACCTTTGTTTAAAATTACGTCAAGAGGTTTGTAATTGTGAGCTCCGTATGTATCATCCATCTCCATTAAATCCTTAGCAGAATAGTCCATTAATTTCCTCCTTTCATGAGTATAATTATATACTTTTTTGTTTCTGTTCTACTCCCCAAATTTATGAATATTTATTCACTAATATGCAAATTAAAATAGGTGTATTTTCCCAATTGTCAAGGGCAAAGAAAGGAATTAATTTTGGTTGACAAAAAGTAAAAAAAATCTTATTATTTATTTAGTAAAACCAATTAAGAATATATTTAGGAGGAAGTATATGAAAACGAAAATGTCGTTGATTTTATTAGTCGTATCATTTTCTCTAACAGTTCAAGCCTCAACTGATAGATATTGGGATGATGTTGAAGAAGCTGTGCAAAATGGTCTTCCGAAGACCGCTATCGAGAAGTTAGATAAAATAATAGAGATAACTCTGAGAGAAGAGAATTATTCTGAATGGATTCAGGCGTTAGCCCGGAAGATTGTTATGGAAGGAACAGTCCAGGGTAATAAGCCTGAAGAAAAGGTGAAAATACTTAAAAAAGAATTAGCCAAAACAGCAGATCCCGAAAGCAAGATATTGTTGCAGGCAGTTCTTGCAGAGTGGTACTGGCGTTACTATGAACGAAACCGATGGAGATTTATGAGAAGGACTGCCACGGAAAGTATTTCTGAAGATGATTTTACTACATGGGATTTGAAGAAGATTTTCAGAGAAATAGATTCCTTATACCAGGATATTTTAAAGGAGAAAGAACTGCTTACACGCATTCCAATAGATAAATTTAATGACTTTTTATTCCCGGGAACCGCACCGCTTAAATACCGTCCAACGCTTTATGATTTTATTGCTCATGAAGCTCTCGATTTTTATACAAGCGCGGAACAGGCAGGAGTAAGTCCCGAGGATGTATTTGAAATAGATGCGAATTCATCCGCATTTGCCCGAGTGAACTATTTTATTAACTATGAACCTTCTACGAGCGATACCCAGTCAGCTAAATACAAAGCAATACGCATTTACAAGTCACTTATTAAATATCATCTGGAAAAAGGTAATACTGAAGCATTGATAGATGTAGACCTTCATCGATTGCGCTATATCTGGAATAATTCATTTGGTGAAAATAAAGATTCTTTATATATTCAACGTTTAAGTGAGATTGTCGAAGAATATAAAAATTATTCGCTTTCCAGTCTTGCGGCGTTTTATCTGGCAAAAGCGTTGGGAGAAGAAGAGGACCTGGTAAAAGCTCACGATGTAGCAGAAAATGGATATAAGAAATTTCCGGATTCCCCCGGAGGAAAATCCTGCAGGATATATATGGATGAGATCGAAAAGAAATCTCTGTCATTAAAAATTGAACGGAATATACCATCCAGATCTTCAAAAATGTTTGTTAGGTGCAAAAATATTAATAAATTATTTATAAGGATATACAGAGATGAATGGCTTGATTATAGGAAAGGTGAATATGGTTATAGAGAAGGTTTGGCTGATACGAATAAGATAGCAAAGCTGTTTTCGCAAAAGGCAGATAAAGAATGGAGTGCTGAAATACCTTCTGCAGAAGATTTTAAGACAAAAATTTTAGAATTAGATATTCCGGAGTTAAAGTCTGGCTTTTATCGTATATTTGTTAGTTGGGAAGAAGATTTTAAGGATTTAACAAGGATTGAGCAATCATTTTTTTCCGTCAGCAATCTTACTTTGATTTCAAAGGAAAGACCTGGTGTAATCGAGGGTCTGGTAGTAGATGCAAATACCGGTGAACCCGTTGTAAATGCAAAGGTTACTGAAATAGTTAAGATAGACTCTAAAAATTATATATTGGGAAGAAAACTAAATACGGATTTAAATGGATTTTTTACTTTCAGTAACGATAAGAGGAAATTCAGAGGTATTTATCTACAAGTTGAAAAAGGAAGAGAGAGAGTTTTTACATTCTATCCACTGTATTTTAATGGAAAGGATAGCTATAAACCTGAGCGTAAGACCATCTTTTTTACTGACAGGTCAATATACCGACCCGGTCAGATAATCTATTTCAAAGGAATCTGTGTTCATATCGACAGAGAAGGTAATAATTATGAGGTCTTACCTGATAAAGAAGTAACGGTTTCTTTTTTTGATGTTAACAACAAGGAAATTACTCATACCATTTTTGCAACAAATGAATTCGGAAGTTTTAGTGGACATTTTACCGCACCATCCGAACGACTTACCGGTAGAATGCATATCAAGGCAAGAGACCCCTGGGGGCAAACATCAATAAGAGTTGAAGAATATAAACGTCCTAAATTTGCAGTAGAAATTGAATATCCGGAAAAAGAATATAAACTTAACGAAAAAATAAATATAACCGGTAAAGCAATTTCTTATACAGGAGCACCGGTAGATAATGCTAAAGTCAGCTATACGGTTACACGAAATTCATATTTCCCGTTCTGGTGGCGCTGGTATTACCACTCCACCGGAAGTGGTTCCGAGCAGATTGTCCATGGTATCACTGAAACAGATGAAGAAGGGAACTTTACCATTTCTTTTCCGGCTAAACCGGATCTAAAAATATCCCCGGATAATGACCCTACTTTTACTTACAAAATTAATGTGGAAGTTACTTCTCCTGACGGCGAGACTCAAACGGATGAAACATCAGTAAGTATAGGTTATTCGGCATTTAAAATTGAATTGTCTACAAAGGACCATCCGGTTAATCAAAGGAATTTCACTATAGAGGTAGCTACCCAAACATTAAACGGCAAAAATATACCTGTAGCTACTCATTTGAAAATATTTAAACTTAAAGAACCCAAAAGTCCGGTTAAATCAGCCCTGTGGGAAGATGAATTATTGAGAAATATTACGCCTGATAGGGTAGATAGTAGTAAAGGATTTTCTTCCAGATGGGAGAATTGGCCTAAAGATAAATTATTTTTTGAGTCTGAAGTTACAACGGAGAACAGCAATCCTGAGTTGGTAAAAGTAAAGTTGCCAACTGGTTTATATAAAATAGAATGCACTGCGGTGGATAAATCGGGGAAAGAGGTCAGGGCTTTTTTACCGCTTATAGTTCTTCCCGATTGGAAGGGAAAGAAATTTCCTATTAAGCTTCCTTTTGTTGCTGAGTTAAACAACAACGTTATCGAAGTAGGGAAAGATCTTGAGGTTCTCTGGGGTAGCGGCTATGAGAACTGTAGATGTTTTGTTGAAATTGAATATAATAATGAAATCATAAAACGTTACTGGACCGATAGGAACAGTACGCAGCATACATTCAGTTTTCCGGTAACAGAAAAATTCAGAGGTGGATTTACAGTTTATTTAAACATGGTAAGAGAAAATAGAGCATACTTAGAAACTAAATTTATAGATGTTCCCTGGGATAATAAAGAACTTGAAATTTCTTTTGAGACATTCAGGGATAAGATAACACCGGGAGATAAAGAAAAAATATCACTTAAAGTGCGAGGTAAAAAAAGCGCAATAAAAACAGCCGAGATGGTTGCCTCAATGTATGACTTTTCTCTTAACCAATTCTGTTCGCATGAGTGGAATAGATTTGATTTTTTCAAGCATCAACGTTCTTATATGCAGAACAGATTTATCAATATGCAACAGGTTTTCCATCGTTGTAAAAAATCTTGGGAATTTCCGACCCCTTACCCGGAAATAAATTACACCCATTTCCCTCAATATCTGACAAGCGATTTTCTTTATTATCAATTCCCGGTTATGCCCGGAGTGACTTACAAAAAGAGTAAGGATATAGATAAACGATATGGTGTAATTCAGGGAAGGGTGGTGGATGCAAATACCGGAGAACCTTTACCTGGTGCCAATGTACTCATTTTAGAAACAGATAGAGGTACGGCGACCGATGCGGATGGTAATTTTACAATTAGAAATTTACCCGTCGGTACTTACAAAGTAAAGTGTGCAATGATGGGATATCAATCACTTACTTTCTCAGATATTGAATCAAAAAAAGGGACAATTACAACAGTCGATTTTAAATTACAAGAGAGTTTTATGCAAGGTGAAGGGGTAACTGTACAAGCAGCAAGAGAAGTAGTAAAAATGGATTTAGCTACATCTTCTTGGGACTTAACACCTCCAGCTTTTCGTATAGAAGAAGAAAAGCTTGAAAAGGAAGAAGTAAAAATATCTCCCATAGACCTGAAGGCAGTTAAAATACGGGAAGATTTAAGTGAGACTGCGTTTTTCTATCCTCATCTTTTAATTGATAAGAACGGAATGATAAGTTTTGAATTTACATCACCGGAAGCTCTGACTAAATGGCAAATTATGGGGTTCGCTCATGGGAAGGAGTGCGAGAATGGCATTGTTACCGGATATACGGTAACAAAGAAAGAACTTATGGTTCGTCCTAATCCTCCCAGATTTTTGCGAGAAGGAGACACATTATATTTCGCTGCCAGTGTTGTTAATATCTCCGATAGTAAACAGGATGGTAAAGTACAATTAGATTTTAAGGATTTGATAACTGAGAAATCAATGAATGAACAGCTGAAACTGGGATCTCATGTGCAAACTTTTATCATAAAACCTCACAGTTCGGAGAGTTTTTTATGGAAAGTGACTGTTCCCAAGGGGATGAATCCTCTTACTTATACAGTAGTAGCAAAAAGTCTAAGTTTCTCAGATGGAGAAACTGGTGCAATACCGGTTCTTTCCAGCAGGATATTCTTAACCGAATCATACCCTTTATATGTTCGAGGTAAACAAACAAAAAACTTCACCTTCGATAGAGTAAAAAATATAAGCAGTTCTAAAACCGCTGAACCTTTTAATTTTACAGTCCAGATGACATCCAATCCCAGCTGGTATGCAATTCAGGCTTTGCCATATCTATCCGAATTTCCGTATGAGTGCTCTGAGCAGATATTTAATCGTTTGTATGCTAACAGTGTAGGTAAGTATATTGTAGATGGTAATCCCAGGATAGAAGAAGTATTTAAACAGTGGCGGGGTACCGATGCTCTTAAATCAAATCTTGAAAAAAATCAGGATTTAAAATCGGTTACTCTACTTGAAACACCCTGGGTCCGTCAAGCAGAAAGTGAAAGTGGGGCGAAGAGAGATGTAGGAATATTTTTTGAGGAAAATACAATTGGGCAAAATTTAAATTCCGCATATTATAAACTAAGTAAAATGCAACATTCAGATGGTAGTTGGCCCTGGTTTCCCGGAGGTAGATCTGATACTTATATTACCCTTTATATATTAACTAACTTCGGCAGGTTAAAAAATATGGGCGTAGACGTAGATATGTCGCTTGCTTATAAAGCTATAAATTATCTCGATAAATGGTTTAAAGATGTCTATAATAAATTAGAAAACAAATCTAAAAACAATCTTACTCCATTAATTGCGTTTTATCTATATGGTCGTAGTTTTTACCTGAAAGATAAACCAATTTCTTCACTTAGTAAAGAGGCAACGGATTATTTTTTAAATCAGGCAGACCAGTACTGGTTACAGCTAAATTCACGACTTTCTCAAGGGTATCTTGCTCTTGCTTTGAACCGTTTTAATAGAAACAAAACAGCGAAAAAAATTATGGCATCTATTAAAGAACGAAGTGTTACGGATGAAGAAATGGGCATGTTCTGGAGGGAGCTGGAACGTTCCTGGTGGTGGTACAGAGCACCGATCGAAACCCAGGCTTTGATGATTGAAGCTTTTTCTGAAGTGACAGGCGATACTATTGCGGTTGAAGATTGTAAAGTATGGTTGTTAAAGCAAAAACAGACAATACATTGGAGAACGACAAAAGCAACATCGGATGCTATATATGCGCTTCTTTTAAGAGGTGATGATTATATTTCGAGCAATAAGTTGGTAAAGGTGCAACTTGGAGAAGAAGAAGTTACGCCGGAGAAAATAGAAGCCGGTACTAATTTCTATGAAAAAATTTATATGAAGGATGAGATTCGACCCGATTTTTCGGATATTAAGGTTATCAAAGAAGATAAAGGTATTGCCTGGGGCGGTGTTTACCTTCAGTATTTCGAGGAGATGAGCGCCGTGACCTCTCATACTACCAACCTTCAATTAAAAAAAGATATATTTATCAAGAGTACTACAAAAAAGGGTACGGTTATTAAGCCGATACCGGATATTTTAAATGTTGGAGATCTTCTTACTGTCAGAATTGTGTTGAAAGTCGACCGGGACATGGAATATGTCCATTTAAAAGACCTTAGAGGTAGCGGTTTAGAGCCTGTGGATGTTTTATCTTTTTATCGTTATCAGGATGGGTTAAGATATTACCAGTCGACTAAAGATGTGGCTACGCATTTCTTTATCTCTTATTTACCAAAAGGTACGTATGTTTTTGAATACGATTTAAGAGTACAACATAGAGGTCAATACCAGAGTGGTATTGCGGAGATACAGTGTATGTATGCTCCTGAATTTAGCAGTCATTCTGAAAGCATCGTGTTGAAAGTAAAATAAGGTTAAAGTTTGTTATATAGAAGTAAATAATTAGGAGGTTTTTTATGGTTTGTTCCAAGTGTGGAACGCAGAATCCCGAAGACGCGAAATTTTGCATAGGTTGTGGAGCCAGATTTGCTGATGGAAATGCGTCCTTTTTTGCGGCTTCAGATGTAAAGTATGCCGTTTTCTGGGAGCGTTTTCTCGCTTATTGTATTGATAGTGCAATTTTGACCCTTGGTTCAGTTGTTGTTGGTTTTCTTGGGGCGTTCTTTATCGGTTTTGTTATGGCTCTTATGGGAATGGAAATAGAGGAAATGGAAGATTTCTTCGTAGTCCTTTATTACATATTAGCATTTTTGTTAAGCTGGCTTTATTTTACAATAATGGAAAGTTCTATACTGCAAGCAACTCTTGGTAAGAAGATATTCAATTTGTTTGTTACGGATATATCCGGTAATAGAATTACTTTCTTGAATGCTAATGCCAGATACTGGAGTAAATTTATATCCGGAGCAATTTTTGCTATCGGCTATATAATGGCAGCATTTACGGAAAAACATCAAGCTCTTCATGATATGATTGAAAGAACTCTTGTCGTAAAGAAAAAATAATTTAGAATTAAACACTTCAACATTTTAACTTTTGCAATCTCTTGTTTTTCTAAACCTTTTTAGTAATATC
>CAYQMH010000083.1:0-7797 GCA_964418485.1 uncultured bacterium | reverse complement strand
GGTTAACCCATTATGAAGAGCGAGAATTGTGGAAGTTCCGCTTCGCATGGATAACTTAGTATCAAATATGGCTGCGGAGTATGTGGGTGGAGAAGCGATTCTGTTTTGAATTAAAGAATCGATTTTACCTGTATTGGCATATACAATTATAAAGAATAGGAATAATAATAGGTACGTTACTCTACATTTCGACAATTATATTCTTCTCCTTTTCTTGATTTCAATTGTAGAGATTTCCTAATAAATGTCAAGATTGGAATTAACCACAGATTACACAGATTAACACAAGATTCTATTGTTGTTTTATTACACGAAACACGAAACCCTAAACTCGAAACTTCAGTTCCATTGTCAAGGAATTTTTTAGCCGTCAGCTGTTGTTTTTGTTTTTCCTACTCAACTACTCAACTACTCAACAACTTAACTACTTAACTAATTCAAAGAATCAAACAAAGAGGATTTTTTGTTTGTTGTCACAATGTCAAGCACCGTCCCCATTATCCCACTATCCCACTACCATATCTTCCCGATCAGGGTTCCAGATCGCGAATGACAGTATAAGGTCTGGGGGTTCGTGATCTATACTTATAAATGATACTATTTCCAATTCTTGCCTCCTCTCACGACAATTTATTAAAAAAAACCCATTTGTCAATTTCCATCTGAAGCAGGACAAGCAGGACTACTTCAACAATTTAACGATTTGACTATAGCGATAGCTATTGTAATGAGATTTACATTTCAAGGTTTACGTATGTTTGTATCGCTATTAGTGCTTCTACTTGACATCTTTGTTTTTAGTGCTAAAATATAATATAAAAGGAGAGGAAATATGGCCGATATTAATTGGAAAGATTTTATACATTCAGACCCGGAAATTTTAGTGGGGAAACCCGTTGTTAAAGGTACTCGCCTCTCTGTCGAATTTATTTTAGGGTTATTTGCTAAAGGTTGGTCAGAACAACAAATATTGGAAAATTATCCTACTTTAACAAAAGATAGCCTGCGTGCCGTTTTAGCTTTTGCCGCTGAGTGCATGCGTGAAGAATCTTTATATGCGATAACAACCGATAAAAATTAATGTTTTTTCTTGCCAACGAAAATTTTCCTCTTACCAGTATAAAAATACTCAGAGACGCTGGATACAACGTAGAAAGTATATTAGAAAAGACTCCCGGAGCAAAAGACTTAGAAGTTTTAAAGAAAGCGAAGAAAGAAAAACGTATAATCTTAACTTTTGATAGAGATTATGGGGAGTTGATTTATAAATATAAGAAATTTCCTCCGCCAGGAGTGCTGTATTTTAGACTTGATCCTTATACTCCGGAAGAACCGGCTGAAATTTTATTAAGAATAATAAAAAAAGAAAAGATATCTTTAAAAGGAAAATTCACGGTAATTCAAAGAAATAGCATTCGTCAAAGAGTTCTTTAACCGTAAGATACTCTAAAGAAAACTAGAAAAAATTGAACTACAAAGACTACAGAGAAATACGGCACTTCTAAGTGTCTAATTGTAAATTGCAAATTGAAAATTTAAAAACAGAAATAGGACGCGGATTGACGCAGATTTACCGGATTTTTTGTTTGTTGAAGAATTCAAAAAACAAGACCTGACCCCAAAAATATCTAAATAGATTTTTTGTTTGTTGGCTTTGACTAAACATTGTACAATGTCGATATTTGACCCTAGATATGCGTTTATGTTTCTTTTAATAAGTCAAGAGATATTAAAATTTCTTCAAAATTAAATATTGACGATGCAATGATATTTGCAATCTCGTCGAGTTTAGTTACTAAAGGATTATCAGAACTATAATATTCTAAAGGATTCTGGTCTGTCGGATATCTGGATTTTACAGTATGAGGGTTTAGTAGAATAGAGAATAAAAATAATGTTAAAAAGGGTATTACCAATCTATATACTTTAGTAATTATTTCATCAATATCTTCTTTTGTTATCTGGTCAGAGTTTTCATCTTTTATAGATTTATTCAATTTTATGATCGCTTCTATAAATTCTTCACGCATATTATCTAACATTTCTTTATCTGTTTGAAAGATAGAATTGTTGAGATTTTGGGCGGTTTTAATAAAGTCGTTAATTTCTTCGATAGTGAAATCAAATCTTTTTAATGGTTCTTTAAGGGTTTGTGGTGAGAGATTATTGTCTCTTCCAATCATAAGGATTCTTTCGTATAGTTTAATAAAAAGATCGATCCCTTCTAACTCGGGAAGTTTCTTTGATGCTTTTTTAAATAAATCCACTACTTTCTCGATTTCATTACACATAAACGTAGGTAATATAGAAGTATCATGTCCTATTTTTATACCAAATTCTTCGGGGGTTAAAGAACTAACTGAGAAAAATGCAAATTTTACTGCTTTCTCAATACTCTGTTGGAGAAAAAATACTGCTTGGGGATAAAGTTTTCTTTCATATAAAATTTTCGAAGCTTCTAGATCTTGTTTCGCTATGTCGAGGAAAACTTTAATGTTATTCATAATTTATTTTTTTGAAAATTTTCAAAGAAAATCTGATCGCCCCACTATGCCCAGATATCTTCATAAATATTCTTATAGTCTGGAACTTTGAGAAGTTTAAAACCAACTGCTTCAAGAAAAAGACGTTTCCCCTCTGTATTATTGTCGGAATCTTCATCCGACATTAGATACCAACCTTTGTATTTTCTTCCGGGGTAAACATTGAAATATTTTGCTCTTTCTATAAGCAACCATCTTAAAAACACTTCGCTTTCTTCAAGACGCAGACCAAAAACAAATAAGGATTTATTAAATATTATGTGAAGCCAAGTTTTATGGCCTTTCCATTCTGATTGATTTTTGCCTCTGAAAAGACTTCCTTCATCTTCTTCATGAATTAATTTTCTAGCTCTTTGTACACTTCCCATATAGTGCGTTAAACCTAGTCTTATACTACGCGAATATTCAGGCATCCCATTAATATACCAAATGCCAAAATCCTCAGTTGGCTTTTCAATTTTAATGACACCGTGATATTTTGACCAAGGATAATAATCGGTGAATCCCTCATCTGTAGTTTCTAATAGTAAACAATCGTTAATAGACTTTTTTAATGTTTTATCAAAATTGGTTGTTAACAATGGGGCTTTCCATTCTTTAATTTTGTCGGTAATCACTAAATGGTGATTAAGCGGTTGCCAACTAGATAAGAAATTGCAGAACTCTTTCTGCAGGTTTTTTTCTTTTGCGTTTTCAAGCTCGAGAATATCATAAAACTCAGTATTAGAAATTCCTTCTGGTCTGACTGATAAGGTATTGGAAGAAACTGTATCCCACAATTCTATTAACAGTTCATCCCACGATAATGTACTAGGGTTATTTGGATATCTGTTTATACCATTACCTACCAGAAAGGCGATATCTTTAATGTTTTCTACAATTATACTTTTGATCTCAGAAACGCTTGTATTTTTGTTTTTTATACGTAATACTCCTTTTCTTTGTTGTAGAAAAATACCTAAAAAACAACTAAATGTCAATGGTGGTATGCAAGGAAGACTAAAAACATCCCTTGACTATTGTAGGCGTTTTCTTTATTTTTATAATGCATTTGGATAGCTTTTGCTGTGTTAACTCGAAAAAAAAGATGTTTTATAGTTGACCTAAGAGGGCTATAAGTGTAGGATATGAAAGTAATATTTATAGTTCAACTTTAATAAAAGAGGAGTAATTAAGAAAAAAAGTAGTTATGCAATTTTCGGAAAGATACGGGTATAAAAAAATAGATAAAACCATAGTTTGGGAAGAAATACCAGATAAAACGAGGAAGAGATTGTGGGAAAGAATAAACGAGTATATATTCGAACCTGCTATTGAGCACACCAATAATAATCTTCTCTGTCAGGATTTTTATAATGATATGCCACAAGGGTTAGGAATGCATATGCCTGAACCCGGTTATTTATGGGAATTCCTAGATGGTTTATATGATAGGTTTTTTCCACCAGATTTTAACGAATTATATACAGTTGGTTACACTGGTGTTAGTATTTATAGAGAAGAGAAGAAGTGTGTTAATGTTAAGGAAAAGAAACAGGAAATCGAAAACTGGTTTAAATCTGCGAAATGGAATGAGGCTTTTGATTTTATTGATTTTCTTAATAAATATTATTCTGGCGAAGAGATATTGATAGAGTTAAATCTAGCGCTGAATAAGGTTCTTGAAGAAGAAAAATCGGCTTATAGAATTATTAATGGTATAGTTACTCCTCTAACAGATAAAGAAGAAGTAATGGAAGTTGAAAAAGCATTAAAATCCCTGGATAAATTTGCATCTGTAAGGGTACATATGAAAAAGGCGTTGGAACTTTTTTCTGATAAGGAACACCCTGATTGTCAGAATGCTATTAAAGAATGTATGTCTGCTTTAGATTCTTTGGTTTCTGTTATTAAAGGAAAAAAAACTACTTTCTTAAAATTTGCTGAAGCGCTAGAGATTCACAAAGCCCTTAAAGATGGCTTTCTTAAGCTTTACGCTTGGTCATCAGATGCCGAGGGTATAAGACATGGTACAACAAAGGAGGAATTAAAACCACTGATAGCAGAAGCAAGATATATAATTGTTACAGTTTCCGCCTTTATAAACTACGTGGTTTCTAAATACGGAGAAGGGAACATTGAAGAAAGAGGGAATAAGGATGAATAATGAAGATAAAATAATACAGCTTGCTTTTTCAATATATTCTAATCCCGGAATTTATGCTCTTTTAGTTGGATCGGGAATTTCAAGGAGTGCAGGAATACCGACTGGCTGGGAAACTATGCTTGATTTAATTGGAAAGATTAGTGTGATTTCGGGAGAAAAGAATATTAAAAACCCCGAAAAGTGGTATCGTGAGAAATTTAATGAAGAGCCATCTTATTCTAATCTTTTGTCAAGAGTTGCAAAAACAGAAGAAGAAAGGAAGGGAATATTAAGAGAATATTTTGAACCAAATGAAGATGAGTTAAAAGAAGGAAAGAAGTTGCCAACTAGGACTCATAAGGCGATTGCAAAGTTAGTTAAAGAAGGCTATATAAGAATGATTTTGACTACAAATTTTGATAGATTGATAGAAAGAGCTTTTGAGGAATCAGGGGTGAGTGATTATCAGGTAATCTCTATGAACAGTAAAATAAAAGGAATGACTCCCTATGCGCATCGTGTAACGATTGTTAAACTACATGGAGATTATTTGGATGGAGAAATGAAAAATACCGCCGGAGAACTTTCAAAATATTCAAGAAGTAAAAATAAATTATTGAATAATGTTTTTGAAGATTTCGGCTTGATAGTCTCTGGATGGTCTGCAGAGTATGATATTGCTTTAAGAGAAGCTCTTTGTAGAAGAAAGAACAAGCGATATTCTACGTATTGGGCTGATATAAAAGAGCCTAAAGAAGAAGCTAAAGAATTGATAAGATTTCTACAAGCAGATTTGATTAACATAGAAAATGCAGATGAATTTTTCGATGGCTTTGTAAATAAAATAGAAGCTTTGGAAGAATATAATAAACCTCATCCATTATCAGAAACTATTGTACTTGAGGAAATCAAGAAATATCTACCTGAAGAAAAATACGATATAAAGCTTGAAGGCCTGTTAACAGAAGAAATAAATAAGGTTTTGTTAAACTTAAAGCAAAACTTTTTTGGGCTTACTAATGAGGGAAATATAAGGCAAAAACTTAATTATCGTATAGGAAAAATGCAGTTTCTAGAGAAAGGTTCATCTTTAATTGGATATTTCGGTAGTAATAGGCATGAATATCTTCTAAAAAAAATAGTGGAAGAATTTATAGTTGATGATAGGGGGGGTACTATATATCGTGCGGATTGTTTCCCAGCACTATTTTTATTATATGTTTTGGGTATCTCTGCAGTGATTAAAGAAAAATATAAAAGTCTTGCAACCATTTTATTGAAAACAAGAACAAAAGGTCGAGAAACAAAACCTTTAATAGAAAAGATTTATATTAGTTCTGAAGTTAATGGGTTCGTGGAACATTTTTTTAAAGAAGAGTATTCCAGACATCATACACCCGCTAATGATTATATTTTTGATTCACTAATAAATGTATTTGATCAGATAGGGTTAAGTGAAAATAGATATGAGTATAGCTTTAATCTTTTCGAATATATTTATGGACTGACATATTTGTGGCTTAATGAAGCTAATATTGAAGATAAGCCCTCGGTTTGGGCTCCTTATGGTAGATTTATCTGGCGATGTAATAATGATTATACTAATTCAAGTATTGGTTATTTTTTAAAAGATGGGGAAGATAAGGGAGAGAACTGGGAGTTTTTAAAGGCAGGATTCTTTAATGGATCGATAGAGGAGTTCAGAAAATACAATGAAAAATATATTGAATTTTTACAGAAGATTAAATCAAGTTTAGGAATAAGGCTTTAGTTATAAAGTTAAATTAGAGAAAAAATGAATCATTCGAAGATTGAATGTATGTTTCTGGGGGCAAGTCTCAACACTTGTCAAATTAAACAGCAAAAAAATCTCTGTGTCCTCTGTGTACAACTGAGTCATGAGTCGTGTGTCGAGAGTCTTGTGTCAAAAACAAAAAAAAGAATTTAGTGTATTTCGTGTGTTTCGTGGTAATTGATAGATTCTTCGAATCGATTGAATGGTTGAATAGTTTAATAGTTGAATTGTAACAAAAAATCCTTTTAGATCTGCGTTTATCTGCGTCCTATTATTGGAGGGTGGGGTGGCTTCGTGTCTTGGTGTTCTTCGTGGCTCAATTATTTTTCTTGACATATTTGAATAAAATACGTATTTATTGAGTACTATTTATGAGGGAAAAATGAGGGAAATTCAATCTTCTTTTTATAATCTCGTTCCACCTTCTCGAAGCGAATATACATATAAAAGTATTGGATGAAACAGACTACAAGAAAGGTTAGGATAGCAATTATAGCAATTGAGACAATTTGTACACTCTCGAGAATTTTTTTTGTCAAATTTGAAACATCCTCAGTTGCTAAGATGCAGTTGATAATCATCTCGGGGATTCTTTTTGTAAGAGCTAAAACAGCCACAGTTGCTAAGGTGCTGTTGATAATTACTACCATGCTTTCCAGACTAAAAAATTGCCCAATGAAGTTATTTGACAAACCTAAAGTATTGAATTTCGGTTGGTCGTCATAAATAGGTAGAATCAGATGTTTCTTCAGGGGAGGATCCTGGTTAGCGAAGTAATTCCTAATTCGGTTCAGGCCACGCGTGTAGATTTTGATGTTAATGTCTCTTTCTATTGTACGCCCGAAGGTTATTAGGCCCAAGAAGAGCAACCCAATTAAAACTACACCATTTATAAGGAACGATACCTCCTCCTGAGAATTTGATGACAGTTTGAAGAGAGCCAATCCAAAAAGTCCTCCGGAAACCGCCAACAATATATTGACTCTGCTTTCTCCCAGAGAGTTCATATTTGACCGAAGAGACCGCAGAGTTTCTAATTCTTCCAGCAGAAATTTTAGGCTATCGTCTTCAAGCTTGGTAGGTTCCGGCTTACTTTTTTCAGTCTTGGGCTCTTTTTTCTTATTCATTATACATCAGGATTATAACTAGAGTTGCCATAATTGTCAATAATTTAGGTTTTAGAAAAATAAGGAATTGCAATTATTGTAAGTACTACATGTGAAAAAATGGGTTGTGTGTGGGGCTCTGTGTTCTCTGTGTCTCCGTGTGAGAATAATTTTTAAATGATTCCGGAATCTTCAATAAATTCCCGAACATTGTCCGGAAACGACGGA
>CAYQMH010000082.1:0-7955 GCA_964418485.1 uncultured bacterium | reverse complement strand
GTACCAATTATAACTCCCACAAGAAGAGTTAGAGAAAAGCCGTGTAGTATTCTTCCTCCGAAGAAAAACAGCGAGATAAGGACAAACAAAGTTGTAATGGAGGTTATTATTGTCCTTGCTAACGTCTGATTTAACGACGAATTTATTATTTCACCGAAAGGTTTGCCTCTCATCAGTTTCATGTTTTCTCTGATTCTATCCGAAATTACTATCGAATCATTTATTGAATAACCGAGTATTGTCAAAAGACCCGCGATTATTGGAATGCTAAATTCCGTATTGGTTATTGAGAGTATCCCGGCGGTTATTACAAGATCGTGAATCAGAGCTACTACGGCTGCAACCCCAAAGCGGAAAGTAAAGCGGATTGAAACATAAATAAGAATTCCTACCATACCAAGTAATATAACCCATAGAGCTCTTGTTTGGAGTCCTTTCGAAATTGCCGGACCGACAAGTTCCTGCCTTGGGAAATCAATCTTCCTATCGGAGAAATTCTCCTTCAAGGTGCTTTTAAGTTCTTCTAAGGGGTTCTCTTCGCTCTCCTGCATCTTTATCATGAAAAGATTCGATTCTTTCTCTTTCTGTAAAGTTGCTTTACCAAAGCCAACCGTAGCAAGAACAGCTCTCATTTCCTCGGAGGAAACAGGCTTTCCCTCGAATTGTACTTCGAGAATATCCCCTCCTGTAAAATCTACCCCGTATTTTAATCCACCGTGCAAGAAAACCGATATTATACCGCTAAAGATTAACACACCTGAGATAATAAAAGCCACTTTTCTCATCTTCAAAAAATCGTAATTCGGATCTTTGAAGACGCTCAACATCGGTAGACTTTTTAACCCTCTAATTATCCAAAATTCGAAGAGATTTCGTGTAATAAATATGGCGGTAAAGAAACTCGCGGCAAGACCGATGGAGAGAGTTACTGCAAAACCTTTTATAGGGCCGGTTCCGAAATAGAATAATATGATAGCGGCAATAAAAGTTGTTGAGTTTGCATCCAGGATAGTAGAAAAGACTTTTTGATAACCGCTTACTATTGCAGTTCTTATTGTCTTTCCCGATTTGAGTTCTTCCCGTATTCGCTCAAAAATTAATACATTTGCGTCTATCGCCGCGCCAACCGTTAAGACTATACCGGCGAGACCGGGTAATGTTAAGGTAGCTCTGAGGCCCGAAAGAATTGCTAATAAAAATATTAAATTTAAGATTAAAGCTAAGATGGCTACCAGCCCGCCTTTTAAATAATAAACAATCATGAAAAGAAAAACAAAGATTGAACCGACAATAAGAGAACGCGTACCTGCTCTAATAGAATCGTTGCCAAGAGACGGTCCTATTGAACGTTCCTCTACAATCTTAAGAGGTGCAGGCAGGGCACCTGCTTTAAGAACAATTGCCAGAGTTTTTGCTTCTTCCATTGTGGCATTACCCATAGTTATCTGGGATTTACCGTTTGGGATTCTTTCTCGAACTACCGGGGCGGACTGAACTATCCCGTCCAGGATAATTGCTATTTGTCTTTCTACATTTGCTCCGGTAATTTGAGCCCACTTCCTCCAATATTCCTTTCTCATAGTAAGATCTACCCTGTATCCCATCATATTCTGCTGGGTCCCTACTCCTAGAGATGCGTCGAGAATTGAATTTCCAGTTAGAAGCGGATTGTTTTTTAGAACGTATAATGGATAGTACTTATATCCTTCTAAAACCACTTCCTTGCCCCACTGTATGGTATCGCCAAAAGGTATCTGGTCTTGTATCTTGGAAAGTCCTAGGAGAGAATCAATATAGTGTTTGTAAGGAGAAATGATTCCGAAAGCTCTTGCTGAGGGTGGAAAATAGCTGAAAAGGTCAAAAGTGTCACCCTCTATCGTTTTAAGCGTTTCGTTTATTCTGTTTAATATTCCCTGCATCTCTGAGGGTTCTCTTACCAGTTTAAATTCAAGCAAAGCTGTTTTACCGATAATTTCCCTTGCTCTTTCCCTGTCAATTATTCCAGGTAGCTGGACCATTATGCGGTCATTACCTTGTTTTAATACTTCCGGTTCCGTAACACCTAACTGATCGATCCTGTTCCGTATTATTTCGAGAGCTCTGTTAATAGCGCCTGTGAGTTCTTCTTCTTCCAGCTTAGATTTATCGATTTCCATTACCAGATGCATGCCGCCTTGTAGATCCAGCCCCAGGTGCAGAGCTCGGGATTTTATAACTTTCTGTTTATCCGGGGAAATTTTACTAAATTCTTCTTTATCTTTCGAAAAGAATATAAAGGAATAGTGTAACTGCCATAGCGCAACTGCTACCACAACGAAAATAAAAAGCCATTTCCATTTTAGATTTTTCATTTACAACCTCCTAAAGACATGATGAATTGTTAGATGTATTTGAGAATTATTTAAAGACTTCTTTTCCCTCTGCGATGATCTCGTTCAAAGCATCCTTAAAATAGTTTCTTTCTTGCAAAATTTCCGGATCTACCTGTTTCTTATAATACTTCCAGGATCTTTTTATTTCCTCTCCGAGAAGTTGAACCAATGTTCCATTTCTTCTTCCCTGCTCAACTTTATCTTTGTGGTAAAGATAAATATCCTTCACCAGAGATCTCCCCAACCTCTCAGCTTTTTTGTGTTGCTTTAACTTTTCAGGGTCGTCCGTCAAGGGAACTTTTTCCCTAACCGGGGTCTCTGTAGCTTCTTCAAAAGGAGCTGTTTCCTTAATTAGGCTCTCTGTGGCTGATTCATCAATAAAAGATGTTTCAATCGGTGCCGCTTTCCCGGGCTCGATATTTCTTCTGAAAATTTCTTTTGCTTCACTTACGCTCGGCTCAAATTCTTTTTCTCGAAAAGGAGTAAGTTCTATATTAAGAGGTTCCTTGTAGATTGTAAATAAATTAGAACATTCCAGGCACCTAACAGCTCCTCCTCCAGGAGGAATGTCTGCCTCTCCCACTTTATATTTAGCCTTGCATTTCGGGCATTCTACAACCATTTAAATCCTCCAATATTTAAAATATAAATTTACAGTATAAAAAGTAACAAAAAAGAACAAAAGGTCAAGGGCAAATTTTCTTGTTTTCCCACTGACGCTTAATTTTCTCCAGAGTTTCAGTGATTTTAGGATTGACGCGATAGGGAACTTCAAATATAGCAAATCCTTTGTGAGTTTGCATAAAATCTACGATCGGCTCCCAGCTTATTTTTCCTTCATAGGGAATAAGATGATCATCTGTTCCTTTCATCATTGAATCGGATAAATGAAAGTGTTCTATTCTATCTTCAAAAATATCGAGTAATCGTTCTAATATATTTCCTTTTGCGCTTGCATGAGACGTATCGATACAGACAGGCAGCTTGAATTCATCGGATATAGCCTTTAATTCATCGATGCTTGAACCAAAGTTATCGGGGAAAGTGTTTTCTAAGATTATTTTCCTGTCCCATTCATCTGCAAAACCGGCTAACTCTGATACACTTTCCTTCGCTTTTTCAATATCCCCGGCGCTTTGTCCCGGGTGCAGAATAATTCTTGGTATATTTAATCTTTTCGCGACAAGAATAACTTTCTCCACTTCCCTGAGGGATTTTATTCTTGTCCACTCTTCACTATTTGCAATATCGACCCAAAGGGGAGGATGGAGAGAAATCCCTTTAAGAGATTTTTTCTTTAATATAGATTTTAATCTCTTGATATCTTCTTTATCCTCATAATTAAAGTGCCCCTTCTCGCATCTAATTTCTAAGAACTTAAAAGAGCTTTTTTCTATTATTTCTATGGCAGCGAAAACATCTCCGCTATCTTTTAAAATCGTAGATATTCCAAAATCAAACATGAGAAGGATAATATTATTATAGATATGTTTTGCAAGGGGTGTTAAAGTAATACCCTATACCGAAAGATAATTTACCTTCGGGTGAACGCAGAGGTCCTTTAGCTTTCAGATAGTATTTGAAGAACGAATAAAAAGTCCCCGGTTTTTTCTCTTTAAAGAAATTGATTTCGGGACATACAAGGTAGTAGGTTTGTCTCGGATTATCGTTTGATACAGTATATTCCAATTCTATAGAAGCCAGGCTGAAAGAGTTAAATTTTATTCCCGCGGAAAGTATAATCCGATGCCTATAATATGGTTTCGAATTAAGCCAGTCGACAAAGATGCCCTGTGGGTAAAATACGTAATCGGCTCTGAAATAGTAATCTTCTGAAAGACGATGAGAGAGGTCTTTTATATTAGAGAATTCAAAGTTTAAAGCATTAAAAACAACCTTTCCTTCTTCGAGATCTCTGTCTATTATGTGCCTGCACCAGTGGTCTAAATAGAAAGAAAAATAGAATTTTCCTACATACTGGAAACCGAGAATTAGTGAATGAATGGTAAAAGCAGGGTCAAAAACGACTTTTCCTTTTTGTTCAGCCATTTCCAGATAAGATGAATATTGGGCAAAAAAATCGATTGTTTCGTTTATTCGAATAAGATAAGCCCTGATCCACATTGATACGTCAACGTTATAAAGGGTATCCTGTGTGGGATAGTATCCGAGAAAAATATCGCCGCTTCCTTCAAGAGGGGTAGAGAAAAAAGATAATAAAATGAGAATCATTTTTAGCTTATTTTTTTAAAGGAATCGTTTGCCAGCTTGTCCGCAATAAGATTTTCCTCTCTGGGGATATGTATAACTTCCCAATTTTTGAAGCCCAACAATTTTCCTCTGATTTTTACATATAATGGTTTCAGTTTTTCGTCTTTTATTTTATATATTCCATTAACCTGTTTTGCCAACAACTGGCTGTCCGTGAAAAAACGTGCGGAAGAGAAACCCAATTTTTGACATTCAATGATTGCTTTAAGTAAAGCTTTATATTCGGCTACATTGTTAGTTGTATCGCTAATCTTCTCGGAAATTTTTTTGATTTCGTTTTCGTTCTCATCTACGAGTAAAACACCTATACCTGAAGGTCCGGGATTGCCTCTCGAAGCCCCATCAATAAAAACTTTAACTACTCTATCCATTTATAAATGAGAATTCTCCCACAGGATTGGCAGACAATAATTCTATTTGCCGTCCTGACCTCCGCGAACAATTGAGGAGGTATTGTCGAATGGCACTCCGTACATTCAGATTCCTCAATAACCGAAGCTCCGGTTCCCCGGGATTCTTTTATCCGGTCATATTTACGGAGTAAAGTGTCGTCCATGAGTCTTGCTACTATTCTTTTTCTTTCATCCTCCTTAATAATTAAATCCCCTTTTGAACCATCGAGTTCTTTTTTTAAAGATTCTTCCTTTCTTGAGAAATCTTGCATCTTTTCTTCCATAAGGCTTTTCACTTCATCCGTTTTCTTTTTTGCTTCGTCTTTCTCGAAATAAACCTCCAGTAATTCATCTTCTGTTTTTGAAATTGCTTCTTCAGCTTTTTCTATCTCTTTCTGCAAAATAATAAATTCCTCATTAGTATGGCTTTCTTTTTTTCTCTTATTAAAATTCTCAAGATTGAGTTTCTTCTCATCGATGATTTTTTCCAAATTTCTTCTTCTCTCATCAATTTTGTCAAAAAAGGTTTTTTCTTCTTCAAACTTGTTTTTGTAATCTTTTATTTCATCTTCAAACGCTTTAATTTGTTTAGGAACTTTTCTTTCAAGGTTTTTTATTATATCGATTTCTTTGTCTTTTTCGTAGATTTCCCTCAGAACTTTTATCTTTTCAGCAGTTTCCATGAGCCCTCCCTATAAATAAAAAAAGTGCACTTTCGTGCACATTCTGGGCGAAAAGGGATTTGAACCCCTGACCTCCGGTATGTGAGACCGGCGCTCTAACCATCTGAGCTATTCGCCCTTTGAAATCTAAATTTAAATTTTTCATCTTTTTTTATGGGCCCGGTAGGGCTCGAACCCACGACCTACTGATTATGAGTCAGCCGCTCTGACCAGCTGAGCTACGGGCCCCAATCCATTATCTTATGATTATAATAATCGGATGTGTTTTGTCAAGTCTGAAGGGATTTTTGAAATCAAAAGATATCACAGATTCCCACAAGATTCTTATTTGTTATTTAAAACCTAAAGCGCACAAAAACTAAACGTAACGACAAATTGTACAAATATGACGAATAAAAATTTTTTTTACCTTCTAATTTTCCAACCTCCTAACATTCTAAAAAATAATAGCAGATTAATGTGAATTAACATAATTTGTTTTGTTTTTAAATTAAAATATAGAATTTTACCATCGGAAAAGCTTTAATAAATACCTTTTCCGACAAAAAAGCTCTTGACTTTATCGCGAAAATTTATATAATTGTATTATAGAAATTCTATATATAATTATTTAATAAGGGGGGGTAATTCGTGAAAGAGGGTAAGGAAAAAGAGGATCTGATTCGGGAACTAAGGATTTTACGAGACAGAATCGCACAAGACACAGCAGAGGTTAATGTAGATGCATATAGATACGAAATAATGGCCGAGGATGCTCCGCTTATCATATTTGCTCATCGAGAAAAATTCATTTACGTCAATAAGACAGCTGCGCTTTTCTCCGGTTACACTAAAGATGAATTATATAATATGTACTTTTGGGAAATTATTCACCCGGACTGCCAAGATATTGTTAAGGCCCGGGGATTTAAGCATCTAAAAGGAGAGAAGGTACCCGCTTATTATGAAATCAAAATTGCTAAAAAAGATGGGGAAGAGAGGTGGCTTGCATGCGGTAGTAAACATATTGATGATTTTAGGGGTGCCCCGGCAGTTATCGCTTCGGCTATAGATATAACAGAAAAAAAAGAAGCAGAGAAGGAATTAAAAACTCAGAAAAATTATTTCAAATCTTTGTTTGACCACTCTCCGTCTGCAATCGCTTTACTGGATAAAGAGGATAAGGTTGTTCAAGTCAACAAAAGTTTTCATGCTCTCTTCAAATACGCTTTTGATGAAGTAAAGGGTAAAAATATTAAAGATTTAATAGCTCCGGAACATCTTAAGAAAGATGAGGAGTCTTTTTCCCAAAAATTATTGCGAGGTGAAATATTAAACCATGAGACTGTAATGTTGAACAATGACGGCACTTTAATAGATGTTCGGGTTAGCGGCGGACCAATTGTCGAAGATGGGCAAATTATAGGTGTATTCGCTCTATATGATGATATAAGAGAAAGAAAAAGAGTGGAAAAGGAACTTAAAAATAGTTTTAGTAAATTAACAAAAATTTTGGCGGGCACAGTCTCTGCTCTTTCCGAAACTATAGGCAAGAGAGATCCTTTTACAGCTGGGCATCAACGGAGGGTCTCTCAACTAGCTCTTGCTATAGGTAGAAAGAAATCTTTTTCTAATGATGAATTAAAGATACTTAAAATAGCAAGTGCCCTACATGATATTGGGAAAATACACGTTCCTATCCAGATTTTAAATAAGCCCGCCAAATTAAGCCAGTACGAAAGAGATTTAGTTAAGAATCATTCTCAGGTGGGATATGATATATTAAAGGCTGTAGATTTCCCCGGACCGGTAGCAAAAATTGTTTTTCAGCATCATGAAAGGATAAATGGGTCCGGTTATCCACTTGGCGCTAAAGGAAGAGATATTATTATAGAATCGAGAATTCTCTCAGTGGCAGACGTTGTTGAAGCGATGAGTTCCCGCAGACCGTACAGAGAAGCTTTTAGTATAAGAGAAACGTTAAATAGGATTATAAAACAAAAGGGGACTCTGTTTGATCCGGAAGTGGTGGATATTTGTGTTGCTCTTTTCGAAAAAGGATTTGAATTCAAAGAAGTAGAATTTTTCGAAGAAGATTTATTAGGAAATTACGATCTTTAAAATAAAATTTTAACCACGAAACACACTAAATACACTAAATTATTTTGTTTTTTTAAACTACTATATACCCCTAAAAAAGGTGGTTGTCGAGGTTGTACCAAAAAGTTGCACCACTTTTCCGGATTTTATTGTGGAAT
>CAYQMH010000081.1:0-8196 GCA_964418485.1 uncultured bacterium | reverse complement strand
CAATCCCTCTGATTCTCGCCGACTTAATTAATAAAAAAAATGGGGGGCAGGCAAAGAAGAAGCCATATAAAAGTTGAACAGACAAATTGTTGAATAGAAAAATCGGTCCCCACATACCTTATATTTTACAAATTTTTAATTTAACTATTTGACTTAGATTCGAAGAATCCAAATGCCCCTTGACAAATCAAAGTAAATAAATATAATTATATTAACTAAATAGTTAGTTAAGGAGGAAAAATGGCTGGCAGAAAAAAGGGAGGTGCAAAAGAGAAAATAATGAAGGTCGCAACGTCTCTTTTTGCGAAGAAGGGTTTTGATGCTACTGCTGTTGATGAAATAGCCGGGAAAGCCAGAGTAAATAAAGCACTTATTTATTACTATTTTAAGAACAAGGAGGATTTACTCGCGAAAATCTTTGATGTGTTTATGGGAAAGAGTTTAGTTCGGTTTCAAGAGCTTTTCAGGAAGATGGAATCGAAGGGGGTTTTTGATTCAAGGGATCGGATGGGCGAGATAATGAAAGTTTTGCTTGGTTTTCTGATGAAGAATGAAGAAGTTTTGAAATTGATGCTTATGGAATCTATAAAGGGGGGGAGAGATCCTTTCCTTGAAATAATGAAAAGGCAGGTAGGTAAACAACTTGTTGAATTGGTGGATGAGGCAAGGACTAAAGGTGTGCCTCTTGATAAGGACGTAACCCAGATGTATGTGACCGAGTTCTTTACGGGCTCTATTCCTATGATGATATATATAGTTTATCGAAATCGTTGGGCGAAGTTTTTCGATGTCGATAAGGAAGTTCTCGATAAAATGTTTGTTAATGCGTTTGATGAAACTCACATCGAACATCATAGAAAGTCATGTTTGCCGGAATAATGTTGCTTGAAAAATTTATCAAATATGATGGGTTGGGTGAGGATTTAACTACTAAACCATTTAACTATTTAACTGCTTTTGTTAGAAAGCTATACGGGGGAGGGAATATGCTGAGAAAAGTTTTGTTGTTTTTTGTTTTGGTTGTATGTTCTGGGCTGATAGCAGAAGAAACAGAAGAAAAAATTACTGCGGAAGAGATTATAATGACTATGACGGAAACTTTGAATCCGGAACAGTCGGAAGCGGTGATGGAGATGACAATGATTACTTCCGGTGGTCAGGAAAGGACATTCGTGTATAAGGCGTATTCAAAAAACAAAGGCGAGAAGAGTTTAATGAAGTATCTTGAACCCGGCAGAGTGAAAAATCAGACAGTTTTAATGTTAAATAATGCCGATGATATCTGGACGTATTTTCCTAAGACGAAGAGAGTGAGGAAATTGGCAACGCATGCTAAAAGACAAAAGGTTCAAGGAAGCGATTTTTCTTATGAGGACCTTGGCTCTTCGAATGAATTTATAGATGATTATAATTCCGTTTTACTGGGAGAAGAAGAAAAAAATGGTAAATTATGTTATAAACTTGAACTTGCAAAAAAGGAAGACTCCGATGTAGGCTATTCGCATCTTGTCGTGTGGGTTGAGAAGGATGCTTATGTTCCTTTAGTAATAGACTATTATCATGAAAAAGACCCGGAACTTCTTGAGAAAGAACTTGTTCTGAGTGATCTAAAAGTAATTGATAACATACCGACTCCTATGAAGATGGTTATGTATAATAAACTTGATAATACTACAACTTCTATGGGGTTTAGAGAATTGACTTATGATGTAAATTTGCCCGATGACCTCTTTACCGAAATGGGGATGAAAAAATGAGAAGCGCAGCTTCTTTTTTAATATTCGTTGGTTTTGGGATTGTTTTGAGTTTTCTGATAATACCTGTCGCCAATGCTGAAGAACTTGATATTTTTGGGTATTTTGAACCTCAGTTTATTCTTCTTTATAGGGAGGGGCAATCCTATCAGATGAATTCGGATAAGCTCCGGGTTGATTTACAAAGTTCTGCTTCTAACGTGGAATTTGGTGCTGATTTAATTTATAACCTGTACTATGGAAAAAAGAATTGGAACATTCTTGATTTTTTCTCTGAAGAGATAAGGAATGAAGTTCCTGAGGCTATGCAGTATTATTTTCTCGTCGAATTTAAGGATACTTTATATCTTGATAATGTTTATGTAAGGATGTCAAATTCGAAAATTGCTTGTACTTTTGGAAAACAGCAGATTTCTCTCGGTACGGGTTATTTTTCAAATCCTATAGATGTTTTTAACTTTAAAGATGCGCTTGATCCGACTTACGAGCAGACAGGGTATAACGGCGCAAGATTAGATATTATGTTGCGGGATAGAACAAGTGTTATGTTGCTTTATTCGCCTATAGAAGGAGGTTGGAAAGATTCCGGAAAGCTTTTTCGTCTGAAAGTCGGATTGGGTCATTTTGATTTTGCAGTTACTGGATATGAGTTTCAAGATCACTTGACCGATTTTTATTCGCTTCCCGGGACCCGCGAGAGAAGAAGACTTGCAGGATTGGAATTTGTGGGAGAGCTTTTCGGTTTAGGTTTTTGGGGTGAGGGGGCTTATAATTTCATGGAAACTTCGGATGATTTTTATGAGTTTTTACTTGGAACGGATTATACTTTCGAGTCCGGTCTTTATGTCTTACTTGAATATCATAGGAACGAAAGAGGTAAAGCAAGATATGAAGATTACAATATTAATGATTGGCTTAGATTTTATCTGGGAGAGAACAAAACCATATGCCAGGATCAGATTTATGCTATGGTTAGTTATCCTTTTACTGATTTAATAAATTTGCAACTTTTATCCATCTTTAGCGTAGATGATGGTAGTGCTGCTGTAGTTCCCGTGATCGATTACAACATTTTTGAGAATGTGGATTTAAATATTATGGGTAATGTTTTTACAGGTGGCGAGGGGAAAGCTTACAACAGTAGGCTTGGTAATGGTTTTATAATACGTGCTAGGGTATACTTTTAAAGATTATTGTTATGGCTGTAATTGTGACAGACTGTTTTTTGCTCGGCAAAATTATTCAGAAACCGCAGTCGATTTCCCCTGCGAGGAAATCGCTGCTTCCGCTCTCACTTTCGCTCTTTATGATTTTCTTCGAAAATTATAAATCCATGCCCGCTCAAGTATTGATGAGGATTTCGAATAACATTACCTCGCATTTATTTCGAACATTAAGGGAAAAAAGTTTTGAATTTTTACCTAAGCGATAATCGGATGATTTTAGAAGAGAAATATGTTTTAAAGAAGTGGAAGGAGGTTTGAGATGAGAGAAAAGTTACTCAGGAAGTGGGGGCGTTTTTCGATGACTCATCCCTGGCAGGTTTTGATTTGCCTTTTTCTTGTCGCGGCAGTTTCTTTGGGTTCAATAATTTATCTTTCTGCGACTAAAAGATTCACAATGGAGATGAGCTGGTCCGATATGCTGCCGGCAAATGAACCTATGGCAAAAGAATTTGATAGGATTTTAAAGGAATTCCGAAGTGCTTCGAATACAATAGTAGTAGTTCAAGGTAGGGAGAAGGAAATAAAGAAATTTGCCGATGAGATAGCTCCGCAAATTGAGAAACTTAAAGAATATGTTGATGAAGTGTACTATAAAATCGATAAAGACTTTTTTGCCAGGCATGGGTTTATGCTTATGAAAGAAAAGGATTTGGAAAGAACTTCTGATATGTTTGTCGATTTGAATCTTATACCTCTCTTGAGTAGTATTAACGACAATTTCGAGGAAGTATACATTGGAGACGAGGAAGCGCTCAGTACAAAACAGAAGGAGGATGAAGCAGTAAGAGCCTTAGATGGTTTTGAATACTGGATTATCGCAATGGATAAATTTGTCAGTGGGTCCGAGAAAGCTGATAAAGAATTTACAGAGGAAGCGGTTGAAAGGTTTCTTTATGGAGATCCGTATTTTATTTCTCAGGATAAGAGAGTCCTTCTATTGACTGTTAAACCTACTTTTACCGAGATGGATATAGAAAAAGATGTTGCTTCAACTGATTCGATACAGGCTATATTAAACATGCATTTGCGAAATTATCCGGGTGTGAGGGCAGGTCTTGCCGGTAATATTCCTCTCCAGAGAGATGAAATGTATTATACACAGAGAGACATGACCTTTGGACTTATACTGGCTTTAATTCTGGTTGTTGTACTATTTATTTTAACTTTCAGGATGTTAAGCATACCTATGCTTGCGGGAGTTAATCTTATCCTTGCTATTATAATTACAGTGGGACTTGTCGCAATTTACCCGGGAAGATTGAATATAATGACGGCGATGTTCGGGGTTATTTTAATTGGGCTTGGTATTGACTATGCGATTCATATTATTTCTTTATATAGTGAACGTAGAACGATTGATAAGGATCCTCCCACTGCGATGGAGGAGGCTCTGGTTCGGTCAGGAGGTGGAATTATAACCGGAGCTTTAACTACCGCTGCAGCTTTTTTTACTCTTTCTATATCGGTAACGAGAGGCATAAAAGAGATGGGAATTGTTCTTGGTATGGGTATCATATGCGCTATGGTTGTAACCATGATTGGCTTGCCTGCTTTTCTTTCTGCAATGGAAAAGTTTTCTTCAAAGTTTAGAAAAAGACCCTTTCAGCCCAGATATATTGAATTTACAGCTCTGGAGAATTTTGGGAAAAGTGTAAGTAGACGCCCTTTAATATATCTTTTAATAGGATTTGTGCTTACCGGTTTTTTCTTCTATCAATATAAATACAGGCTAAGATTTGATTACAATATGCTTAATATAGAACCAAAGGGTTTGCCTACGGTAATGCTTCAGGATACAATTGTTGAGGCTTTTGACCTTTCTATCGATTATGCGATGGTGACTGCGTCTACTATCGAAGAGTCCTATACTCTGGCCGAGAAAGCCAGCGGGATGCCTTCCTTTTCGAGGGTTGAAAATATAGGTGATTTTTGCCCTCCGATGGAGAAACAGAGAAAGAGGCTCGTTTATATAAATAAAATCAGAAATTTATTAGATAAAAACAAGCAAAATCTTCCCGTATCATCAGGCGACCTACAGGATTTAATAGAGCAGTTAGAACGGCTCGATATGAATATTTATGAACTTTCTCAGCTTGCATTTTTAGGTGGTCGGGATAAGGTCGACGAAAAATGTAAAAGTATAATTGGCAATCCGGAATTCGAGAATCCTCAAAGTATTATTTTGAATCTTGCGGATAAAATAAAGAAAAATCCCGCGGGTTCAATTCGGAGGCTCAACGAATTCCAAAAATTATACGAGCCTTTATTGAGAAAGAAAATTTATGATATGGCTAATCTTGATTTTTTGAGTCTTGATAACATCCCGTATAATATTAAGAGCCGATATGTCAACGATGATGAAGATCTTTTTCTTGTAAATATATATCCGAGAGAATATATTTGGAATTTTGAAAACATGAGGAGATTCAGCAAGCAGGTCGAGCTGGTTAGTGAAAGAGTTACCGGTCTCCCTCCTCTTTTTCTTCGTTTGATTGAGTTGATTGGTAGAGACGGAAAAAGAGCAACAGTGCTCACTCTATTTATAGTTATTCTTTTGTTATGGTTAGATTTTCGAAGTCTGAAGCTTGCTCTTTTAGGTATTATTCCTCTAATTGCCGGAGGTTTATGGATGCTGGGACTTCTTTCGAGTTTTGGTATGATGCTTACGGTCGTTAACGTGATAGGCATACCGATGATAGTAGGGATAGGAATAGATGATGGAGTGCATATATTGCACCGGTATCGAGTCGAGGGATTTGACAAGACCCCTCAAGTCCTTTTGAGTACGGGTAAAGCGGTACTCCTTACTTCTCTTACAACAATGGCTGGTTTTGGTTCCCTTATGATTTCAAAGTATAGGGGTTTTATAGGTCTTGGGGCGCTTCTTGTTTTCGGGGTAGGAGCCTGCTTTATTACAACTGTTCTTTTTATGCCTTCTATAATAAATATCGCGGAAAGAATAGTTAAGAAGAAATATTCCAAAGATAAATAAAAACGATTAAGGATAACTAATATGTCGGATAGAATTTCAGTTTGGGGGATTGGAATTAAATTTACTGCCTTGACGTTGGGGTATTCATTTGTGATTATGTTTATTTATTGTTTTACTTATCCGATGTTCTATATCAAGTTTTTACAATACAGGATATTCTTAATTTCGGGTATTATTCTGATAGTCCTTGGGTTGCCGTTGTTTATAGTTTCTGCTTTTTCTGTGCATAAAGCTTATGCTGAAGATGCCTTAAGAACAAAGGGGGTTTATTCTATATGTCGGCACCCTTTATATTCTTCATTTATTTTCTTTATTGTGCCGGGAATCTGCCTCTTATTTAAATCCTGGATAGCATTCTCTGTTCCTTTCGTAATGTATGTATTCCTAAAGATATTAATAAAGGAAGAGGAGAATTACTTGAGTGGAAGGTTTGACGGTGAATATGAAAAGTATAAAAGAGAAGTTTCTTTCGTGTTCCCCAAAATCTGGAGGTATGAGAAGTAATTATAGTAGGACTGTCAGTTAGCTTTTTTTTGTGTATTTTTTTAACACAAATTCAAAAAAGATGGTGAGTTTCGTGTATTTAGTGTGTTTCGTGGTTTGATAAATTGTTTTTTTCCTCTGTGTGCGCTGTGGTTAATATTTCCCAAGAAAATATTTTATTAGATAAGCGACAAGGAGGGCGAAGAAGAAACTAAAAAGTGTTCCAATAAGAATATACTCCGCTTCTTTTCTTCTCGAGTGATCCTTAATTTCTCCGAATCTAAAAATAGTTTTTGCCGTTATTAGAAAAGCGATTGCCATAACATTATCACTTAATACAAAGATGTAAATTAACGTTCTCTCTAAAATTCCGATCCAGAGCCCTGCTTTTTCGAGCCCTTTAGCTTCTTTTATTTGTTTTCTCAAAGGCTCTGTGGCGAGACCTATTATATATCCCGATGGCCAGACCAGAACGATAAATCCAAGGGTTGTTAACAGTACGCTCTTTGAATTCCATAAGGTTTTTATGAGGTTAAGAATGAGAGATAAATTGTTTCCCGTAAGTGATAGCCATATTACGACTAGAAAAATAGTTAGCAATATCTGACTTGCAAAGAAATAAAGAAGATTTCTTCTTTTCGGTATCATAAAGAGATATGCCAGTAAGTGGACAATAAAACCCAGCGGTAGGATCCATAAATCTGTCCACGATGAAGAGACCATGTATAGTGATAGCGCATAAATCGCTCCGGAAATATACAACCACCTGGATCGTATTTTTTTCTCCCTGACCTCCTTCGTTAAATTCGTGGATCCAAATATTAAACTGACCGCCGAGTGAATTATCAGTAATTTTAATAAAAGATTAATATCATTCATAATAACCCTATGTACCTATAATTGCTTTTATAGTCTTCATAGGTTATAATTTGTTTTAAGCAAATGTTTAAATAACGTGAAAGATTCGTTCAAGGCGAAGTGTCCCCCAAGTTGCAGTCTTTGATTCACTGCGGGTTGAGAAATCCCAATTTTTTTGCTGATAGAAATTTGTGTATCGCCTGAAAGCCATAAGAGTATAGCTTCAGCCTGTTCGCTCGACCAGCGCCGGGTTATAGAATCTATTGAAGAAGAAATAAATTCCAGTTGTTTATTCAATTCGTCGATGCCGGATTTTATGGAAAACCTTCTGTATTTTGATATATGATCGAGAGCATTACCTGACAATCTGAAAGCTTCGCCGTCGCTTTCTTCTACTTTTTTATCGTTAAATGATTCAATTTCTCCGATGCCGATTGCCGTTCTAATATCTATATTTTTCCCTTTTATTGTTTTGCTTAGGAGCCGTGCCTTTAGGTATATTGCGATTTCCAGAGCGAGCGTCGGTTCTTTTATTACTATCTGAAAAGAATCTCCTCTGAAGATATCGGAAACCCCTCCGATACTTTTGCTTTTGAAATTGTTTAGAGAATTAAGGGTGTCTTTTAATATTTTCAGAGCTTTCTCTCTTTCCGTGCCAAATCTCCCGGATTTTACAATATCCCCGGTAATAACCGCATATATTTTATTTTTAATCATTATAAACCTCAAAGCCTATATTTGCTATTATAACTCTTGAAGCCTATAATGTCAAGGGGTGAATTTTGTTATAGTTGGTGCTCGGGTGTGTAAGAAACAGGCCAATAGTTTAAAATCTCTGTGACTATGAGAGAAAGTCAACCCCCCTTATTTATTTTTCGCCAAG
>CAYQMH010000080.1:0-8286 GCA_964418485.1 uncultured bacterium | reverse complement strand
TCGTGGCAAGATACAAATTATTTTCATTGTTTTTCTTTGAGACTTAGCGCCTTAGCGGCATAATAAAAATTAATTTCATTCTTTTTTCTTAGTGTTTTAGTGCCTTAGTGGCAAAATACAAATTATTTCTATTATTTTTTTTCTTTGAGACTTAGCGCCTTAGTGGCTAAAACAAAAATAAATTAATTCTTTTTTCTTAGTGTCTTAGTGCCTTTGTGGCATAAATAAAAAAAGGGGTTGACAAAAAGAAAAAACTCATTAACATACTCTGTATAACAGAGTACTTTGATTTGTTTTGTATCGCCCTCCTTTCGTCAGCGTTGATTGGTTGTGGGTTTGTTGGGCTTAAACCCTTCCAGCCGTAAATACCCAACATCCCGCAACCAATCATAAAATAGGGTTCAAGGACTCAAGGGTTCGAGGGTTCAAGTAAAAAAACAACAAAAAATTTAGTGTTTTTAGTTTGTTTCGTGGTTAAATAACTTTTTTCTTTGTGTCTTGGTGCCTTAGTGGCAAATGTTACTACTGGAAGTTTTCCTTCATCCAGGCAGCTCTGCGACAATCGGGACAAAGAATTTTATACCAGTCTTCTCTATCAAACTTGCAGGACTCTTCAGACTTTCTTTCTTCGTCCGCAACGCCCATGGGAATATGTTTGGTAAGAACAATTGTAGGATTGGCAAAAGCTTTTTCTCCAAGACGATTAGAAATCCATTCTAGATGCCGTTTAGTGGATATAACCTTACCACACTTTTCACATTCCACCAATTCATCTTCCACCTCATGAATTACTTCAGCCCTGTCGAGAGTATTTTTGGCATACTTATTCGTATATACAATACCTTTGCCTGTAGTGCATAAGGCTCCGCACTGACCGCAGAGGAGACATACATCATAACGGAAACGCACTTTTCTGAATTTCTTTCCGCCCTTTTCGTATTCCTCCACTTCGATAGCTCTCGCCGGACAAACCTCGACACACGCGCCGCATCTTACACAGTCATCATCCTGATACTCGGGAAAACCGCGGAATTCGGGAATAATTTCAGGTGGCTCAAAAGGGAATTTTGTTGTATATGGACCTTTAACTACAGCTTTTATCGCTTCACCGAGTTCTCTTATCTTTGGCTTTTTCATCGTTATTTCTTCTCCCTTGCTTTTTTCAATTTGTCCACTTTACTTCCTTCCCACAACTTAAATCCTCTTATATGAGAACCTCTTGCCAGCGCATGCGCCGCTGTAGGAGAAGTAAACATCACAAACATTATACAAATCAATGCCTTAATACCACCGGAAGAAAAACCAAATTCAAGAAATACACCAAACAGTATAGCACAGGTACCAAGTGTAACGGATTTTGTGGCAGCCTGTAATCTATTGTAAATATCAGGAAGTCTAATTAAACCGAGACATCCCAGCAAATCAAAAGTCACTCCTATAAAAACAAAAGCTATGGCAAAATTATTACTCATCAAACCCCCTACCTTCCAGGAACTTAACAAGTGCAAGAGTACCAACAAAAGAGAGTATAGACCAGGAAATAGCTATATAGAGATAGAAATCTCTACCTTTTTGAGCAGCAAAAAGAGCACACATGCCGACAACAATAATCCCGAGTATATCTATGGCTACCATCCTGTCAGGCGGCGTCGGGCCGACCATAACCCTGTATAAACACATAAAAGATGCTATCATTAAAGAGGCAAATAAAAATGTAAACATTATTCGAATATCCTCCTGAGCATTCTCTCAAACCTACCTAAAATTATCTCCCTCTGGATCTCCGGATCATCACTCGAAACATTTATCCAGTGAACATAAAAATCATCACCATCAACTTCCACAGTAAGAGTTCCCGGAGTTAGAGTAATTGAGTTGGCAAGAATAGTCCTGGCAAATTCATTTTTTAAATTTGTTTTCACCTTGACAATTCCCGGATTTATTGGAAGAAATGGATTCAACACCCTGTAAGCCACATCCATATTGGCAAGTAGAATATAATAAACCAAATAAGGTATATAAATAACGGTAAGTAAAAAACGTCGCGGATTCAATAATCTAACAACATCTCCGGGAAAAAGCTTTCGTGTTATAATCGTTACAATTAAAGCCACAACAACTCCAGCCATAATATCCTGTAATTTCAAAGACCATGTTAAAAGAACCCACATCGAAAAAATTACGATAAATTCAGCCAATCTCTTCTTCATAAAATCTCCCTATATCCCCATTACAGATGAAATATAACCCAATTGATCAAGTATTATGCTTTGAGCCGGAATAACAATATTACTTATAATCCAGCCATTAAAAATTCCGGCAAGAAGACAAAAAATAGCAAAAACAATTATAGGCAATAACATCAACAATGGGGCTTCCTTGGCATCTTTAACATTCGAACTTGGTTCTCCAAAAATTACATTCTTTTGAAATCTTAAATAATAAGCCAGAGTTAAAAAAGCGGTTAAAACGAGAATCGCCCCAAGCCAGACATATCCGGCTGAAAAAGCTGCAAGGATTATAATCAACTTACTCCAGAATCCATTAAATGGAGGCACTCCGGCAATAGAAAGAGATCCTATCACAGAAGCAGCCGAAGTAACAGGCATCTTTTTCCCAAGTCCTCCCAATTCAGATAAATTTCTTGTTCCTGTAGAAGTCTCTATTGCCCCTGAAGAAAGAAAGAGCAAAGATTTAAATCCTGCATGGTTAAGTAGATGGAATAAAGCACCAATAATTGCAAAAGGTGTACCGATACCTATTCCAACAGCGATATAACCCATCTGACTCACAGAAGAAAAAGCAAACATTCTTTTCATATCATCCTGCCCAAAACCCATAAAAGCGCCCACGAGCATTGAAATAACACCCATTGTTATAAATATGTTGGAGACAACCGGCGTAATTCCTATTACACAGTAGAAGATTCTTATAAAGGCATAAATTCCCAGAACCTTTATCAAAACACCCGAAAGCATAACGGAAATGGGAGCAGGAGCAGAAGAATGGGCATCAGGCAACCAGGCATGAAAAGGAACAAGCCCCGCCTTAAGCCCAAAACCGACTATAAATAGACCGGTCGCCATCAAAAGCGCATTATTATTACCTAAATTATTCTTAATAATAAATCTTGCAACATCCGCCATATTAACGGAACCCGTTAGAGAGTAAATCATCCCAATACCGAACAAAATAAATACTGAAGCAAGTGCTCCAAGTATCAAATATTTAAACGAAGCCTCCAGCTCTTCAGCATCTACGCCATAACCTACCAGTGCATACGATGCAATAGAAGCAATCTCAAGGAATACAAATAGATTAAACAAATCTCCAGTCAGCACAACCCCATTCATACCTGCAAGCATAAATAAAAACAGAGTGAAAAACCTTAAGTAATCCTCGAATTTTTTCATATAAACATACGAATAAATTATAGTTAGAAACGCGACAATGTTAACTATTAACAGCATAAATTGCGAAAGATTATCCTTAACAAGTACCACACCAAAAGGCGGCTTCCACCCTCCCATTTCATGAATAATCGTTCCTTTATCCCAGATAGCCGCCAATATAAAAAGTAGCGAAAGAGATGTGAGAATCGACCAAATTCTGGGAAAGTTCTTTTTATCAAACTTGCCAACAATCAACATTAAAATCGCACTAAATACAGGAATTGCAGTAAATAATGGTAATAAAGCACCCATTTCAACCTCTAAGCCTGTTTATTTCATCCATATCGAAGGTCCCATAACGCTCATAAAGCCTTATAGCCATTGCCACCATAAGCGCAAGTGTCCCGAGTCCAATAACAATAGACGTAAGAACCAGCGCCTGGGGTAGAGGATCGACTGCCGTATGAATAAAAGTTCTCAAATCCATATCTTCGGTAAGAATAGGGGCAATTCCGGATTTTTTAAAACCAAGAAGTATTAAAAATAGATTCACAGCATATTCCATTATAGCAACTCCTAGAATCTTCTTAACAATATGTCTCTTAACCACAAGCGCATATAAACCTATAATCAAAAGAACAAAATTGAGAAAGTACAGAGTCATTTACCCGCCTCCTTCGTTTCATCCCTGGTCGTTACAACTCTCTGGAGTATAGCAAGCGCAAGGAAAACGATATAAAGGCTCATTCCTACTTTCAACATTATTGCAAGGTTATACAGTATAATATAACCTCCTGAAAACAAATTAAAGGGCGTACCCTTAGGCAAGAAATTAAACAGAAATGTTCCTCCAATATACAATCCGATAAAACCTAATATTATGATAGCAATTGCACCTATATCATCCATAATTGAACCTGTGACTCCCGATACTATACTTTCCACAACTTTCCTTCCATAAGCAAGAGTTATCAAAATATAGGTAAGAGCGATCATTACGCCGCCCGGGAAACCACCACCCGGCGTTATATGTCCGTACAAAACCACATAAGCACCAAAAACCAACATAAATCCAACTATCAAATTAGTTATCGTTTTCACTATAAAAGTCATTCCGGACTGTTTTTCTTCTTTCATAATTAAAGCTCCCGATCTATCCTTAAGAAATCCTTATTTTGTTCTCTTTTCCATCTTCGCAAGATTGCGAAAGCACCGCTTATCGAAACAAACAGTACCATTGCCTCACCGAAAGTATCATAAGCTCTGAAATCCAGAATAACAGAGGTCACAAAATTTGTTGCCCCTACCTTCGCCAGACCATTATACAGATAGAATTCAGATACTCTCATCAAGGGTTCTCCGAAAGGAGGAAGGGAGCCAAACGCGAACCAGGAAAAAACAAGTATAATACCTACAAAAATCAAGGCTGTCCTGTTATGAAAAACAGATTCCCCTTTCAGCTCGATAGCAACGTTATCTACATTAACAGTAGCTCTTATTAAAAGTATCAAAGATAAAATTTCGACTATAACCTGAGTAATAGCTATATCGGGTGCCCCAAGGAAGAGGAAAGCCATCGAGAGAGCGAATCCAACCGCTCCGATAGATATAACAGCTGAAAGCATATTTTTTATCTCTACAGTTACAAAAGCCCCGATTATCATAAACACGAGAAGTGAGTGCAACAACAATACTACATTCATACCATCACCTACCTATTCATAAGAACAAACATAATTATCATTAAACCAACAATACACCATGACAAATAAGTAGATAGAATACCATCATGCAAATTTTTCAACTTCTCAACTATAGCCTTCCAACCTACAAGTTTTACAATATTGTAAATATCATAAGTACCTTTATCCCTATCTTTGAGATATGTTCCAATAAACGGAAGTTCAAGTATCGTAAGATAGAGCCCTGTACCAGGAAATCTTCTTTCCTCGATATCTAACCTCTCACCGCAGGTAAAAATCGGCTGTTCCCTGTAATCAAATACCTTACCTATGAGATACACTATAAGACCAATAATTAAACCGATCATTAAAGCTACTGTAGCATGACCTGGATCCCACAGTGTATTGACAAAGTTTAAACCGGAAAGAATTTTCAATGTCGATAATCCTGCAAATATATTAAATTCCATAGGAATTAAGAAGAAACTCACTGTAAACGCAGGAAATATACCAAAGAACAGGCACAGAGTAGCCAAAACAGCAATAGGAGTTGTCATTAATAAAGAAGGTTTCCGCACCTTGTCATAAGCTTCTGAGGCACCTCCGAAATAAACAGAATAAATTACTTTCAGGAAAGAAGCAAGCGTTAAAGCGCTTCCGAAAATTGCCAAAATGAGAAATACGGGCTGTCTAGCCTCTAAAACTCCCTGGTAAACCATCCACTTAGAAGTAAAACCATTTAAAGGCGGCACACCGGAGATAGCCATAGCAAGTATTATATTTGAAATCATCAAAAACGGCATTTTTCGGTACAAGCCTCCTAATTCTTCTAATTCTGTTGTGCCTGTTTCTTTTTCAATCGCGCCGGCACAGAGAAAAAGACCGCTCTTATAAACAGCATGGTTCAACATATGAAATAATCCCCCTAAAACTCCAATAGGATTCCCTGTTCCTATACCAAGAACCATATAACCAACCTGACTGACCGCGTGAAAAGAAAGTAGTTTCTTAAGGTTATGCTGTATTAGAGCCATAAGCACAGCTATGATAATGGTAAGAGCTCCTATTAACATAACAATAAACCTTAAAATCGGTTCGACATTAAATAACTTTAACATTGTTACGGCTAAAAGATAAATACCAAGCAATTTATCAAGAGATGCCGGCAAGAAAGCCATCAACGATGCAGGAGACTCCTCCGCAATCGCAGGAATCCATGTATGAAAAGGTATTGCTCCGGCTTTCGCAATAGCCGCTATAACAAATGAGAAGAATACAATTCTTGGAAGGATGCCGTTCGCTGTAGAAATAGAAATCAAATCAATATTAAGTACGCCTGTGGTAACCCATATATAGGTAACTCCGAACAAGAACAAAGCATCCGCAAAACCAAGTATAATATAGGTCTTACGAGCCGCCTCGGAAATGCCCTTACCCTTGCCTAAATTAATATAAAGGAAGAAAATAGCTGTGACCATTTCCCAGAAAATAAGCACGAATAATAAACTTGCGGAAAGGAATACACCTGACACACCTCCAAGAGTCCAGAGAAAATAGGTCATGAATTGATTATCTCCCGTTTTAACTTCGCTACGGGAACTAAAAAGATATATAGAAATCAAAAACCCAAACAGGTAAGTAAATAAAAGCATAAAGCTACTTATCTGATCAATTTTAAGTAAAAAATCTGTACGATAATTTAAGAAATTAATTGATAACAAACTCTCTACGGTACCCGTCAAATTAAAGAAACGGTACGACAAAATTAGAAGGTACAGAGTTACAACAACTGTTATCAACTGTTTAAATTTCTTCAACCGAGGGACGATTAAGGTGAAAAGCCCTGCAAGAAAAGGTATTATAATTGGATACAATAACAAATTATCTAACATCATATCTCCAGATTATAAAGAGGCGGAGTTTTACCCAGTTTCTTCATAATACTCATCGTTTTATCTACACTTAACTTCAATAAGTCTGTCCCTCTAAGTATCTTTTCATTATTGTTTTTATCGACAACAGCGACTCTCTCAGTACAACAGTAACAGGGGTCAATTGAAGCCGTAATCAAAGCAACATCGGCTATCGTTTCTCCCTTACACGAAGCTTTAAAAGTCGGGAGATTATTGAAGGTCGGGGCCCTTACTTTATGACGATAAGGCATATTGGAACCGTCACTTCTCACATAATGAAAAACTTCCCCTCTCGGAGCTTCATAGCGTCCGCATCCCTCTCCGGGCGGAACTTCCTTTATATCCGCATCAATAGATCCGCCTCTGGGCAGTTTTAAAAGAGCCTGCTTTATTAAGGAAATCGATTCAAAACATTCAAGCAAACGTACAACACCCTTACTAAAAACATCACCGTCTTCTTGAACGATAACTTTCCATTTAAGGTCTTTAAAACCTTCAAGAGGTTCATCATTACGTACATCCCAGGGTACGTTGGAACCACGAGATGTAGGTCCAAGGGCGGAATAGAGAATAGCGTCTTTCTTTGTCAATACTCCTATTCCTTTAAGTCTTTTGTGTATTACGGGATCATCAAGAATCGCATCGGTAAGCATCTTGGTAGGCTTTTCCACATCAACAATACGCTCTAACGCATACTCTATTTGCTCTTCATTAAAATCTCTTCTGACTCCACCGGGTTTAAACATCGCATAGTGATTTCTATTACCGGTAAGTTTTTCGCATATCTCTAAAATCGTCTCCCTGTATTTCCATGCCCACATCCAGACTGTGTTATATCCGATGAAATGTCCCGCAAGCCCGACCCATAATAGATGCGAATGCAACCTTTCCAGCTCACAAACAACAACCCTAATAAGCTGTGCTCTCTTTGGAATTTCACATCCAAGTAGATCTTCAACTGCAAGGCAATAAGCCATCGGATGTGAAGTAGAACAAATCCCGCAAATTCTTTCTACAAGATAAGGAACCTGATCCCATGTTTTTCCCTCGGATAATTTCTCGATACCCCTGTGATTGTAACCTATTTCCACATCGAGATCCACCACTCTCTCACCTTCCACATAAAGCTTAAAGTGTTCAGGTTCTTCAAGAAGCGGATGATAAGGACCAAGAGGAATTATTGTCTGTTTCATAACCCTGACCTCTCATAATCATAATCTTCGTCAGTTACATCAGAATGTTTGAAATTCTTTCTTAAAGGATACTTACCTTTAGGAAAAGAATCGGCAAGAATAAGCC
>CAYQMH010000079.1:0-8377 GCA_964418485.1 uncultured bacterium | reverse complement strand
CAGTTAACCTTAAAGACTTGACAAGCTTATTCATCATTCTTAAAATCCAAATAATATGAAAACCGAAGATTCATATAATAAAAAATACGCAGGGAAAGATTACTATTGGGGAAAGAATCCATCCTCTACAGCTAAAAAACTCATCAAAATAATCTCAAAAATTAATTACACCGGCAAAAGATTAATTGACCTTGGATGCGGAGAAGGGAGAGATACCGTTTTCTTCGCAAAGAAAGGCTTTGATGTTCTTGCAATAGATCTTTCCGAACAAGGTCTTAAGAAAGCAGAACAATACGCAAAAGAAGAAAATTTAAGGATTAAGACTTTAAAAAAAAATATAATAGATTATAGATTAGAAGAAAAACACGATATTATTATTTCAACTGGAACTCTTCATTATCTACCTCCGGAACAAAGAGCTGAGATATTTCGAAATTATAAAGAATTTACAAATAAGGGTGGAATAAACGCCTTTTCTGTCTTTGTAAAAAAGCCTTTTATTGAAAAGGCACCCGATGCCGATCCAAATACATACTTTTTTAAATCCGGAGAGATAATAACATATTATTGGGATTGGGAAATACTATATTGCACAGAAGAGATATTTGATTGTAATTCCGCAAATATTCCACACAAACACGCAGTAAACAGGATCATAGCCCGAAAACCATAGCCCTAAGTTAAAGTTTTTATAGTAGGTTCGAGTCTTTTTAACGACCTAACCAACAAACCCTTTGTGTCTTAGTGTCTTTGTGTGATAATAATTTGGTGTTGTGGGACGGGTTTTAAACAGCAAAAAAAATCTCTGTGTTCTCTTTGTCTTCTTTTTTTCTCTGTGCTCTCTGTGGTTAGATTCTTTACCCAATAACCTGAATCAACATTCTCCTCGAGCGGGGACCGTCAAATTCACAGAAAAAGATCCCCTGCCATGTACCAAGAGCAATATCACCGCTCACAACCGGAATAAAATCCGAATTTCCGACAAGAGAAGCTTTAATATGACTATCCGCGTTTCCTTCCGAATGAGCATATCCTGCGCCAGCAGGGATTACGTCCGACAGCTTATTTAAAATATCGCTCTTTACCGAAGGATCGTAGTTTTCGTTTATCGTTACAGCCGCTGTTGTATGAGGCACATAAAGATGGACATAACCGTCTTTTACTCCGCTTCCCTTCACAACACGTCTTACTTCCTCGGTTACGTCTACAAACTCATTTCTCCTGCTCGTCGAAACTGTAATTTCTTTTCTATTTTTCACTCCCATTAATTCCTCCTTTCATCAGAAAAATTCAGCATTACTTTCTGCCAACAGGCAAGATATATAAAGGAGTTTCTTCCTCCTTCATGCCAATGACATTTTTTACTCTATCGTCCGTAAAAGCTCCTACAACAACAGTTCCCAAAGACAATGCTTCCGCCTGTAAATAAATATTTTGAGCAGCATGTCCGGCCTCCATGTAGGTGTATCCGATACCTCTCTCTCCGTATTTTTTTGTTATACGCTCGTAAACTGCGGCAAAAACTATAGAAACAGCACCATTTTTAATACAGGACTGACCGAGAGAAGCAAGTGAAAGATCGCTTCTATAATCCCCTTCCCTAGTCTTAATAATTTCATGATTTAAGGGATCGTATCTATAGATACCTTCTTCCAACGAAGATACGTTACCCACGACAATATAAGTCTCAAGTGGGTAAAGAGCACCGGCCGAAGGAGCCGCTCTTAATTTCCTCTCCTCATCAGTGATACCCTGGGCAGACCAAAGAAGCTGAGAAATTTCTTCCAATTTAAGCGGTTCATCAGAATAACTTCTTACTGACCTTCTTTTTAATATTGCTTCTTCAACTGAAATATGACTTTCATGCCTGGGTTCCGGTAATACTATTTTTTCATTTTTATTCATTACTTTTTCACCTCCCGCGGCAATTAATAAAGGCACATTAAAAAAAGAATAAACTGTTAACATAAACATAAATCTTAATAACATTTCCATCAAATCCCCCTTAGCCTTTAGAATTTTTAAATCTCGCCATAAAAGCTATCTTTAAATCGATTAATAATAAAAGAAAATTACTCAATAAGCAAGACCTTTTGAATAAAGGACACTAAAAAAACTATAATTTAACACTTTTAATAAGATAATATACTATAAAAAGCTTGACAAATCTGCATTTTTACTTAAAATAATTTTATGAAAATTAAACTTTTGGGTACAAGAGGCTCAATACCAACACCCGGAAAATATACAGTAAAATATGGTGGCAACACAACATGTGTAGACCTAACATTAAATAACGGAAAAAAGATTATCATCGACGCGGGCTCCGGTATGAGAGTTCTTTCTGAAGAAATACTTCGTGAGAAAATAAACCACATTAATTTATTCCTAACCCATTCTCACTGGGACCATATCCAGGGATTTCCATTCTTTATTCCTATATACATTCCGGATTTCTCAATAAAAATATTTGCCGCTTCTCCGACTTATGAAAGATTATTGGACATACTCAAAGGACAAATGAAATCCCTTTACTATCCGGTACCTTTTAAGGAAATAGCCGCCAAAATAGAATTTGAAAAAATACGAAAAAAAGGTATTTCAATCGACGGGGTAAAAATCAGTTCCATATTAACAAACCATCCTCTTGAGACCCACGCTTTTAAATTTGAAGAAGATGGAAAAACTTTAGTCTTTATGAGCGATAACGAACTAGACCATCAGGATATAGCAGCAGTACCCTATAAAGATCACTTAGCTTTTACAAAAGATTCGGATATTCTAATTCATGACGCTCAATACGAAAAAAATGAAATGGAAAAACACAAAAGCTGGGGCCATTCTTCGTGGGAACAAACAGTAGAATTCGCCAAAGAAGGAAACATAAAAACACTTTATTTGACTCACTACGACCCCACAAGAACTGACAGGCAAGTAGATAAAATAGTAAAAAAAGCTAACAAACTGGCAGGGAAAGGATTAAAAATCAAAGGTGCCCAAGAGGGTAAAGAATTTAAATTATGAAATTCTTGATATAGGTATTCTATTCCTATGGAAATTTTATTAGCAGACGATGATAATAAAATTCTAAGGTCTCTTACAAACATTCTCTCTATACAAGGACATAATTGTAAACCGACATCTGATGGATATGAAGCGGTCAATGAATACAAGAAAAACAATTTTGACTGTGTGCTTCTTGATATTGAAATGCCAAAAATGAACGGTATAGAAGCCGCTAGAACTTTGTTAAGTATTAACCCCGATGTTTCAATAATAATGGTTACCGCTTTTAGAGATCTCGATATAATAAGGAGCACTATGCGTGTCGGAGCTTTCGATTACCTTGTTAAACCTGTTTTGCCTGAAGAACTCGGAAGAGTTCTGGAAAAAGTAAAGGAGAGAAATTTCCTCCTAAGAATAAAAAGAGAATATCAAACGGAATTGGAAAGTAAAGTTAAAGAACAAAGAGAAAAAATAGAAAAGAAGATGCTGGATACCATTACGTCTCTGGTTAATGCACTTGAGGCAAAAGACCCATACCAGGAAGGACATTCAAAACAGGTTAAAGAAATTTCCCTTGAAATTGCCAACCAACTCGGATATTCTGATAAAGAAAAAGAAATGCTGAGCTACGCAGCTCTTATCCATGACATAGGTAAAGTCGGTATACCGGATTCTATTTTAATGAAACCTAAAACTCTCACAGAAAAAGAATATATGATAATGAAAAAACATCCTGCGATAGGAAATTTTATAATAAATCCATCGATTGGAAACAAAAAAATTCTAAATGCTGTTCTTCATCATCATGAACGTTATGATGGAAATGGATTTCCCGATGGTCTTAAGGGTAAAAAAATACCATTATCTGCTAGAATATTAGCTATCTCCGATTCTCTAAGCGCAATGATATCAAGAAGACCCTACAGGAAAGGTCTACCACGGAAAGAAGTTATTAAAGAATTAAAGCAAAACTCCGGAACTCAGTTTGACCCGAAATTAGTAAAAATTTGCTTGAATCTAATAAAAGAAGGGGAAATAGAAGTTAAAAACAAATAGGCGCTAGTACAGCACCTCTTCCAAACCCGGATAAACCAATTATCACAAAAAACACGAGGAAAAAATTATTTTGTTTTTTCTAAGAAGACCTAATACCTGGTATTCAAAGTTTATACAACAGAGAAACTCTGTGAGACATTGATAAATAAGAATGTATATTCAAAGCGTAATCAACTAAAAAAGGGCGTTTTTCAATTCCAAAACCCGTAGTCAACTGATCGTTAAAAAATCCGGCGCGCATTTTAAGCCATTTGTTTAAGCCAAGTTCAACGCCTAAATGGTGATTAAAACCGTATTCGTCTTGAATAAAATTAACTTCCATCAAAATAGGTACGTTTCCTAACTTCTTGTTAAATCCCAGACCCATTTGATACGAAGGAGCAATATGATCCGTACCCTCTTCCCAAAAAACCGGAGAAGTCGTAATATCTTTTATTGCAACTCCAATTGAGTATTGCTCCATCTGATAAATAATTCCAAAATCCGCACCTGCTCCAACTGCTCTTGTCTCGTAAATCTCCCTGTAGATAAACTTCAAGCCCATTCCTACAGAAAAATTTCCTACCCATTTTGAATATGCAGCAAAGATGGCTCCCTCGCGGGAGGAAAAAACATCATTTAAATCTTCATATAATTCCTCTCCGGGGTCAGGATATCCGTCCCCGTCTTCATCATTCCAGCCATCTCTCGTATCAAGTATATCTCCCACGGAATGAAAGATAAAGTGTACTCCCAATCCATAATCGCTTTGTCTTAAATTTATTCCTCCGCTTAAAACATTAGCAAGATCTCCAAACATTCTCGAACCTGTAAAATAAACACAAGGTTCTAGAACAAGAGAAGAAGCAGGATTCTTAAAGCCAGTCGTAGGATAAGCAATACCCGTGGATCCTCTCCCCCAACTTCCAGCATCTACCCCCACAAGGAGAAACTCTCCCTCGAAAAGAGCTAAAAGAAATAAAAGCATTACTCCTCTTCTTTATCTTTTTTCTGCGCCATAATTTCCTGGCCAATTTCTTCCGGAATTCTCTCATAAAATGCAAACTCGGCAGAATAAGTACCTGTACCTTGGGTTAAAGATCGCAATCTGGACGAATACTTAAACATCTCTTTTTCAGGAACATAGGCATTTATTACTTGAAACTTCCCTTTAGCATCGATGCCGAGGATTCTACCCCTTTTCGAATTTAAATCTCCCATAACATCTCCCGTATATTCATCGGTTATAACAGTTTGAACTTTAAGTATAGGTTCTAACAAAAACGGAGATGCCTGCAAAAGAGCCTCTTTTAAAGCCATAGAACCTGCTCTTTTGAAAGCGTTGTCAGAAGAATCGACCGGATGGTAAGATCCATCATAAACTATAATTTTACAGTCTACAACTTTATAACCAGCCAATATTCCGGTATTTAATGCTTCGTTGACCCCGGTTTCAACAGATGGCACATACTTGCTTGGAATACTTCCGCCTTTAATCTCATTTGCAAACTCTATTCCTTCGCCTCTTCCCAAGGGTTCGACTTTCAGATACACTTCCCCATACTGACCCCGCCCACCGCTCTGCTTTTTAAATTTTGCATGTCCTTCTGCTTTCTTCTGTATCGTTTCTCTATAATGAACATCCGGTTTGCTTTCTATAAGTTTAACACTAAAATTATCCTCCAGCCACGATTTCACAAATTGCAAGTGCTGTTCACCCATAGTTTCTAAAATTAACTGCTTTGTTTCAGAATCAAAATTATAGTTCAAGGTGGGATCTGATTTCCTTAGTTTAGAGAGTCCTTTAGATATTTTGTCGCTATCTTTCTCAGTTTCACCCTCAATAGCTATTTTTGCTACAGGGCTGGGAAATTCGACCTTATCTAACTTGATTGGATTAGCCGGATCTGCCAAAGTATCACCTAAAGAGGTATTTTTCAACTTTACTAACGCACCTATTGAACCTGCTTCAAGTTCCTCTACCTGTTCTCTTTCATTTCCTTTCAATACAAAGAGTTGATTGATTTTCTCTTCAGTATCACTTGAAGTGTTAATTAGTGTATCCCCCGATTTAAGTTTGCCTCTCCAAATCTTTATCAAATTTAATTCCCCGACGTGTGTCTCGTATATAGTCTTAAAAGAAAAAACTGCAGTCGGACCATCAATTGACTCAACTTGAGAAGGAAGTTTCGCCTCGGCAGGTGAGGGAAAAATCTTCTTAATATACTGAAGAAGATAATCTATACCAAGAAGCGAAACCGAATCGCCACTTATTAAAGGATAAAGTTTCCCCGTAAGAAATCCTCTTTTCATACCATTCTTTAAATCTTCATCGGTAATTTCCTTCTCTTCTATGAATTTCTCCATAAGTTCTTCGTCCACTTCCGCAAGCGCTTCAACCAACTTTTCTCTATATTTGTTTATCTCGCCTGTAAAATCGGATGAGATCTCCTTTTCTCCTCCGGAGGAATATTCCTTTAACTGCAGTATATCTGCCACGCCGACTATTTTACCACTTTTTACTAATGGTACAACAAGAGGGAGTAACCCGCTTTTTACTTCATCCTTTATTTCGTTTAATAAACTTTCAAAATCTACCCCTTCTTTTCCTAATTTACTTACATAAAATAAAGCCGGGACACCTCTTTTTTTAGCGTATTCAATTACCTGTCCCGTTATGAAACCCATACCTGAAATCCCATCTACAACTATAATCACTGAATCGCATACACTCAAACCTGCAATCATTTCCCCTTGAAAATCAAGGTATCCGGGAGTATCTATCAAATCTACTTCCACACCGTCATACTTGAATGTAGTACAAGCTAGGCTAACCGAATATTTTCTTTCTTTCTCATACTTCATATAATCTAAAACTGAAGTTCCGTTGTCGATAGAACCCAATCTGTTTGTAAAATTCACCTTATACAGTAGCGCTTCTCCTAAGGAAGTTTTACCAGAATTAGCATGCCCAGCAATGCAAATACATCTCTTCTCCATCAAATTTCCTCCTTTCAACAAATCTTAATAATTTCTTCGATTAAATTTATTTCTTTTTTACCCGTATTAAACCTGATTGCACTAATCCATAAAGAATTTTTGCAAGATCGAAACTCTTCATTTTAAGCTCATCAGCAATCTCTTTTATGGTCTTTTCTCCGTTAATTATTGAAAGAGCTTTCCACTCCATAGGTCTTAACTCGATATCGCTAATATCAGGTTCTTCTTCAAAATCAACAACCACCTCTACGGAAGGTATTACGTCTTCCATCTTCTTCCACTCATCTATCTGCCTCGCAGCTTCCAGAATTACATTGTGGATCGGAAGATTGATTGTCTCTTTATCGGTGTCTTCCCCCGCTATAAATTCAAAAGTCCCTGTATCCCATTTAAGAAATACATTTATAGCCTCGGTTCCTTGTTGTTCACCCGTCTCAGCATGTCTAATATTACCGTGTTCAAAAAAAATAACTCCGGTACCATTTTTCCCACTAATATGAAGAGCTCCGTCTTTACCCCCCATATGGATTAATTGGAATATGTCGTTTAATTCAAAATCTTTAAAATCGCCTCTTAAAGCCATTTATCCCCTTGCATACACACCCATTTTGGAAAATTTTTCAATTCTTTTTTCAATTAAAACATCTCCCGCGATATCTTTCAATTCATTATATGCTGTAAGAATCGCTTGCCCAATTAAGCGGGCTGCTTCTTCCGGATTGTTATGCGCACCTCCTTCCGGCTCATCTATTATACCATCTATAACTTTAAATTCTTTTAAATCTTCTGCTGTAATTTTAAGATATCCCGCGGCTTCCTTCTTGTATTCTTGATCACGAAAAATAATAGAGGCACAGCCTTCAGGAGAAATAACTGAATAAACCGCAAATTCTTGCATGTATATTCTATTTCCAACCCCAATAGCGAGAGCGCCCCCACTCCCCCCCTCTCCCGTAATTATTACAATTATAGGAACCGGAATAACAGCAATTTCCTTTATATTCTCAGCTATAGCTAAAGCCTGTCCCCTCTCTTCCGCCCCTATTCCCGGATAAGCACCAGCTGTATCCACAAAACAAACGATCGGTAAATTAAATTTACCTCCCAATTTCATTACTCTTAAGGCTTTTCTGTATCCTTCCGGGTGGGCACTACCAAAATTTCTTTTAATTTTTTCCGTTATATTTCTTCCCTTTTCGTGCCCAACAACTATAAAAGAGACATCCTCTAAACTGCCTATTCCTGTTACTATCGCATTATCATCGGAGAATCTCCTGTCTCCGTGAATTTCAATCCAGTCTTTAAATAAATATTTTACATAATCATTAGTGTAAGG
>CAYQMH010000078.1:0-8509 GCA_964418485.1 uncultured bacterium | reverse complement strand
CAGGAATAAGAAGAACAAAACCTTTTCACATTTCAAGGTCTGACCCCGTTAATATTAAAGGTCTGACCCCGTTAATATAATGTTGAATGATGTAGAATATCTGGAAAGATATAAAGCGATAATGGATAATGAGAAGAATAAAGAAACATATAAAAAGCGAAGAGAAATAGTAGAACCTGTTATCGGTACGATAAAAAGGGATTTAAATTTTACCCGATTTTCTTTACGAGGTATAGAGAAAGTAAACGGTGAATTTACAGGCCTGATTTCAACCGTTTATAACATAAGAAAACTGATAAATTTAGCCGGAATTGAGAAGCTAATGAGAAAAATGGAGTATAATACAGCATAAAACAGAAAAAACACTATTGAAAACAAAAAACACCCATAAAAGAACTGAAATTAATAGCAATTTAAATTTTGGCACAGCCTCAGCCAAAGGCAAAAAGCTAACCGCGTAATTCAACAACATTAAGAAAAAAATCAAAGAAAAAAATCATTATTATCCAATTATTCCGAAATGATAACTCCTTCAGGAATATTCAAACTCTTTATCATTTTAACAGAAGAAGTAATTACTCCATGTATTCTTTTTTCTTCTAATCCGACAATTTTTATTTTTCCAGGAGTTATATAATAAAAATTATTGTCTCTTTCCTTAATTATAGGTCTTCCCGAAGGAACATCAACTGTTGTCATTTCTTTGCCCTCTTCCATGTTGTATATACGAAGATTGGTAATCTCGTTGAGTTCTTTCAAATCATCAGTAGATTTACTTTTTTCGGTAAAAAACATTAATTTTCCATCTTGGGAAAGATTGACAGCTTCAGGATAAACATTAGTAACAACCTCAGGATAAGACTTGCTTTCATTCACATCATAAATAAACCAAGTATAACGATATCTCTCTTTTCCCTCTTCAACGATTTTCTCGTTTTTTATAAGCAAAGCCTTTCCATTTTTTACATCTTTAACTCCAAAAGAAAAAACTTCACGCCCGCCTATTAAATCTAAAACGGAGATTACACGAATTAGGCTATAATTTTCTGCGTTATAGATATATATCTTTTGGGGATTTTCGGCAACGGTATAAATAATATCTCCAGTCGCAGAAACACTTGAAAAGACATTCAAAATAATTTCTTTCGAAGTTCTTAAGATCTCCAAGTCTTTGGCACTCAAAATAGTAGTTTGAGGTTCAAAATCATAATTGGTTTCAATACCGTATTTTTCAATCTTCTCTATACACCATCCTTCTTCTATTCCTGAATTATCCCAACTAATAAAGATTCGTAAACCTGATGGATCGAAAGTAACAATTTGGGGACTGAAACTTGGGAAACCCAAATCCTTGACGAGTTTCATATTTTTATCGAAAACTTTTAATACGTAATAAGTTCTACCTACATAGCCAACACAAAAGAACATTTCTCTTTGTTCGTCAACATAAATCTTAACCAATCTCATTCCCGTTTTTGAAAGATCGTAGGTTTTAACAACTCCCCCACTGGTAAAATTAACCTTGTAAATTTTCTCCTCTCTTTCGCAATATGGTATAGTGTTAGAAATCTCATGCACATACAGAAGGGAATCGTTTCCTCTTATAGAAAAAACAAATAAACAAAAAAAACAAACACAAATAGGTCTTAAAATCATATTCTTATATACAAACATATTTCCTCCCTTTAATTCCAATAATCAGGATAATTTTCATTTATTATTTGCTCCTCTAAAGCTTTGCAACCTTCTGCGTATCCAGTATTATCAATATAAGGATTTTTTATCCATTTCTTTTGCTCATTATCCCAAATATAATAGTGCCCGCCATTAAACAATTGATATGTATCCATTTTCAACTCTTCTTCAATAAAATCAGTCGCATCGGGAAAAGGTTGGTGGCGCCATCTATCTCCATTTGTTCTAACCCTCGAAGGATATCCTCTGGCTGATTGCCTTTTATTTTCTATCATCCTTAGACCTCCATCCACATTTGCTCTCCAATCAAACTCCTGAGCATAGCTATACGGAGGATCTAGTTGCATTACGCCGTAACCACTTGGCCAACCCCATACTGGTTTCCCATTACTTCGAAAATGTAAAAACTGGGTTTCTTTATAACAAATTACCCAAGACATTATCGAACCTAACCGGTCTCTTATAGTCTGTTTAGAAGGATTTTGACCCATTATCTCTATATGTGTTTCGTCTTGGTTAGGACTTGGCATGTTATTAATTACTAAACTGTCCTCAACAATCTTTAAATTCGAGATTGCTCTTAACTTCACCTTAAGTTCTGTATATCCACCTATGATATCTCCTCCAAAAATTACTCTCCAATAACTTTCTGGCAAGAGACTATTCATTTCACCTTCAAGAGGTATTTTGATTCTCTCAAAATATGGTTGCGTATATTCTGTTCCTAAGTGTTGGTACCATACTTTAAGACTCCAATTCCACGTAAAATTCGTAATTATCGGATGCAAACCCTCTACTTTAGCTTGAAATTCTACATCTGGCATTTCGGGAGTAGAATTAATCCAATATTTGTATGGTTCAGAATTGGAGATCTCGGGTTGAACTAACTTTATTTTATAAATATCTATTTCAGTATCATCTTCTACTTCTGTTCCTGTGCTTAAAATCCCAGAAGATTTAACGGAACTTAAAGAAGTAGTCGCAGTAGCTTCCTTATATTTTAATTTAATATTTACGTTATATGAATTCCCTTCAAAATTCAAAGTATCCCCATTATTATCAACCCCATGCCACCACAACAATTGATTTCTTTGTTCCTCAACAGTCAAATCTCTTGGTCCGTAAACTACATTTTAATCCTTGTCCTTAATTTCAACCTTCATACTTATAGGTTTGGGAGAAATATCCGGGTTCGCGTAATCATCCGGTTCTAAACTATATTTGATTCGCGCGGAATCTGGCTTATAAGGATTGAAGTATTTCGTAACATTCTCCTCATCGATCTCAAACTCAATCACCCATATAGGTCTTGAATCTCTTATTTCCTGACCTGTGGCGGAAATACCTGTAGCATATAAATCATGCATACCAGCCGAATACATATCCGTATCTAAAACATAATTCTGAATTCTGGTTTCATTTGAAATCACTCCGTCACAATCATAAGTAATATCATATTGAACCTGTACATTCATATCATCACCTTTATAATACAATGAATTTTCTTCTGGCGCAAGGATGTGAGGGATAACCGATAGTACATCACATCCTTCCTTGAATATCTTTCTCGTCTCAGGAGGCCATTCTTCCACTCCCACAACTGTTGCCCCACCAAGAAGACCGCTATAAATATACATACCAGCATAACCATTTTCCGGATCTCTTGCAATAAATCCGATAGACTTCCACTTTTTATATTCAATTAATCTTGAAGGAACAATTACTTGATATCCTTTCTGTATCTCGGCGTTAATATCTTTTTTAAACGCTTCATCAACCTCATAATCGCCAAAAGATAACACCGCAAGAATATCTCTTTCTTTTAATGTAAATTCATCAGTAAATACATTGCCCAACGCATCTTCTATGGTTATTGCAAAATGAGATAAATACTCTGAAGGCATCTCCGATGAGAAGGCAATTCTAAACCCATCGGGAGACTGCAGCGCTTCTCCGGGAAGTAAATCCCCAATACTGCAAATATCATCCTCAATAGTTACAAATGCATCATCAGTCGTAAGCAGACACCGGACATCTCTTAAAGTGTCTGATATACCTATATTCTTTATAACCGGTTTAAGGGTAAATGTTTCCCCTCTCTCGGGGTATCCGTTATTGTTACCACCTGTTATTTCCCATCCGTAAAGAGCAAGATAGGAAGCAATATCTCCGAAAAATTTTAATTCATAAAATCGGAATGAGCATTTTCTAAATACTTAAAATCCAAAACAAAGTAACTTTTATTTGGTTCATTAACAATCTTACTGAACTCTTCTCTGTGTAATTTAAAATTTATCAGTAGATAATTCAAAATATCTACATTTTTGAATTTATAAAAATTAAATTTAACAAAATCATCATATCGTTCTTTAACAGTTCCACCCTTATCCAAACAAATAACATCTATTGACTGTAAATTTTCACATTCAAGGATTGCCGCCTTTAATAAATACTTAATATATGAATCTGAATTAGGGAGAGAATAACCCAGAACCCTAATGTGATTAGCTTCTTTTAAAAATTTATACGCTTTCTTCCATTCATTTAGCAATTCCTCATCAGAGCCCTTATTCCATGTCGGAGGAACAAGTTTGAGGGGTTCAACGGAGCCATGAAGTTTTGCAATTTTTTCGTCAATCAGATCTTCTATATTCACTTCTTTTTCGTTAATAAATAAATTATTTCCTTCTCCCGCTAAAAACCTAACAAAATTTTCTATAACTAAGTCATAATTTAATGTAATTATAGAATAGGAAAACTCCGGGTTTTCAATCGGGAACCAAAAAACTTTCCTATCTCCTTTGTTTTTAGATAACTGAAGATTTAATATATCAGCGACAAAAAAGCCATAAGTTCTTAATTTTTCATTATAAGTAAAGATAAAATCATAGAAATTACTCATATTTAATTCTCTTAAATCTTCTATCTTAGGTGTATAATATTTGATAACTTCCGCAATATATGATCGAAAATGCTCTGCGTTTTTTTCTTCTTTCAAATAATCCATCATCTCAAGAATTGATAATATCTCCTCAATATTATACTGATCACTATCAAAATAATGTTTAATATTAGAAATTTTGCGAACTTTGTCTTCTACAACACCAAATGATTTTTTGAAAACTTCATCATTATGACTCTCAACCATTCTTTTAGCTTTTATATAAAAATCGCTAATAACGGGTAAGTTTAAAGGTGCAGAGAACCCTGCTCCCAGTAAGTAAACAACTTTTTCCATTTCTTACTCTATATAAACCATAAATATTGACTCATTATACGTTCTTCAGTATTTATTCAAAAAACCCGAACAAAAAACTTTTTTACTCTTTCCAAAATATTAACTTTTATTTTTTTTTAGTGGTGTCTGTGATAGCTGGTTTTAGGATTACTCCTTCCGTTCCGGGTTTGATATACTGTTTTATTAGGCGAAAACCATCTTTGAAATTGTACCCAATGCAACGACTACCATCAGTCATATATTTTGTAATAGGTATTGCTCTAACATCTGCTATTCCCTTATCATAAACTATCGATGCAACTTCTATCTTCGCCAAAAGGTTACCCGCTTGATCAAACTTAAAACTTGTCACTCCTAAACTGAAATAAAGATTGCCTGCGCCATCAACTCCACGAAATCCTACTCCTCGAGACGTAGGCGGATCAAAATAGATTTTAATCTGTCCAATTTCTATTTCTCTTGAATTCATCTTAGAGATAATAATTGAAGTATCTGGTGCTGAAGGACCTTTTCCATCTGGTAACATATTATAAAGGTATCCTTCACGGTCTCTTGGATATGCCCTTTCCTTAACCCACACGAAGTTCCCATTTCTATCAAACTTGGCAAAAACTTGACCACTTTTTTTCAATAACATCCCTACAATAATATCTCCATAACCATCAGAAAACACCTGAAACCCCAATGCTTCGATATCATCAGGACCATACTTACCAAATTTATTTATTACTCCCAATAGCTTACCACCAGGGGAAAACTTCATAACACCTCTTTCTTTATGACTTATGTCTGTGACCGCGTAAATATTTCCGCTTCCATCGACTGCAATAGACCCAATTGTCCTATAATAATGTTTTATTTCCGGATACTTTCTAAACTTTTTCTCTACAAGATCGTATCGTTGGATTTCCTGAGGTTTTAAGGCAAGTGTCTTACCGGCAGTAGTTTTTATTTTTATTTCATCTGTATCTTCTTTCCACAAACCTATAGAACCCAAATATTTTCTGTTAAAAGCATAAATTAAAACTCTTCGCTTTACTCCGTCACAAATGTAAATTTTATCATTTTGAATATCCCAAGCTCCTGCTGCTTTTCCTAGTTCAATATGTCCTATATCTCCATCTGCTTTTATTTCATAATAGGGAGGTTCGTATCCCAAAAGACTATCTGCTTCACCATAAGGGATAAATAACTCTACTTCATCTATATATTCTTCGGCACTAACAAAAAAAGGAGTTACAAAAAACATTAAAATCAGAAATCTTTTCATATATCCTCCAATAACTTTATTGTTTTATCTATTCGGTCGTCTAAATTCCGTTCTATAAATAAGACCCGTCTGATTAAATGGAGTACGGGCAATAGGATATCGGGGTTCATAATTATCAAGATTATAAGAAACTTCTCTTGTTTGACCTGGAGCAGGACTTGGACAAGCATGAATAAAATTATATAAATGACCAAGAGTCTGCTCATAAACTGCATTTTCAGGTATATTATAATCAATCCATCTATAATCTTTAATCATAATAATATGATCCCACCGACCCGGATCTTCATTCAATCTAACAATTTCTCTCTGACTACTATCATAATAACCATCTTCATCATCATCTTCCGCAAGATCGTTTGTATATCCAGCTTCTCCGGATTGTCTACCTCTTGAATCTTCATCTATCAATCCATCTCCATCGTCATCTACTCCCCTAACACCAGGAAAACCATCTCTATTCAAATCTCCAATAGGATCCTCTCCAATCGCCCCATCACCATCCTTGTCTATCTTGGGATCAATTCCAGTCCAGTCATTTCGTACTGCATTAACATTATTATCAGGATCCAAACCTCCATTGGGCGAGGAAAAATCTGTTAAAGTAACATATCCATGAGCATCTTGCCTATATTGCTCCCAGTTATTTAACCATTCAGCAGCATGAATTAATCCCGAACAGTCATTATAATGATAGTCCGTAGGATACAAAACACTTGGAGGTGGATTAGGATTATCGACATCTTCAGCATACGGAACACCTATAAAAGATTGTGCCCAGGCATAAGCATCATTTTCCACCCCTTTTAAATGAATCATATAACAATCCCTAATACATTCTATACTATCACAGGTAACTTGCCTATAATTTGTAGGTCTACTTTTAACTTTTCCTGGATGCGACTCCTTACTCTGGATAGTCTCACCCTCTGCTAAATTAGTAACACTGATATCATAACGATATGTTCCCGGATTATTGTATGTATTTGCACTTACCAAGCCCTGAGGAATCACTTCGGGTGTAGGACCCGATTCTTGCGACCATATACAGTTAAGTTGCCCTATAACCTCTTGATCCCATATCTCTGGATCTATTTCATGTTCATTATACATTTCAATCCAGTAACTTCTTCTATTTTGATAATTGTAAACTTGAGTGCCATTATTGGCATGATATGAATCATCATCCAAACATCGCCAAATCCTGATAGGTTCACCATCTCCCGTATAATACAGAATATCCTCTTCTTCCTCACCGCTATCATCTATTTTTCCTTTCAATACACATCTATGTGTCAAGGTGTGCTGATTATCCTCATCGCAAGACGCATTATAAGAGAAAGGTGTATGCGTACCAAAAACCTTCACAATCTCAGGAACCACACTTACATCTGTCAAATGACTATAAAAAACATAGTGCCTAACAGGGCCTACATCTAAATCTACTCTCATATAAACACTGTAAGGACCTTCTCTGGGATCCGCGTAATGACCTTTCTCATTTTCACCGTGAGTTTCGGTGCACTTTCCATTCCATTCGAACTTGCCAGTGTTCATTGATAATTCTTCCTCATATATCGGATTTTGAAGCCCTTCATCATCTTCCTTGAATATCTGAATTCTTCTCTCTATCACTTCCAGCCAGGAAGGTTTTATCTCATAATCAAAACTTAATTTGCTTCCTTTCACCGCGATTATTTTCTTATGTTCAGGCACTATATTAGTAGCGTTAATCCTTACAAGGCCGGAAACAAATTCATCAGATACTTCACCATCCGCTACTGTTGCAGTTTTTTCTAAAGCAGATGCCAACGATTTCAAGATAGTCTGAGTCCCTTCTTTGTATCTTAATTTTATTTCACCTTTAAAAGGACCAAGTTCTGGATCCAATGTATCCCCACTATTATCAATCCCATTCCACCACAATAACTGATTTCTTTGCTCCTCAACAGTTAAATCCCTCGGACCATAAACCACATTCTCATCCTTATCTTTAATCTCCACTTTTATACTTATCGGTTTGGGATCGGAGTCCGGGTTCGCGTATTCATCCGGTAATAATGAGTATTTTATTTGCGCGGAATCAGGCTTATAAGGATTAAAGTACTTCGTAACATTCTCCTCATCGATCTCAAACTCAATCACCCATATCGGTCTTGAATCTCTTACTTCCTGACCCGTCGCGGAGATACCGACAGCATACAAATCATGCATGCCAGCTGTATAAATATCCGTATCTAAAACATAATTTTGAATTCTGGTTTCATTTGAAATCACTCCGTCACAATCATAAGTAATATCATATT
>CAYQMH010000077.1:0-8565 GCA_964418485.1 uncultured bacterium | reverse complement strand
CACGAAGGCACCAAAACACAAAAGAAAATAGGACGCAGATAAACGCAGATCGACAGGATTTTTTTGTTGTTTAAAACCCAACCCTACCAAATAATTAGCCACGGATTAACACGGATAGTCACTGATTTTTTTGTTGTTTTTTTACTTGAACCCTGGAATCCTCGAACCCTTGATCCCTAAACGTTAACTATATCGTTAGAAACGAAGTTTGATTTTGTCCTTAAGTTTATCGACTTCTTCTTTTGCTTTTTCTTCGACTTTTCCCTTTACTTCTGCTTTCTTTTCGTCTATCTTAGCCTGCAGTTCTTGTTTTTTCTTTTCCGCTAATTCCGTATACGTCTTTGCCTCTAAAAGATTCCCCTTAAGGTCTTCTTCCAGTGATATAAAACCTTTATAATTTCCCTCGTATTCCTCGAGTTTTGCTCTTATTAAACTATTTAATTCTGCTTCTAATTTGACCTTCGTCTCAGCTACCCACTCTGTTACCAGCTTATTTATTGTTCCGGCGATTAATTTATCCAGATTGCTCTTTATCTTTAAAGTATATTTTCCGTCTTCGTTAATTGTGTAACCAACCATTATATCCACAGGATTAGACGAAAGAACACTTTTAATACTTGCCGCGATTTTATCTTCATTATCAATTAAATCCAAGGCAAGATTAGAAAGCTGTAAATGCAAAGTCCCGCCTGCTCTACCTACCCTGTCAAAAGAAAGATCTCCGTCAAGATTATAAGTGCCTTTCGCGTTGCTGACTTTTAAGGCTTTTATGCCTTCCCCTAAGATAAATGGTATATTCTTTGCTTTAAAATCGAACTCAGCAGATTTTTCTCTGTTTTCTCTTTTATCTATAAAACCAGCCCACTCTACTTCCTCACTGCTTTTGGTCCTTTTAATTGAAAAAGTGGTCGGGTTATGCAATAGATTCGGATCGCTTGTTATATCGCTCGCTTTTACTATATAAAGATTTCGTTCTTGGTTACTGCCAAGAGAAACGTCCAGATTCTGAAGCCAGAACTTCGGGATTGCCACACAGGGATAAGTAACGTCTCGACCATAATCCCTTAAAACCAAATTTCTCCCTTCTTTCCTTTTTATCATAGGTTTTAATTTTTCAAAGTAATAATTCCACCTTTTAAACTTACCGTTTATCTCGCCAAGATACTTCTCCATGTAAGGGTCGAGAATCGCACTGGCAATTCCCCCTACCGTCTCAGGAGATTTGATAAAAGAAGAGAGATGCGCCAAATCGTTACTTATGCTCGTACTAACGCTTTTTTTATCCTCATTCGCCATATTCAAATCTGCTTTTAACTTATTGAAGGAACCCGTGAGATTCTCTTCCGTCAACTTAATCTTTTTATATGTGTCATCGACCATTTTATAAGCGGTCAATGCTTGATCAGCGGTTTTTATGTTTTTTATATCTATCGCCTTTACCGGCTCTATCAATTTCGGCAGATTTTCCAGGTCTTTCTTTTGCTCCCTTAAAGTTTTATCCCACTCTCCTTTGAGATTCAAATACTTACCTGGTAATTCCTCCAGAAGTTTAGGAGATTTGATATTTGCCATTTCCTTCTTTATAACATCCGCCACGACCTCCCCCGCGTCCTCCATAAAAGCACCCACAAAAGACTCCTCTTCTCCCTCGCCCATCTCCCCCGCTTTCGCAGCACTAACACCGGGAAGGGCTCCGGAGGTTTCTCTTTCCGTATCCCATCTGATTTCCTGCAATTTTACATTGTTGATAACGACTTTGTTTCTTACGAGCTGCTGGAGATCGAGCTGCACATCGACCTCTCCCAGTTCGAATAGATTGCGGAAAGGCTTTCTGCTGTTAGCTACTTCGAGAGATTGAAAAAGAAGGCGTCCTTTTAAAATCTGTAAATCCAGACCCGTCATATCCGCTTTTGCCTCGAATATAGTTTCAAGATTCCTTTCTATCGCTCGCTCAACAATCCTATCCATAAAAACTATGTTGAAGACTACTACTGCAATAAGAAAAATCAGGATAAGAGCCAGCTTACCCCGTAAAACAAAACCTTGATTACCTTTAATGCTCTTCGAAATACTTTTAAGTCTCGTTATATCCTTTTTATCAAGGGTTTCCTTTAATTTATATTTACCTTCCGGATCCCTTGTAAAAACTTGATTTATATAATTTCTGTACTCGTGTATATAGAGTTTGCTAAGGATTTTTTTTCTGAATTGTTCCTCTGTGAACGTTCCCTTAAATAGTTTCGGTATCTTTTTCTCTTCACTCATATAACTTACCTGATGTTATCGTAAAACCTAACGGCAGAGCCAAATTTGTTTTTAATTCCTACCAGTATAGGTTGTTTTGTAACTGCTTTAACAAATTTATTATTTGCTATTTTCTCTCTCACCCTATCGCGATAAACATCGACCAGATACTTCGATACAAAGTAAATCGGCAAAAACATTACCAACCCCACTACCAAACCACCCATAACAATAGAATTATAATATTTTGTCATATAAAAGAACGGGCTGTTGAAAAGCTTAGTAAAAAAATCACCCAGAGAGGAAACCGTAAGAATAGCGAATCCTATTTTATCAAGGAACGCATCCAGAAAATCAAGAAACAGACTGAAAACGGCCAAGAAGACCATTTCTACTGCTTGATTTAGCTTAAGAAAGAAGGTTAGAGTAAACAGGGATATCCAGAAAAGGTTTGTTTTGGGTACAAGGGCAAGAAGAAAAGCAAAAGATATTGCCAGCGCGACCTGCGATGTTTTCTTATTCGAATTTATTGCCACAAAAACTTTCGCGAACCAGGTAATAATCATAATAAAAAAAACCTTAGATATTAAGTGTACGAGTTTTTATAAGCTTGTCAAGGAATTTTAATCAGAATCCAGAAGCCAGGAGTCAGAAGCCGGAATCCCTACCCCCATCCCAAAAATTTATTTAGCCACTAAGTCACTAAGACACAAAGCCACCCACATCCCAAATTATTATCTTGATTAAAAACAAAGCCACATTCCACAAGTATTTTTGCTTTAATTCTTAATTCTTGACTTAGCAATCAATCACCGAAGAATAATCGCTTTTTCTCTGTAAACTTTCTCCCCTATCTCCACTCTGACAAAATAAATCCCGCTATCTCCATTCCATTTTAGATTATAATTACCAGCAGGGCTAACTCTATCCATAAGTTTTCTCATTTTCTGCCCAAGAATATTGAAAATTTCAACCTTAACTTTTTTACTTTCTGTAAGAGAGAATTGGACGTTAATTCCGGAATTTGCATTAAGGATTGAAACTCCTTCCTTTAAAATTTTATTTTCCTCGATTCCTGAACTCCCGGTAAATCTGACGATATAAAGACCATCGGATTGACACGCAGCATAGGCAATAGTGTCAACAACATAGATTGCCCAGGGACTACTTTCCTCCGTATAGTAGAATCCGATTTCCGACGGATTAGTTGGATTAGAAACGTCTATTACACGCAGACCTCCAGAGCCATCCGCAACATAAGCAAAGGTGTTAACAACATGTAGGTCATGGGCATTTCCCCCTGTATCGTAGGATCCGATTTCTACAGGATTGGTAGGGTCGGATACGTTTATTATTCGAAGACCCCCGAGTTGATCCGCGACATAGGCAATAGTATCAACAACACAAACTCCCCAGGCCCAATCCTCAGTACCACAGGATCCAATCTCTGACGGATTGGTCGGGTCGGATACGTTTATTATACACAGACTATCTTCAGCCGCAACATAGGCAAGAGTGTCAACAACCTGAATATCCCAGGTCCTATCACTTGTATAGCAAAAACCAATCTCTGACGGACTGGTCGGGTCGGATACATTTATTATTCGAAAATTTATTCCACCCACCATATAAGCGAGGGTGTCAACAACCTGAACACTCAAGACATATGTATCGTAAAACCCGATTTCTGTAGGATTGGTCGGATCGGAAACATTTATTATACGCAGACCACTGTCTCCAGCCGGCAGATAGGCGAAAGTATCGGAAACATAAATTTGCCAGGGTCTCCCCTCAACATCGCAGATTCCAATCTTTTCCGGAGTGGTAGGGTCAGAAACATCCATTATACGTAGACCATCCCAGTAATCGGCAATATAGGCGAGGGTGTCAACAACATAAACATCATAGGCACACCCCCCCTCTGTATCGTAGGATCCAATCTCCGATGGGTTGGTCGGGTCGGATACATTTATTATACTAAGACCATCAGAACCAACCGCCACATAGGCGAGTGTGTCCAGTACCTGGATACTATTAGACCCTGCAACGCAGGATCCAATCTCTGACGGACTGGTCGGGTCGGATACGTTTAATATACGAAGACTAGAACCAAACCCCACATAGGCGAGGGTATCAACTATCCGAACACGTCTCGTACGCAGTCCCGCGTAAGATCCAATCTCTGATGGATTGGTCGGGTCGGATACATTTATTACACGAAGACCATTATTATCATCCGCAAGATAGGCAATAGTATCGACAACATAAACATCAAGGGCCTGCCAAACTGTATCGTAGAACCCGATTTCTGTCGGGTTGGTAGGGTCGGAAACATTTATTATTCTAAAACCATCAAAAAAGCTAACCACATAAACCAGGGTATCAACAACTTGAATACGGTAGGCAAAATATCCCTCGTAGGATCCAATCTCTGACGGACTGGTCGGGTCGGATACATTTATTAAACGAAGACCATAGCCAAAATCCGCAACATAGGCCAAAGTATCAACAACACGGATACCAGAAGCATCTCCATCGGTATCGTAAAACCCTATTTCTACCGGGTTAGTCGGATCGGAGACATCTACCACGCGCAAACCGGCGGAAGTACTCGCAACGTAGGCGAGGGTATCAACAACATATATATCTCGAACTCTTCCGGGACATTGAACTTCACCTAATAAAATTGGATTCATTGGGTCTGACACATCCAGAACACATAAATTCCTTCCATCACCTATATAGGCAAGTGTATCTCTTGCGGAATCAACAAAAGCCGCGTAACATTCACCGCCGAACCATCCACCCACAAGCTCACAATTAAGTGAATCCCCCCTGAGTTTTCCACTCAAAGTACTAAATTCAGGATTAAATTTTTCACCGCTTTGCATTGGAGTTTTCGAAAATACATTGATGCCTACAAAGAAAATAATCAATATAAAAGTAATCTTAATAAAAAGTTTCATAAACCCTCCTTGTTTTTAATAATTACAATAATCTCTGTTATGCAAATATATTATTAATTTATTTCTAAATGTCAACTGAAATTAGCCGCAAAGGCATTAAAATAGTCACGAGTCACCAGTCATATGTAACGAGTCGCCCCCTCAATACACAAGAAAAAAAACAACAAATCACCCAAATAGCACGAATTTTATTGTTTTTTTTGACCAGCGACTAGAGACCAGAGACTAGAGACTCAGTTATTAACAAGGAACACAAAGCTTTTTGTTTTGTTTTTTAGCCGTAAGCTGTGAGCTATTTGTGGCCTAAGAGATTATTTATATACCTCTCTCCGGTGTCCTATTTTAGTAATCGTAACAGTTCTACTTTCTTCATCTAAGTGATATATTACTCTCCAGTCTCCAACCCTATATTTGAAGAATCCCGCGTAATCGCCTTTTAATTGTTTTCCTAATTTTTCCGGGGACTTTATAAGGTGAGTGCTTACTTTATAAAGTATTCTTTCTATTGTTTTTTTATCGAAAGAAGAAAGTTCTTTTAATGCCTGCTCAAGGAATAATATTTTATACGCCAAGTTTCTTTTCGACTTCTTCTAAAGTATACCTTTGGGAACTCTTGTCCGCCAATCGCTCTAATGAGATATAATAATCCTCAAGATCTTCAATATAAGCCTTCAACGCTTCCCTGACGTAAAAACTCTTAGAGCGGTGAGTTAATCGGGTTAACTCCTCTAACCGTTCTTCTATTTCTTTCGGCACTCTTACATTAACCATTTTCACCTCTCTTTTATTGTATATGTGTTATATGTATTACATTTATTACTTATATTATATATAATACAAAATTCAATTTTGTCAAGGATTAATGATCACACGGAAGCACTAAGACACTAAGATAATAGGACGCAGATAAACGCAGATTTCCAGGATTTATTGTTTTAATTCAAATTTAATAATTCAAAATTCTTAATTCCTGACGCACGACTCATCACTCGATCACCGAAGAATAATCGCTTTCTTCCTATAAACCTTATCTCCTATCTCCACCCTCACAAAATAAATACCGTTATTTCCATTCCATTTTAGATTATACATACCGGTAGGGCTAACTCCATCCATTAGTTTTCCCATCCTCTGACCGAGAATATTGTATATCTCGACTTTCACCTTTTTACTTTCCGTAAGAGAAAATTGGATGTTGATTCCGGAATTTACGTTAAGGAGTGAAACTCCTTCAACCACAATCTTATTTTCTTCAATTCCTGACCCTCCTCCGGTATATTTTATGATATAAAGGCCATCATTCTCATCCACAACATAAGCTAAACTGTTAAGAACATGGACACCCCAAGCTCTATCCCCCGTATCATAAAATCCAACTTCCACCGGATGCGTAGGATCGGAGACGCTTACTACACTTAAACCACCGTAAGGACAGGCAATATAGACTAAATCGTCAACCACATAAACATCGTACCCATAACCCACCTCACCACAAAATCCAATCTCTGTTGGATCAGTAGGATCGGTTACATTAAACACGCGCAAACCGTCCAAGTATGAAACATAGAGTAAACTATCAACCACGTAAACCCCATAGGCATAATCAATCGAATCATATTGTTCAATCACCGTCGGATTAGAAGGATCGGCTGCATTTATTATACAAAAACCTTCCCAATCATCCCCAATGTAAACCAAACTGTCAACCACATAAACACTATTTGCCAATCCTCCCGTAGTACAGATCCCAGTCAGTGTCGTATTGGTCGGATCGGAAACGTTTATTATGTATAAACCCTCCGAGTTCTCTGCAACATAGGCAAAACTATCAACTACATAAACATCATAACCTTCACCCGGAACAAAACCGTACCCAATTTCCTCAGGACTAGTCGGGTCAGATATGTTTATTATCCGAAGACCAACGTAACCATCCACCACATAAGCCAAACTGTCAACCACATGAACATTATTGGCATAACCAGGCGTATCATAAGATCCTACTTCTTCCGGATTAGTATGGTCCGCTACGTCTATAATGCGAAGACCACTATAACCTTCTGCAACATAGACCAAACTATCAACCACGAAAACACCGTTCGCTCTACCTCCAGTGTAATATAATCCAATTTCCGCCGGATCAGTCGGGTCAGACACGTTCATTATACGAACACCATTGTAATGAGACGCAACATAGGCTAAACTGTCAAGCACGTAAACTCCCGAGCTAAAACCATCTGTATCACAGAATCCGATTTCTTCCGGATTAGCAGGGTCGGCAACGTTCACTACACGAAGGCCAGCTAATTCACTCGCAACATAGGCCAGACTATCAATTACACAAACATCATAAGCTCTACCTATACCATCACAGCGTCCAATTTCCTCCGGGTTAGTCGGATCAGATACGTTTATTATTCGAAGACCACTGTGGTCATCCGCAACATAGGCTAAACTATCAACCACCTGGATCTCGTTAGCTTTTTCTAATGTATCGCACAATCCAATTTCATAAGGGTTGGTCGGGTCAGATATATTTATTATCCGAAGACCACTATAACCATCTGCCACATAGGCTAAACTGTCAATCACATGAACACCATAGGCATACCCACCCGTATCATAAAATCCGATTTCTTCCGGATTAGTAGGATCCTTCACATTTATAATGCAAAGGCCCCTATATTGATCCGCAATATAGGCTAAACTATCAACCACATATACATCGACAGCTTCATCCCTAGTATCACAAAATCCAATCTCCACCGGATTAATGGGATTGGCTGCGTTTATAATACGAAGGCCTTCGTAGAAATCCGCGACATAGACGAGGGTATCTTCCACATATATATCTTCGACCACACTGGGACATCTAAACTTGCTCAATAAAACTGGGCTTGTCGGGTCTGATACACTGAGTATTTTAAGATATCCACCATCTCCTATAAACGCGAGAGTATCTTTTGTAGAATCAACAAAAGCCGTGTAGCACGGACCGCTGAACCATCCCCCAACAAGCTCACAATTAAGTGAATCCGCCCTGAGTTTTCCACTTAATGTACTAAATTCAGGATTAAACCTTTCACCCCTTTCCATCGGAGTTTGTGCAAATACATTGGTGATCACAAAGAAAAAAACAAGCAATATAAAAGTAATTTTAATAAAATGTTTCATACTCCCTCCTCTATTTGACAATTAAAATAATCTCCCTTATGTAAATATGTTATTTATTTATTTTTAAATGTCAACCGAAGTTAGCCACAAAGGCACGAAGACACTAAGATTTTTTAACAACAAATCGCACAAATAACACGAATGGTTTTTATTATAATTTGTCCAATGTCTAGATTTGACC
>CAYQMH010000076.1:0-8589 GCA_964418485.1 uncultured bacterium | reverse complement strand
CAGTTTATCGATTTAAAAACAGGTGTGTCTCCCAAAAAATACAGAGAAATAGTTGGAAATTTTGATGTAGATGAGATTAATCAGATATGCAAGTGGGAAAATGAACTTTATCATTTTAAAAATAAGGTTACCGAACTTACCGATAAGGTAGAATTTTATGAAGAATGGGTAAACCTTAAAACAAAAATTTCGGACTTTGATGAAATAAAAAATGTTTCAGTAAAAGTTTATAAGTTAAGCACAGATAAGGATGAATTGAATCAAAAATTAAAAGATATTCCTGTGGATTTTCATGTTATTTTCGAAAATCAAAAGAAATTAGGTATAGTTTTCTTTGTTTACAAAGGTTTTGAAGAAGATTTCAAAAAAGCAATAGCCGATTATGAGGCTGAAATAATAGATTTTAAAGATGAAGAAAAAGAACCAGCCCTTATAGTTCAGATAAGTAAAAAAGAAGTTAATGAAATAAATAAGAAAATTGATAAGATTTTAAAGAAAATATCGGAAAAGGGTTCAGAATATGAAAAATATATAATTCTTTATGATTATTTTCTTTCCAGGTTGAGAAGAACCGAGGTTCTCAATAAAAGCCTTGCTACAAGAAAAGTTTTTTTCTTGGAAGGTTGGGTTGAAAAAGACAATAGAACTATTCTACAAAATATTGCCGATGAGTATGACGGCGTCGAGCTTACCTGGATAAAACCCAAAAAGGGTGAAAAAGCTCCGGTTAAACTAAAAAACAATCCTTTTAGCAGACCTTATGAAGCTATTACAGGTCTATACGCTTTACCCAAGACAGGAGAAGTAGATCCAACTCCTTATATAGCAATATTTTTTGCTATTTTCTTTGGATTCTGTATGACAGATGCGGCTTATGGAATAGTATTGGTTGCTGTTTCTTTTTATTTGATGCCTAAGTTGCCGGAAGGAAAAAAATACTTATGGATATTTGTGGGCGGTGGGTTATTGACGATATTCGCGGGAGCTATAACAGGAAGCTGGTTTGGAAATAACATCGAGATGGCTTTTCCGGAACTTTCAGGTATTCGTATATTCAGAGAGAAACTCACCATATTTGACCCATTTGAAAATCCTTTGAATTTTCTTTACCTTTCGCTGGGTTTCGGAGCCGTTCAGATTTTTACAGGTTTAGCTGTTTCTATAAAAGAAAAAGTTAGAAATAAAAAATATTTTAACGCTTTTGCGAATGAGATATCCTGGATTTTATTCTTTTTTTTCCTGGGTTCATTTGTGGTTACAAAATCAAATGTGTTTAAGTTTTTTATGTTTGTTCCGATTTTTATAATTGTATTGTTTTCAAGTCAAAGTAAATCCTTCACTATGAGATTGGCAAAGGGAGGATTTACAGCATTTAATGGTCTTATTAGTTTTCTTGGTAATATACTTTCTTACAGTCGTATTATGGCTCTGGGTCTTGTGACCGCAGGTCTTGCTATGTCTGTCAATATTTTGGCGAAAATAGTGAGAGAATTGGTTCCGGGTTTCGGAGTGGTTCTGGCAATTATTGTATTCATCGGAGGTCATATTTTTTCCATAGCAATAAATGCTTTAAGTGGTTTTGTCCATACTATGCGTCTCCAATTTGCAGAATTTTTCCCTTACTTCTATGAAGGCGGTGGCGAAATGTTTAAACCTTTTGGGTTAGATGGTAAATATACAAGAATTGAAAAAAAGGAGGTTTAAGTGATTAGTGGTTTTTGGTTAGCAATGTCAGGAGTAGCTGCGGCTGTCTTTCTTGCTGGTATCGGCTCTTCTATCGGTGTTCAGATACCTTCAAGAGCAGCAGCAGGTGTGCTTTCCGAGCAGCCGGATAAGTTCGGAAGAATTTTTATTCTGGTTGTTCTTCCATCAACACAGGGTTTCTACGGTTTTATCGCGGCTATGTTTATGATGATGAAGTTAGGCATGTTCGGCGGTGGTATGAATTATGATATGACCGTAATAGAAGGTTTACGATTTCTTGTTGCTGGTCTCCCGGTTGGAATTGTCGGATTGATATCCGGAATTCATCAGGGTCTTGTTTCTGCCTCGGGTGTTGAACTTGCTGCAAAACAGCCTGAAGCGACTATGAGAATCGTTATTTTTGCTGTTATGGTGGAAACCTACGCGATTTTAGGTTTTGTTACCAGTTTCTTGATGGTTAATGCCATTGGTTGAAAATGGGTAAAGTAAAAGATAAGATATTAAAAGAAGCGGAAATTAGCAAAAAGAAAATAGAGAAAGAAACTTCTGCTAAAATCAAAGAGATTAAAGACGAGGTGCAGAAAGAAGCCGATACTATCGAGAAAAAAGGTGAAATTAGAGCCGGCGAAGAAGAAAAAGCAGAAAAAGAAAGAATCTTAAGCAGAGTCAGGATGGAGCTTTCCAGCAGGAAATTGTATAAGAAAAATAAAATCATGGAAGACCTTAAAAATAAGGTTTCGGAAGAGATGGAAAAATTGAAGTGGGACGATTGCAAAGAACTGATTAAAGAACTTATTCTCCAAGCTTCCGAGGACGGCGATGAAGAAGTTATTCCCGGAACTCTGCATAGTGATAAGGTTCGGGATTTGATTGGAGAATTGAACAATAATGAGAAATATGATTTTAAAATCTCAAAAGAAAAAGGAGATTTTGAAGTGGGAATAATCTTATCCAAAGGGAAAAGAAGAGTTAACGCGACTCTTCCGGTTTTGCTGGAAGAAGCCTTTGAGGAAATGCAAGAGGAAATAGTAGGAACTTTATTTGGCAGTGAATAGATTCAAAACAGTAAGAGTTCTTGATACACAGTACGCTTATGCTTTAGGCGTAATACGCGCACGAGAGGTAAGATTATTAACGGAAAAGAGGTTGGAAGAATTGCTGTCTTGCGCGGACGTGGGAGAATTGATGGCAGCCCTGCATGATACCGATTATGGACAATTCTTACGAAATATTAAGAAAAATGAAACAGAGCAGGCTCTCGAGGGGTCTAAAGTCGCTCTTTATGATGATTTGGAAAAACTTATAGATAACTTTGAAATAATGAGAATGTTAAGAGCAAAATACGATTTCCACAATGTAAAGGTTCTGTTAAAAGGAAAGATTTCCGAGGAGGATTTCAGTGATAAGTGTTCATCCTTGGGTTCTGTGTCTGTTTCTAAAATGACGGAGATATTTAAGGAAGAAAGATATTCACATCTTCCCGAGTATCTAAAAGAGGCGGTGGAAAAAGGTATAGATGTTTACTATTCCACAGACCATAACCCCCAGTATCTGAGCTTTACAGTTGACGCTATTATGGCGGAGACTTTAACTTCAAATATTGAAAATTCTTTTCTTAACAGTTATTACAAATTGTGGGTAGATTTAACAAACCTGAAGATAATCCTGCGCCTTTTATTCCTTGAAAAATATCAAGAATTGATTGGATTTGCAGTACTTCCCGGTGGGAATATAGGAGAAGATAAAATATTGAAGGCCCGAATAGAAAACCCAGATTCTTTGGAGGATTTTTACAGGGGTACGGTTTACAGTTTTCTCTTAGAGTGGAAGGATTCTTTTTCGGTTTTAGAGAGAGAATCCGAAAAATTACTTGTTTCTTATCTAAAATCTGTCGCTTTTGAAGCTATCGGTGTAGAACCGGTAATCGCTTATTTGCTTTTAAAAGAGAATGAGTTAAGAAATTTACGTGTAATTTTTATAGGTAAAATGAATGGGGTGGGGGAAGATTTAATTAAGGAGAGATTGATAATATGAAAATTGCTTTTGCCGGTCCCTATGATCTTGTTTCTCCTTTTAAATATCTTGGTGCGGAGATAATAAATACAGAAGATAAGAATATAGAAGAAATAAAAGAAAAAATCGAAAGTTCCGGTTTCGCTATTGTTTTCGTTTTTGAAAGTGTTTTTAAAGAGCTGATGAAATTCAAAGATCTCATGTCCAGTCCGGAAATTAATGTTGTCCCTATACCCGGGATTGAAGGCAGTCAAGGATATGGAAGGGTGAGAATACGCGATATGGTTAAGAAAGCTGTTGGAATGGATATAGGAGGCTTTTAATGAGTGAAGGAAAAATAATAAGGGTTTCAGGTCCTCTTGTTGTGGCTGAGAATATGAAAGGTTCCAGGATGTACGATGTTGTCAAAGTCGGTGAAGAAAAACTGCTTGGGGAAATCATTGAATTGGAACAGGATCTGGCTTCTATTCAGGTTTACGAGGAAACAGAAGGAATTGGCGTAGGTGAGCCGGTTTTTCTTACCGGAGAACCTCTTTCAGTTAGTCTTGGTCCCGGTTTAATCGGGTCTATTTATGACGGAATTCAGCGTCCACTCGATAAAATTAGAGATAAGTCCGGAAATTTTATTTCAAGAGGAATATTTGTACCCGCAATCGATCCTGAAAAAAAGTGGGATTTTAATCCTGTTAAAAAAGAGGGGGATAAGGTTGTTGGCGGTGATATTATTGGTACTGTTCAGGAAACTGTTTTAATAGAACACAGGATAATGGTACCTTTTAGTAACGAGGGGACTATAGAAAATATAGAGAAAGGGAAATTTACGGTAAAAGACGTTGTTGCAGTTGTCAAAACAGCAGAAGGTAAGAAAGAAATTACAATGGAACAGAGATGGGGTGTGAGGAATGGGCGACCTGTTATAAAGAGACTCGCTCCCACAGCACCTCTTTTTACGGGACAGAGGGTAATAGATACTTTCTTCCCGATAGCTAAAGGCGGTACAGCCAGTGTTCCGGGGCCTTTTGGTTCTGGTAAAACAGTTATTCAACATCAACTCGCAAAATGGGCTGAGGCTGAGGTCGTTGTCTATATCGGATGCGGAGAAAGAGGAAACGAAATGACCGATGTGCTTAATGAATTTCCGAAGCTTCTCGACCCGAAATCCGGTGAACCTTTGATGAAAAGAACAGTCCTTCTGGCAAATACTTCTAATATGCCGGTCGCGGCAAGGGAAGCCTCGATTTATACGGGGATAACGATTGCCGAATACTTTAGAGATATGGGTTACTCTGTAGCTTTGATGGCGGATTCTACTTCCAGATGGGCTGAGGCTTTGCGTGAAATATCCGGAAGACTCGAAGAAATGCCCGGGGAAGAAGGATATCCTGCTTATCTGGGTAGTAAAATTGCGGATTTTTACGAAAGAGCAGGGAAAGTGAAGTGTTTAGGCAGTGATGGTAGAGAAGGCGCGATTTCGGTTATTGGGGCGGTTTCTCCTCCGGGCGGAGACTTATCTGATCCTGTTGTTCAGAACACTCTAAGGGTTGTAAAGGTTTTTTGGAGTCTGAAGGCTGAATTGGCTTACGCGAGACATTTCCCTGCTATCGATTGGTTGACTTCTTATTCTCTTTATCCTGATAATGTTAAAGATTATATGAATAATGAGGTAGCCGAGGATTTTCTTGAAATAGAGCGAGAGGCTATGAAACTGCTTGAAGAAGAAGATGAATTACAGGAAATGGTGAGGCTCGTCGGTATTGATGCTCTTTCTGCGAGGGAAAGAAGGATACTGATTACTGCACGAATCATAAGGGAAGATTTTCTGCATCAAAACGCGTTTCACGAGGTTGATACTTATACTTCTATAAAGAAGCAATATCTCATGTTGAAAAATATCATAACTTTATATCGGGAAGCAGAAAAACATGAAGCTGCACCTGAAGAGTTGGAAAATCTCGATATTTTGGAAGAGATTGCCCGTATGAAATTTGTTAATGAAAAAGAAATGAAGAAGATTGAAGACTTGCAGACTAAAATTAAAACCGCGCTCCGCAATATTGCGACCGTTAAGGAGGAGGTGGCGACATGAGAGTAGAATATCAGGCTGTTTCGGATATTTCCGGTCCTCTTCTGTTTGTTGAAGGTGTTAGTGGTGTTAGTTATGGTGAACTATGCTCGATTAAATTGCCAAGCGGAGAGATGAGAACAGGGAAAGTGCTGGAAGTTCATAGGGATAGAGCTATGGTTCAGGTGTTCGAGGGTACCAGAGGAATAGATATTCCAGAAACCACGGTTGTTTTCCAGGGTAAAACCATCGAGTTAGCTTTATCCCGTGATATATTAGGGCGTGTTTTCGACGGTATGGGAAGAGTTATCGATGACGGACCGGCTATTTTACCTGAAAAGAGGAGAGATATTAACGGAGAACCGATTAATCCTTACGCGAGAGAATATCCCAATGAGTTTATCCAAACCGGTGTTTCTGCAATCGATGGTTTGAACCCGCTAGTCAGAGGGCAAAAATTACCGTTTTTCTCCGGTTCGGGTTTGCCTCACAATAAAGTAGCCGCCCAGGTGGTAAGACAGGCAAAGGTTTTAAGTTCGGAAGAGAGTTTTGCTGTTGTATTTGCTGCTATGGGTATTACCTTCGAAGAGGCGGAATTCTTTAGAAGTGATTTTGAACGAACCGGTGCCCTGGAAAGAGTTGTTATGTTTTTGAATCTCGCGGATGATCCGGCAATCGAAAGAATATCGACTCCGAGAGCAGCTCTCACTGCTGCCGAATATCTCGCTTTTGACCTTGAAATGCATGTGCTTGTTATTATTACCGATATGACAAATTACTGCGAAGCATTACGAGAAATTTCTGCTGCCAGAAAGGAAGTTCCTGGAAGAAGAGGTTATCCCGGTTATCTTTATACCGACCTTTCTACTATTTACGAAAGAGCGGGTAGAATTAAAGGTAATAAGGGTTCTATAACAATGATACCTGTTCTTTCGATGCCGGAAGATGATAAAACTCATCCGATTCCTGATTTGACCGGATACATTACCGAAGGACAAATTATCTTTTCGCGTTCGCTCGAAAGGAAAGGAGTTAATCCTCCTATAGATGTTTTGCCTTCACTTTCAAGATTGAAAGATAAGGGGATAGGTAAAGGTAAAACAAGAGAAGATCATGCCGATCTTTACAATCAGTTATATGCCGCGTATTCAAGAGGCAAAGAAGCCGAAGAGCTTTCCGTGATTCTCGGTGAAGCTGCTCTTTCAGAAATGGATAAGAAATATCTTGAATTTATGAACAGGTTTGAGGCAGAATACGTTAGTCAGGGTGAATATGAAAATAGAAGCGTGGAAGAAACCCTTGATTTGGGCTGGAAACTTCTTTCAATATTCCCCAGAAAAGAACTCAAACGAATCAGAGATGAATATCTTGATAAATACTTCGCGAAATTTGGCGGGAAGGATACAGAAGATTCCGATGCCGGTAAAAGTGAAAATTAAATATATTAACTACGAAGGTCACAAAGAAAAAATTTGTGGAATTGAGGAAAAAAAATAAAACTTTGTGTTCTTTGTGTGTTTTGTGGTTCAATAACTTTTTGTGGTTTAATTAATTTGTAAGGAGTGTATAAGATATGGCAATGCAAGTTAACGCGACGAGGATGGTGCTTCTCAGTCTTAAGAAGAGGCTGAATATTGCGAAAAGAGGACATAAATTATTAAAGCAGAAACAGGATGAGCTTCTGAGGATTCTCCAGAAAACAATCAATGAACTTTCTTCTATGAGGAAAGAAGTAGAAGAGCAGCTAGCGGAAGCTTTAAAGCAATTTTTCCTCGCTCGCGCATACCAGGATAAAAATATCTTTGAGGGTTCTTTATTAATGCTCGATACCGATATCGAGTTATCGATGGATGTGAAAAAAGTTATGAATGTTCCTCTTCCGAAATATCAAAAAAGTTTGAAGGGCGAGATAGTTTCATATGGATTCGCTATGACTTCTCCGACGCTCGATGTCGCGCTGAGAAGTTTAATGAAAGTCTTTGAGAAATTGATCGAGATGGCTGAATTGGAAAAAAGAATTATTCTTTTAGCAGAGGAGATGGATAAAACAAGACGCAGGGTTAACGCGCTTGAATATATATTAATTCCGGAAATCCAGAGTAGTGTGCGAGAGATAAATATGAAACTCGAGGAAAGAGAGCGGGAGAAAAATTCAAGGCTGATGATAATAAAGGATGTTATAAGAGGTTAAATATGCCTCTTATTCTATTTGTTTTATCTCTTTTGATGGCAGAAATCCGTGTAGATGCTTTTTTAGATACTACGGTTAAATTGGGTTCTCTTTACCCTGAGATAGAAGGCGTCGATACTATTGAGAGTTTGATATTTAAGTTTACGAACAAGGAACGTATAAATAAGGGTTTGAATAGTCTAAAATTAGATGAGCGGCTCAGGATTGCCGCAAGACAGCATTCAGATGAGATGTTAAGGAATAAGTATCTATCGCATAGTTCTTCAAACATACTTAACAAAACTTCATCGCAGCGAATATATAACTCAGGATTACCGATTTTAAGAGTTGGCGAGAATGTAGCCGAAGATATTGGGGATCTGATTCCTTTCCTTTTTGAAGAAAACCCTGATTCTCTTGCAAAGAGAGTTGTTAGAGGATGGATGCAGAGTCCCGGGCACAGGAAAAATATCTTAGAACCTGACTTTACACATATGGGTGTTGGTTCTGTTTTGAGAGGAGAAACGCATAAAGTGACGCAGAATTTTGCAGATTGCTCAGATTTTATGGTTGATAGTGTATTGGCTGAAATAGATAAGGGTAAATATCTCCTATTATTTTATATGAGTTCATTTATATC
>CAYQMH010000075.1:0-8709 GCA_964418485.1 uncultured bacterium | reverse complement strand
CTAATTGTAACCCATCCCTTGGGGGAGGTAAAGACACTTTTCATTATACTTCTTGTTTTTTGAATTTTACAAGCAAAAAATCCTTTTAAATCTGTGTTAATCTGCGTCCCATAGATTCTTCGAATCAGTTGAGCAGTTAAATTGTTGAGTAGTTGAGTTGTCAAAACAAAAAATATTCGTGATATTTGTGTGATTTGTTGTTGAACTTAGGTTTTCACAAAATCGATTTTTCAAGTGTGATTAGTTCTGTTTCTATATCCCCATGCTTATAGGGTTTTCGGCTTACCTCCGTATATCCCATTTTGTCCCAGAAGGGAAGGACTTCTTGATTCGATACAAGTACACCAATTCTTATCTTTTCAAAGTTTCCCCAGTCCTTTATTATCTCCTCAAGTTTATTATGAACCTGCATCCCCGATCCTTTTCTCTGATGCTTTTCAGATAATAAAAGAAGACCTAGCATAACGGTTGACTTATCTGGGAATCCACGAAGTAGAGCTATACATCCTATCATATCGTCGTTTAGATATATCCCAAAGACAAATTTATCCTTATAATCTTTCCCCGGCGCGATTGACGTAAAAAGCTCCTTTCCATCTTCAGGAGAGGCAGGTTTACCAGAAACGTTAATGCAATAATTGGGCGCTTCTTCAAGTACTCTCTGTACTTGAGCTATATCCTCTTCGCTGCCTTTTAGAATTTTTAATTCAAGTCTTTCATCTCCCATAAATAAATCTTACGGATATTTTGGAAATTGGCAAGAAAGTAGATAGACCCATGACCTATGACTCGTGACTATTTTTGTGCACTTTGTGGTTCAATAAATTGGGATGTGGGGAGGTTTTAAGTATAAATAGGGTTATACCTTGAAATGTGTTAACCAAAAATGTCAGGCATCCGCTGATATTTCTAAAACGCTTAGGAGATTTCAGATATACGCTGATATTCATCATTTAGATCGTAGGGTTCAGTTTTTAATAACAAAAAAAATCTGCAAATCCTTTTCCTATCTGAATCCCAGGCAAAAACCCTTGACTTTTGATAACAACACAATATCATTTAAGCAGTGCGTAGGTCGGCCATAAATCAGGAGACCTGCTATGCACAAGAGTACTCCAAGGGGAGGAAAAATAGAAAAACTAAAAGAAATATCATACATTATAATATCCAAGGCTTTAGCCCTAGATTCAGGGTGTTTACTTTCATATATACCCATTAGGATATAGATGTTTTATTCAATCGCACATTCAATCTTGCGTGTTATAGCAATAATCTATATTAGATTACAAGCTATTAGCGTTGAAAACATTCCAGAAGAAGGCGGCGTAATCCTGGCGCCAAACCATCCCAGTGATCTGGATTCGTTTATTCTGGGAGCTGCGATCAACAGACAACTCCATACAATGGGCAAAGAAGAACTATTCAGAAAACGCTTTGCGGGATTCATCTTTAGAAAGTTGAACGCTTTCCCCGTAAGAAGAGAAGAATTTGACAGAGAAGCCATCCGAACTGCTATTAATATCCTCAAAGATGGCCATGTAATCGATATGTACCCTGAAGGAACGGTGAGCTTAGACGGCTCTTTACAGGAGCCAAAATCGGGAACAGCATTTATTGCTTTGCAGGCAAAAGCAGCTGTTGTTCCTGTAGCGATAATTGGTTCTTTCAATGTTATGTCAAAAGGGCAAAGGTTTCCCCGACCGCATAAAGTAATACTCAAATTTGGAAAACCACTCTATTTTGATGAATATTATGGCAAGCCTTATAATAGAGAAACATTAAAAATCGTAACCGAGAAAATAATGGACGAGATAAAAACACTATTGAACTCGGATAAATTATAGGAGGCAAACCATATCAGTATTTGAGAAAATAAAAAGAATTGTAGCGGAAGAATTTGACGTAAAGACAACGGAAATTTTGCCTAAAAGCTCTTTTGCGGACGACCTTGGAGTAGATAGCCTCGGCTATGTTATACTACTACAGGCACTCGAAGAAGAGTTTAATATGGAGTTTCCGGATGAAGAAACAATGAATCTTAAAACTGTCGAAGATGCCGTGAAATACATAGAGAGTAAAATACAAAAATAGATCTCTAAGGGTCAAACCTCGACAATCAATAATTCCAAGTAAAAAAAAGATTCGTGTGATTTGTGTGAAATTTAGTGAGAAGGGAGTAGAGAGTAGTACGTAGTTAAGAAAAAAATCCTTTTAAATCTGTGCTAATCTGTGGCCTATTATCTTTGTGCCTTTGTGGCTAACCAATAACCTCTCTGGTGGTATAGTTTAAACATTCCCACGATACAAAACCAGAAAACAATTAACGCCGTTCCTCCAAGTTTTTCCTTCGTCCCTTTTCTTTCTGTTTTGCCTTTGTTACAAAGAGCCCTGATCTTTTCTTTCTGTTTTTGAAATGCGATAGTAGTATTTCCGCTTCATGAAAGGGAAGAGTCACAAAAGAAAACTTGTCGAGTATTTGTATATCTTTTATATTCCGTTTAGGAATATTGCATATCTTTTTTATTAACTCTACTAATTTTTCCGCGTTCAATCCATCTTTTTTACCATGTGTTACAAATAAGCGTGTTTTACCTTTGTTGTCAACATAAGCATTTTTTATTTCTGCATAGTTTTTCTCATTTAATTCATCTTGAAAAGTATACTGGAGAAGCGCCGCAAGTATATTTCCCGGATTGTTACTTTGTAGAAGTTCCTGTGACATTTCAATATATTCTTTATGAAGTTCAGATTTTGAAATTTTTTCAAGATCCGATTTAATTTTGAGTTTTTTTGTTTCTATTACGTCTTTGATTTGTGGAAGCTTTGCCTTACGAATGTCTGTTTTCGCTGTCCTTTGAATAAATTTCAGTTTTTTGTATTCCTCCGGTGTTACGAAAGTGATAGCAATTCCTTCTTTACCTGCTCGGCCGGTTCTTCCTATTCGATGAACGTAATATTTAGGGTCCTGAGGAAGAGCATAATTGATTACATGAGTAAGATTTTGAACATCCAATCCTCTTGCTGCCACGTCGGTTGCCACAAGAATATTTATGAAATGTTTCTTGAATTTATTTAATATTCTTTCTCGTAAATGTTGTGACATATCTCCATGTAGAGCATCTGCGTCGTACCCGCGTTCCATTAGATGTTTTGCAAGGTTGTCTACATCGATTTTAGTCCTGCAAAAGACAAGCCCGTAAAAATCATCTTCGATATCTATAATTCTGCACAGGGCTTCAAATTTATTTTCAGAATTTACTTCGAAGTAAATCTGGTCGGTCTGACTGACCGTAAGTTCCCCGTGGGATACATTGAAAATATCATATTCCACCATATATTTCTCTGCTATATTTATGATTTCTTTTGGCATAGTAGCCGAAAATAGCATAGTTCTTTTTTCTTTAGCTGTGTGTTCCATAATTTTTTTTACGTCATCAAGAAAGCCCATATCCAGCATCTCGTCCGCTTCATCAAGTATTAGGTGAGATATCCTGTCCAGTTTTAAAGTACGACGTTTAAGATGGTCTATAACTCTCCCGGGTGTGCCAACAACGATATCGACGCCTTTTTTTAAGCTTCTGAGCTGTCCGGAAATTGCCTGTCCGCCATATATAGGGATAATTCGTAGTTTTTTACTTCCTTTTAGTGAATTAATTTCTTCCGCTACTTGAATTGCAAGTTCTCTTGTCGGTGTAAGTACAATTGCCTGGACGTTATTCGATCTTTCTCGAAGAAGTTCAATCAATGGAAGGCCGAAAGCGGCAGTTTTACCTGTTCCTGTTCGTGCCTGACCTATAATATCCCTTTTACCCGAGAGTAAGACCGGTATAGTTTGTTCCTGTATAGGCGTCGGTTCTTCAAACCCTCTTATTTTTAAAGTATTCAGAGTTTCTTCTGATAAGCCTAAATCTTTAAAAGATTTCATAATTTATTTCCTCTCTGATCTAACATAGTTTACGTGTACAAAAAAAAGATAACAAATATACTATATTAAAATCTTGGTTTTCTGTTTAAATTAAACTAAATACAATATAGGTTTCTATAATAATCATTTTTTCCTAATTAACAAGCCTTTTTGTTTATTTATCAACAGTATCAACAGGGTCATATCAACAGGGTTAGGCATTGAAATGGGAAAAGAAAGATATAGTCACCAGTCATTAGTCCCTGGTCATTGGTCAAAAACAACAAATAAAAAAGTCCTTTTAAATCTGCGTTTATCTGCGTCCCATAGATTCTTCGAATCAGTTGAGTAGTTAAATTGTTGAGTAGTTGAGTTGTCAAAATAAAAAAACCATTCGTGCTATTCGTGTAATTTGTTGTTTCTAATTTTTGTTAGTGGAGTTGTCTATTGTTGGGTTAGTGTGTTTAAAAAAACCACAATAAGAATTTTCGTGTGTTTTGTGTGTTTAGTGGTTAAATAAATTTTTTTAGTGTTCTTCGTGTTTCAATTAATCGGTTTCTCAAGCGTGATTATTTCTGTTTCTATATCTCCGTGCGTGTAGGGTTTTCGGCGTACCTCCTTATATCCCAATTTTTTCCAGAAAGGGAGGACTTCTTCATTCGATACAAGTACACCGATTATTATTTTCTTAATGTTTTTCCAGTTTTTTACTATCTCTTCAAGTTTATTATATACTTTAGTTCCTAACCCTTTTCTCTGATAATTTTCCGATAATAAAAGAAGTCCGAGCGTAACAGTTGATGCGTTTGGGAATCCGCGACATAGATCTATACATCCTATCATATGATTGTTTAGATATATTCCAAAGACAAAATTATCCTGAAATTCTTTCCCCGGTGCAATTGCAGCAAACAGTTCCCTCCCATTTCCAGGAGAGGCAGGTTTACCAGAAACGTTGATACAATATGTGGGCGCTTCTTCAAGCACTCTTTGTACTTCGGCTATTTCTCCTTCTCTTCCTTCAAGAATTTTTAGTTCAAGTTTTTCTTCTTTCATAAATAAATCTTACGGATATTTTGGGAATTGGCAAGAAGGGAGATAGACACATGCCTCGAGACCCGTGACCCGGTGCAAAGCATCCGCCCTTGACTTATATCAATAAAATCTTTAGAATCTAAATCTGAGGAAACGAAAATAATCAGGAGGGATAATTTGTTTTATAAACTAAAATTAAAAGACTGGATGTACCTGCTGGTACTTATTGTTTTAACTTATCTCTGGATAAATTATGACCAATTAATTCTCAACAAAGCATATCAAAGAATGATAGCTTTTCCAATACTCGGGATTCTGTTAATGACAATTTATTTCTTCCTAGTTAAGCCTGAGAGACCATCGGCGCTATCGAATACAATGGCAATAATATTGATTCCTCTGTTCATCATTCTAAGTATCGTATTACATATATTCGTTTTTAGAGACGGATTTCAAACCAAATCGATATTATTATGGGTTATGACTGCCGGAATGATTTACCTGTCAGGATACCTGTACAAGAAATTCTTTGCTCGATAATATGGGAAAAAGAGAAGATTTAATTGAAAAATTAAAGTCTATTATCGCCAACCCGGAAAGGCTAAAAGAATTTATCATTGAGAACTCCAATCTTCCCGGTCCGAGAGGCAATCTGGAACTCGCTTTTGCGCTGGCGAAAACATACGATAATTTGGATGTCCTTTTAGAGTGGCTTAAGATAACCGAAGAGCGGGCCGGCGTTAACGACCCAAAATCATTCCCTGCATTTTGTGCTGCTGTGTGTCTCGGAAAGATTTATACAAAGACAAAGGATAAAAATTTAATTTCTATATTAAAGAAACTGGCAAATGACGGAAGATGGAGAATGAGAGAAGCGGTCGCTTTCGGATTTCAAACTATTGGAGAAAATGATTTTAAAGATTTGAAATCTATATTTTCACAGTGGATTAAAAATTCCAATAATCTTGAGAAAAGGGCAATCCTTGTTTCACTGGCACATCCTAAATTTCTTAATGAAGAAAACGCGAAATTTTCACTTGAAGTGACTGATATCGTATTACGGGAGATGGACAGGGGAAAAGATTTCGATGTTTTAAAAAAGGGACTGGCATTCACCATCAGCGTCTTCGCTGCCGCGAATCCCGAACCCGGATTTAAATTTATAAAAAAATGGATAGGAATGGATAAAGATATCGATAAAATAATGAAAGAAAACTTAAAGAAAAACCGCCTCTCAGGAAAATATCCCCAAGAAGTGAAAAGTATTTTGAATTATATCTGAAAGGCTTTAAAAGCTTAAAGGAAGGTGTAATTTTGAAAAAAGCGCTGGGAGTTGTTGGAAGTCCTCGAAAAAACGGAAATACACATGTATTAGTTTTAAAAATCCTGGAAGGAGTACAAAGTGAAGGCATTTCTACGGATGTTATTTTCCTTAGCGATTTAAGTATAGAAGAATGCGACGGTTGCTATGTTTGCTGGGAGAGTGAAAAATGTGTAAAAAAAGACGATATGAGTAATCTCTACGAGAAGATTATAGAAAGTGATGTTATAGTCTTCGGCACACCGGTATACTGGTATGGCCCGACGGCTTTGATGAAAGCGTTTATAGATCGCTTTGTTTATTTTAATAGTCCTCAAAACAGAAAAAAGATAAAGGGTAAATTAGCGGTTATAGCAGTTCCGTTCGAAGATGAAAATGATGATACTGTGGCTCCGGTAGTATCATTCTTTGAAAAAAGCTTGAATTTCTTAGAAATGAATTTAATAGGAAAAATAATAACCCCGGGAGTGACAAAAAGAGGAGAGGTAAAAGAGAAAAAAGAATACATGGAAAAAGCATATAATTTGGGGAAAGAAATAGCAAAAACTATCATTTAAGGTATAGTTTTGAGGGTATAGGGTATAGTAAAAAAAGATTCGTGTAATTTGTGTGAAATTTAGTGAGAAGGGAGTAGAGAGCAGTTAGCAGTTAAAAAATTAAAAATCCTTTCAAATCTGTTTTTACTCTTTTACGAAAAAACGGGTTGACAGAAGAGAGTCTTTAGTCTATAATTATCAAACACGGTAGCTATAGTTATTTTATAAAAATTGATTTAACAATCTTGTGTTTTCGGATGAAGTACAAAGGTAAAGTAAACTATGGGTAAAAAATATCCGGATACGAAAAATATAGAGATTCCCAAAAAAACGCTTGGAAAATGGCAGAAAATAGTAAACATCCTGGCAGAGATAATGAATGTGCCTGCTGCTTTGATTATGCGGGTATTTCCCCCTGAAATAGAAGTTCTTAGCGCAAGTGATACAGCAAAAAATCCATATGAGGTTGGATATAGGGAGAATCTTTTAGGGCTTTACTGTGAGCAAGTCATACAAACTAATAAAAAGTTACTGGTTGCCGACGCAAGGGTAATTGAGAGATGGAAGAATAATCCCGATATAAAACTTGGGATGGTTTCATATTTAGGTTATCCACTCAAGTGGCCGGATGGAGATATGTTTGGCACAATATGCGTACTAGACTCAAAGAAAAATGAGTACAGCGAGTTATTCAGAAAAACAATGGTTCAGTTTAAGGAACTAATTGAATCCCATCTGGAATTAATTTTTCATCATAGAGAGGTTGAAACAGAAAAAGAGAAAGCCGAAAAGTATCTGGAAGCAGCAGGGCCTTTGGTTGTGATTCTAAACGAAGAGGGGAAAATAAAAAGAATCAATGAAAGAGGGCGCAGTATACTTGGCTGCAAAAAGGAAGAAATTGAGGGGGAAAACTGGTTTCAAAATTTCATACCTGAGCGCATCAGGAAAGATGTAAAAAAAATTTTTGAGAGATTGATGTCCGGAAATTTCCAGGAGGGGGAATTTGAGGAACATCCGGTTATTGTTGGGGGAGGAGGTGAGAAAATAATTTTATGGCATAATAATATTCTTAAAAACGAGCAAGGGGAAATAGTCGGTACTATTAGCTCGGGGATAGATACAACCGAAAGAAAAGAGGCTGAAAAAAGATTAAAAAAATCGGAAGAAGAAAAATCTCTAATCCTTAACGGGTCGCCTTTACTAATAGCCTACCAGAATACAGAGCATGAAATAATCTGGGCTAATAGGACAGCTGGTGATTCGGTAGGTAAGGAACCAGAAGATTTAGTGGGCAAAAAATGTTATGAAATCTGGAATCAAAGCGATACTACCTGTGAAGAATGTCCTGTTGAAAAAGCAATCGAAAAAGGTGAATTGGTCAGTGGTGAAATGATTAGTCCCGATGGCAGAGTATGGTTTATTAAAGGGAATCCTGTGCGAGATGAAAAGGGAAATATAATAGGAGTGATCGAAACTACAATGAACATCACAGAACGCAAGAAGGCTGAAGAAGAACTCAGAGAAACGAAAGAGAGGTACCAGAAAATCGTTGAAAATGTCGACGAATGGATATGGATTCTGGATAGGGAAGGAAATTTTAAGTACGCGAATAGAGCAGCTCTCGAAGACAGCGGGTATGAATTCGAGAAATGGTGGGGCAGGAGTTTTGAACCCATTGTTGTAGAGGAAGACCTTTCGAAAGTGAAAAAGATCTTTGCTGAGACTCTGGGAGGTAAAAATCATCACTACGAAGTTCGGATCAAAGTCAAGAAAGGCGATATTAGAACTCTTCAGGTAAATACTGCTCCTCTCTTGGAGGAAGAAGAAGTTGTCGGAACAGTAAGCGTGGGGAGGGATATAACAGAAGAGAAAGAAAAAGAGAGAGAATTAATAAGAATGGATAAACTGGAATC
>CAYQMH010000074.1:0-8786 GCA_964418485.1 uncultured bacterium | reverse complement strand
TCGCTCATAATATTTAACTTCCTAACTGTACCACCATGTGCATGAACTCTCCCACCCAGTGGCAAAAACAGCCTTGACAAAGATTATTAAAAAGTTAGTATAACCATACTACCAAGTGGGAGGTATTTTATGAAGGTGTTTAGGAATTCTTTTATTTTTGTTTTTATCGTTTTTACATTGATAATGAACTTTGGATGTAGGGGTAAAGGCAAAACAGTCAAAGGTGAAATTAACTTGAAATTAGGTCACGCTCTCGATATCAATCATCCCGTGCATAAAGCAATGGAATTCTGGGCTGATACTTTAAAGAAAGCAACCGACGGACGTATAATAATAAAAATATACCCCGGAGGTCAACTCGGAGGGGAAAAAGAACTAATTGAACAACTGCAAATGGGTACTTTGGACATTACGAAGGTTTCTTCAGCAGGGTTGGAAGCTTTTGTTCCACAGATGAAAGTGCTTGGAATGCCCTATCTTTTCAAAAGTAAAGAACATAAATGGACAGTTCTTAACTCCCCTGTTGGTAAGGAATTATTAGCTGCAGGTTTAGATAGGGGACTCGTAGGGATAGGTTATTATGAAGCAGGGGAAAGAAGTTTTTATACTAAGCATGGTTTCATTAAAACTCCTGCCGATCTAAAGAATCTTAAAATAAGAGTTATAAAAAGTCCTATGGCTATAAATTTATTAAAAACGCTCGGCGCTTCGCCTACTCCTATTAGCTGGGGTGAGCTTTATACCGCGCTGCAGCAGGGAACAGTGGACGGAGCTGAAAACAATCCTCCTTCCTTTGTTTCAGCAAGGCATTATGAGGTTTGCAAATATTATTCTCTTGATAAGCACACCTCGCCGATGGATGTTGTGCTTGCAGGTAGAAAAGCATGGGATAAACTGAGTGAAGCGGATAAAGCTATAATGATAAAAACTTTTGATATATCTGTAGAATATCAGAAAAAACTCTGGGCTGAGGTTGTAAAGGAAAACTTTGCGCTTCTTGATTCAGTTGGGGTAAAGGTAATAGTTCCTGATCAAGCACCTTTCCTTAAGGCAGTTCAGCCAATGTATGAAGAATACGCTAAGGATGAGGTTATAGGTCCTTTACTTCTTAAAATACAAGCTATTAAGCCGGAATAGAAGCTTATTTATAGGATGTCCCTCAAAAACGTTCTAAAAGTTTTGTCCGATTGGCGTAATAAGATACTTGGTTGTTTTGTTATTACGATTGTGACTATAATGGTGATAACAGTTCTATGGCAGGTTTTTACGCGTCTTGTTTTACGAGTGCCTGCAGTCTGGACAGAAGAATCTTCTACTTATATGTTAATGTGGTGCGGAATAGTTGGTGCTGCGTATGCTTATGGGCAAAAAGCGCACATTGGTATGGAATATTTTGCTTATAAATTAGGGGTGCGTCACAGAAGGATGCTGGAGATAATAATAACTATTCTTGTCGGATATTTCGCGGTTCATGTTATGCTTATTGGCGGTATAAGTTTTGTGCGTAATGCCTTTATCAACCATCAAACTTCACCAACAATGGGTATACCCACGGGATATCTTTATCTTTGTCTCCCTATGAGCGCTTTTTTTATACTTACATACTCTATCGAGTTTGTTTTTAAAGACATATCGTACCTGGTTCGCGTGAGAATTAAATGAATGCACCTGTTTTCGTGATGGTGGGGACATTTTTAATACTTCTTGCTATGGATGTTCCAATCGGTATATGTATTGGTCTTGCAACCCTATGGGCTGTTTCTGCAGTCGGTGGTGTTTCGGCTATGGATATAGTCGCGCCGCGCCTTGCGACGGGTATAGATAGTTTTGCTCTTCTCGCGATACCGTTTTTTATACTGATGGGTTTGCTTTTGGGAAAAGGCGGAATAGCGAGAAGATTGGTCGATTTTGCGGAAGCTTTGGTTGGGAGGTTTACCGGTGGTCTTGCGTTTGTTAATACTTTAGGCTGTATGCTGGTTGGTGCCGTATCGGGTTCTTCGGTCGCGGCTGTGACTTCGATTGGTGGCACTATGATTCCGGAGATGAACAGGAAAGGTTATGATAAGAATTTCAATATCGCTTTAACCGCATGTGCCGCTACAACGGGGCTTTTAATACCTCCCAGTAATGTAATGATTGTTTATGCTCTTGTTACTGGTAGCGTATCCGTTGCTGCTTTGTTTTTGGCAGGAATTGTTCCCGGAGTTCTTGTCGGATTGTTTTTAATGGGTGCAAGTGCTGTTATAGCAAAAAAACGGGGATACGGAACAGGTAAAATAATACCTATGAAGGAAACCATAAGAAGGTTCTTTGGGGCTCTACCGGGTTTATTATTGATTTTAATCGTTATGGGTGGAATTCTCGGCGGAATATTCACTCCCACGGAAGCGGCAAGTATTGCAGTTGTCTATGCGTTTATTCTTGCGGTGTTTATATATAGAGAGGTTAAATGGAAGGATTTGCCCGGGATTTTACTTCAATGCGGAATTACAACTTCTGTAGTGATGCTTCTTATCGGCGCGTCGACAGGTATGTCGTGGTTTATGGCGTCGCAGAATGTTCCCGAGCTTATAAGTGCGGGAATAATGTCGATCTCAAGCAACAAAATAGCTATTCTTTTGATGATTAATTTCCTATTGCTTTTTGTCGGGACTTTTCTGGATATGACCCCGGCTATTTTGATATTTACTCCTATTTTCCTTCCGATAATACAGCACCTGGGCATAGATCTGGTTCATTTCGGCATCATAATAATCGCGAATCTTTGTATAGGACTGTGCACTCCTCCTGTTGGCACGGTACTTTTTGTCGGTGTTGGTGTCGGTCATGGTAAGATACATGAGGTGTTTAAAAGCCTTCTTCCGCTCTTTGCGGTTATGATAATCGCATTACTCCTGATAACCTATATACCAGGCATTTCTCTTGTTTTACCTCGTTTATTTGGATTTTAAATTTTAAGAGAGTAACTTTTTTTGATTAGAGATTTTGTCTATAAAATAGTTAGACCTTCTCTAATTGCTATCTTAGTCAATTCGGCCACACTATCTACTTTTAATTTCTTTTTTATATGTCTTCTGTGAGTTTCCACAGTCTTCACCGATATAAATAAATATCTGGCGATTTCTTTTGTGTTTTTGCCTTCGGCAATCAACTGAAGGATTTCTCTTTCCCTTGGCGTCAATTTTGAATAAATTGTAGGTGTGTCTTGTGTAGTCTTCTTAACATATTCTTCGATAAGGATATCCGATATGCCGGGGCTTAGATACTTCTTTTTAGCCATGACTGTATTTATGGCACGGACCAGTTCTTCAAAAGCGCATTCTTTAAGCAAATATCCCGAAGCTCCAGCGTCTATCATACCCAGAACGTATCTTCTGTCGGAATGGAGAGAAAGTGCAATTATCTCAATATTCGGGTTTTTTGACTTAATTTTCCTTGTTGCTTCGATTCCATTTAGATTAGGCATGGTGACGTCCATTAATATAAGGTCGGGCGCAAGTTTCTCTAATAACTGCAAAGCTTCTCTCCCGTCTGTTGCTTCCCCTATTATCTCCATATCCGGTTGTTTGGCGATTAATGTAGATAAGCCTTCTCGTAGGATCCTGTGTTCATCGACTACTATTATCTTTGTACTCATTTAACACTCCTTTAAGCATTTATTGGTACATTTAGTATTATTTTGGTGCCCTTTTTTTTATGTGATTCTATTTCAAAAGACCCGCCGACGACTTCGACACGGCTTCGGATGTTTAGGAGTCCAAATCCTACATCTTTTTCACAATATGAGTCTAATGTTGATGTATCGAAACCTACTCCGTCATCTTCAACTTCTATTTTTATGTTTTCTTTTTTTCTCTCTATTGAGATTTTTACTTTCTTAGCGTTTGCATGTTTTCTTATGTTGATCAGCAATTCTCGCACTGCGTGGAACAGTAATATACGGAGGTCGTCAGTTAGCGGTTTTTCTTTTCCGTCATCTTTAAATTCATATTTAATTTTATTTTCCTTTAAGATATTTTCGGCAAGCCAGTCTACAGCTGGTACAAAACCGAGTTCATAAAGTATCGTGGGGCTTATCTGTGATATCAAAGAACGGGCTGAAGTTATAGCGTCCTGAACGAGATTGTGGATTTCTTTTAGAGATTTCTGGATGCTTGGAGAAGAATTTTTTTCCATTGTTTCGCCTATCTTAAGTTTCAGAAAAGCAAGAGTTTGTCCGATATCGGCGTGAAGATCGGTTGCGATTCTTTTTCTTTCGCGTTCTTCTGCGAGAGTTAGTTTGTGGGACAGATTCTTCATTTTTCTTTTGTAATTTTGCAGGTTCTTCTTCTCCATGTTTTTTCTTTCGGTTATGTCTCTTATAGATATTACGCTTTTGTGTTCTTTCTCATTGTTATTTGGTATAGGATAACATTGAATGCTAAAATGCCGGATTGTGCCGTTCTTTAACACTTTTGTTTTTTCGATTACAGGGGAATTTTCATTTTTATCAAATGATTTTTGGAGAGGGCAATTTTTACATGCTTCTTCCCATGGAGGGAAAATCTTATGACATTTTTTGTTTATGACTTTTTCCCTTTTTAAGCCAAATAATTTGAAAAGAAATTCATTCGCTTCCAGTATGACATGGTTTTCATCGACTATTGCGAGCCCTTCACTGACTGCGTTTACAATTGTTTCTAATTTATTAGTACTTCCTTCGAGTTCTTTCTCTGTCAGCACTATACCTGTAACATCTCTTGAAATACCCAGAGTCCCGATTACTTTACCTTTTTCATCATATCTCGGAACCTTGGTGGTCGAGACCCAGGTTATCCTTCCGTCGGGATGAGTTTCTTTTTCGATTTTCCCTTCGACAGGCTTACCGGTTTTTATTATTTTTTGTTCATCTCTATAAGCTTGTTCTGCATGTTCTTTCGTAAAATAATCGAAGTCTGTTTTGCCTATTACTTTTTCTTTTGGAAGGCCAACCTGCTTTGCTTTGGATTTACTTAATTCAACAAAACGAGATTTTCTATCTTTAAAGTAAATTAAATCAGGTATAGTATCGAGAAGAGAAGTAAGCAGTTCACTCTTGAAAACAACTTCTTCTCCGAGCTGTTCAACACGTTCTTTTAGTTTTTCTTCTAATTTTTTCTTCTCCGTAACATCTCTTGAAATACCTAAGATGCCGATAATGTTTCTTTCTCCATCATATCGCGGAATTTTAGTCGTTGAGACCCAGGTTATCCTTCCGTCGGGATGGGTTTCTTTTTCATCTTTTACTTCGATTGTTTTACCCGTTTTTATTATTTCCTGTTCGTCACGGTAGGCTAACTTAGCATGTTCCTTTGTAAAATAATCAAAGTCCGTTTTACCTATCAATTCTTCTACGTTTTTAACGCCGAACTGATCGGCAACAGATTTACTTGTCAGCACAAAACGGCTTTCTCTATCTTTGAAGTAAACGTGTTCAGGTATATTATCGAGTAGAGAGGTCAGTAGGTCGCTTTTAAATGAAGATGTCTTTTGGGCTTCTTCTGTTATATCGTGGGCAAATAAAATAATCCTATTGTTGTTATTGTTATTATCTTTAACAACTAAAGCGGAACAGGGAACATTAGTTCCTTCCTTGTCCTTAAAGACGAGATTAAATCCTATTTTTTTATGATCTTTTTTCATAAGAAAGTTGAATCTCTTCTCGAAGGAGTCTCTTGAACTTTTTTTTAATAATCTTTTAAAAGGTTTGTCTTTGATTTCATCTTTATTCCTCTTTAGTAATTTAACTGAGGCTGGATTTAAATCTTCGACGCTTCCTTTTTTATCGATTAGAAAAATAGGATAAGGACAAATATCAAAAATCAAGGAAAATGATTTTTGATATTTTGAGGACAAGTGTCTTAAATCATTCTCCATTACTTCGGATTTTTGTTTTAGTTTCACTAAAAATTCATCTTTAGTCATCTTTTATTCAAATTTTAATATAATAACGTGAAATTTGCAACCCTATTTTTTGTTTTTTTTAAAATAAAAGTAATTGCCACTAAGGCACTAAGACACAAAGAAGAAGATATCTTTGTTATGTTTACAAAATTATAGTTTATCGATTGTTTTTTTTACAACAATTACTCTCTATTCTCTGTTTGTCAATCTTTTTTGTCTTTTTGGTTGTTTTTTGAATTTTTATTTATAATTTTGCATTTTAATGTTTGATTTTTGAATTTAGTTTCCCCACTTGCATGAAATGTATTTATCGTTATATATTATATGCCCGTAGGATGTATTCGATTGTTGTTTAAATAAAATGATAGTTTAAAGAAAACAATAAGGAGTTATTATGAGTTTTTTATTAGGACTTGATGTTGGAACAAGTGGAGTCAAGGTACTGATTACGGATGAAAAAGCAGAGGAAATCGTAACCGCTACAGTCGAATATCCGCTTCATACTCCAAAAGTGAATTGGGCTGAGCAAGAACCGGAAGATTGGTGGAATGGAACTGTGGAAGCGATTAAGCAGGTTTTAAGTAAGTCTTCTGCAAATCCCGAAGATATAAAAGGAATCGGTCTCTCCGGGCAAATGCATGGTCTGGTAGCTCTTGATAAGGAATGTAAAGTTCTGCGTCCTGCTATACTCTGGTGTGATCAGAGGACCGAAAAGCAATGCCAGTATATTACGGAGAAAATAGGCGCGGAAAGATTGATTGAACTTGTTTCGAATCCCGCACTTACAGGTTTTACGGCGGGCAAGCTGTTATGGGTAAGGGAACACGAACCCGATATTTATGATAAGATTTATAAAATACTATTACCAAAGGATTATATCCGTTTCCGTCTTACGGGTGAGTTCGCAACCGAGGTTTCCGATGCTTCAGGGACTCTTTTTCTGGATGTTAAGAACAGAAAATGGTCTGATGAATTATTGGATGAGTTGGATATAGATAAGGACATATTGCCTGAATGCTTTGAATCTTCTGTGGTCAGCGGAAAGGTAAATGCGGTTGCGAGTAAAGAGACCGGACTTGCGGTGGGAACACCGATTGTGGGCGGTGGCGGAGATCAGGCTGCTCAAGCTGTTGGTACAGGAATAGTGAGAGAAGGATTAATTTCCTCTACTGTAGGTACTTCCGGTGTAGTCTTTGCCGCGAGTGATGCGCACCATCTCGATCCCGGGCATACATTACATACGTTTTGTCATGCGGTCAAAGGTAAATGGCATTTAATGGGAGTCATGCTGTCTGCCGGTGGTTCGCTTCGTTGGCTACGAGATACTCTATTTAAAGATTTAAAAGCGGAAGCAGCTTCGAGAGGAGTGGACCCCTATATTCTGATGGAAGAAAAAGCAGCTAAAATTCCGGTCGGAAGCGAAGGTCTTATCTTTTTGCCTTATCTTACGGGAGAAAGGGTTCCGTATGCGGATCCGAATGCAAGAGGAGTCTTTTTTGGTTTAAGTCTCCGACATACCGAAGGAGATTTTATCCGTTCGGTACTGGAGGGGGTAGCTTTTGGTCTTCGTGATTCTCTGGAAATAATAAGAGATCAAAATATAGCTATAGAAGAAATTAGAGGATCGGGCGGTGGCGCGAAATCGCCATTCTGGCTGCAGATTCAAGCCGATATAAACAACGCTACAATGACCACAATTAATGTTACCGATGGAGGGGCGTTGGGAGTCGCGTTGCTTGCAGGCGAAGGGACAGGAGTGTATTCGAGCATCGAAGATGCTTGTGATGCGATAATAAAAGTAAAAAGTTCTGCGGAGCCTATAGAAGAGAACGCGAAAAAATACGACGAATATTATGCTATTTATCGTTCGCTATATCCTGCTCTTAAGGACAGGTTTTTGGATATAAGTAAGATAGTCGAGAAGCATGCTTGAATTTAAGGAAGATATTTAAGTTTCGGGAAGCAGGAATACTATTTGCGCTTTTAGCTATATGGGTTGTTACGGCGATATTCAATCCCCGTTTCCTTTCTTCTTATAATCTTCAGCTTCTTTCAAGACAAATAGCTGTTTTTGGTCTCATCGCGATTGGTGAGACCTTTGTAATACTTACCGAAGGTATTGATCTTTCGCCTGGTTCCGTAATTGTTTTAACTTCTGTGCTTGTGGCGACCTTTATGTCGAGTGGTGTCGGGATTCTTGCCGCGATTATTTTGACACTCTTTTTAGCGATATTAATTGGTATCTGGCATGGGATACTTATTACCAAGCTCAAGGTTCCGCCGTTTATTATAACTCTGGGAACTTTTGCCATGGGAAGAGGGCTCGCTACTGTGATAACCAGAGGACAGCCGGTTTTGAACCTTCCCAGTTCTTTTTCTTTTATCTGGCACGGAATGTTATTTAAAATTTTACCTTTTCCGGTTTTGATTCTGATAATTGTTTCGGGTTCTTCGATATTTTTACTAGGTAAGACAATATATGGTCGACATATTTATGCGGTGGGGGGAAATATCACTGCGGCCAGGCTTTCAGGTATTAACGTCGATAATACAAGAATTCTTACTTATGTTTTATCTGCAGTGATGGCTGGAATTGTTGGTATATTAATTGCCTCAAGACTGGGACAGGGTAATCCCAATGTAGGTGTTACTTACGAGATGTATGCCATCGCGGCTTCGGTTATAGGTGGTACCAGTTTATTCGGAGGAGTTGGAACTGTGGTTGGCGCTTTAATAGGTGCGGGTATTTTGACAGCTGTATGGAACTCGCTGATATTGCTGCAGGTATCTTCTTACTGGCATCAGGTAATTCTCGGTATGATAATTGTAATAGCGGTAACCGTTGATGTTTTACGTGAAAAAAC
>CAYQMH010000073.1:0-9315 GCA_964418485.1 uncultured bacterium | reverse complement strand
GTTCTCTGTGGTAAAAACAGGGGTTGACAAGTGCGAAAAAAGAACTATTTTCTTTGTATAGCAAAGAACTTTGGAAAGGAGGTTTAAATTATGGATAAAAAAGAAGCGGAAAAAAGTTTAGAGGAGATAAAGAAGCATCTAAGGGAAACGGAGGAAGAGTTGAGGAGAACGGGGATTTGGGCCGTGGATATTCAGTTTTTATGGGGGGTGCTTGCGCTAATAGGTCTTGGTTTGACGGTTTTTCTTCGTGAACGTGCATTGTATAATCTTATATGGATTAACTGGGCGTGTATTATGGTGGTGGGGTCTTTTTTAGGTTTTAGGATTGCGAAGAGGATAGCCAGGATGACTGGTATTACATCTTTTGCGGGTAAGCTAATAGGCATGGTCTGGGTTGGTATTACTATAAGTATTATGCTTGCCATGTTTATTTTGTGGCTTACCGAGTACACTCATTTTTTAGAGAGCGTTATAGCTTTATTTATCGGTGTAGGGTTTTTTGTCGAAGCTTTTGTTTCCTGGAAGGAGTTTATTATCTCGGCTGTTCTTTGCTGGATAGGAGCGGTAATTGTTGGTTTGTTCCCGGAATTGGTTAATTTGACATTTACTTTTTTAATATTCGTAACCATGATTGTGCCCGGAATTATTGCTAAAATTAGATTTAGAGAGATAAAAGAATAGATGGAAAATTTTAATCCTGCCGAAGTAAATAAATTGATTCATGCCCCTATAAGACTTGGGATTATGACTATCTTGAATTCAGTAAATAAAGTAAATTTTATTTATTTGAGAAAAAAGCTTGAGGTTACAGACGGCAACTTAAGCAGTCATATGGAAAAGTTGGAAAAAGCGGGTTATGTAAGCGTAAAAAAAACGTTTATAGATAAAAAACCCAATACGGTTTACAGTATTACGGAAAAAGGTAAAAAAGCTTTTAGGGGTTATCTGGAACATTTAGAAAAGATTATTGAAGAAAGTTAGAGTTGGTATGAATAAATTCTGCTTTGTTTTTTTCTTACCCATTGTGCTTTTTTCAAGTACGGTTATTCATGGTCGAGTGACGGATGAAGGTGGTGAGATCCTTGAAGGAGTAAATGTATTTCTGGAGGGAACGCTCGATGGTGCTTCCACGAATGAGAATGGTGAATTTAAGTTTATAACAGAGGAAACCGGAAAGTGTTATCTCCAGGCAAGAATGATGGGATATGGGGAATTCAGGGAAGAAGTATTTCTTAAAGGCGAAACCATCAGTATAGAGGTTAGCTTAAAAGAAGAGATACTTGAAGGTAAGGGGGTTACGGTTAAGGCTTCGTCTTTTACGACAGGTGAAGAAAGCGGTGTTACTCTAACCCCTTTAGAGGTAATTACAACTCCCGGAGCAGCAGCAGATGTTTGCTGGGCTATTAAATCCTTTCCCGGAGTTCAGCAGGTAGAGGAAGGCGCGGGTCTGTTCGTTCGGGGAGGAGAGGTTAGTGAAACCAAGTTTATTCTTGATGGGGTGAGTGTTTATCATCCTTATAGATATGAATCTCCGACTGGTGGATTTTTCGGAACCTTTAGTCCGTTTCTGCTGAAGGGTACTTTTTTCTCTTCAGGAGGATTCGGAGCCGAATACGGTAACGCTTTGTCGGGGATTCTATCAATGGAAAGTCTGGATTTACCATTGGAGAGATCTATCAATCTGGGAATTGGACTCGCGAATTTATCCGCTATGGGAAGTGTTCCCTTAAGCGATAATTTCGGAATTAATTTTTCGGGAAACAGGAGTGCTACAAAATTGCTTTTTGATTTTAATAATGTTGAAGATGATTTTACGGAGTATCCTTTCTCTTACGATCTAAATTTGAATCTAGCTTGGCGGTATTCGGGAAAAGGTCGTGCTAAATTGTTTTTCTTCAGAGAAAAAGACAACGTCGGTGTTTCTCTCGAGGATCCTACCTGGGGAGGAAATTATTATGGAACAGAGAATAGCAATCTTTATAATATAAAAATAGATCACGCTCTATCTGATAATAGCTTTCTTAAGTTTAATGTATCTCGTACCGCTTTTGATAAGAAAACGGAAATAATTGCCGGAGAAGAATATGTTTTCGATTTGAGTGAAACGGATGAAATTGACCAGACAAAAATCCTGTGGGAGAAAAAAACATTTATGTTTTTTAAATTCGGGGGTTCTCTTGAACGTAGGAAGAGTTATTTTGAAGGTTTTGTTCCCTCTCTGGAAGATACTTTAGATCCTTCGGTTCCAAGTAATTATTATGACAGGGAATACAGGAGTTATTTAAGTTCAATTTTTATGGAAGGAACGTCCTTCTTTCCTTGCAATTTATCTTTGACCTCCGGGATAAGATGTGACTATGATTCTAAAAGTGCGAAAAATACTTTTGATCCAAGGTTTTCCTTGTCCTGGAAAACTACGGATGAAATTACTCTGTCTTTAGCCGCAGGCGCTTTCCATCAATTTTTTGAACCCTGGAGATATGATCCGGATTACGGAAATCCTGAGTTGGCTCCAATGGAAGCAAGACATTATATTATTTCCGGGACATGGGAAAACGATGGGGGGATGGTAAGATTGGAGGGTTACTATAAAGACTATAACAAATTGTTGAAGGAGGAAGATTCTATAAATTATATTTCTTCCGGGTTTGGCTACTCTAAGGGTATCGATTTTTTTGTAAAAAAGAGTTTTAAAAGGATTGAGGGAAGAATCGCTTATTCTTATCTGAGGTCGGAAAGAGATTGGCAGGATTATCCGGGTCTTTTTCCGCCCGATTTCGATATTACTCATAATTTAAACGCTATTTTGAATGTTTCTCTGACTTCGTTTTTTCAATTGGGAACGAAATACATGTATGCTACAGGAAAACCTTTTACTCCTGCAGGTGAGGATTTTCGCTCGGCTCGACTTCCCTCGTATTGGACGCTTGACCTCAGCGCATCTTATTTGCATTCTTTCTTCGGCAATAATCTAACTGTGTTTTATTTTGCGGTTAATAATGTTACGAACAGGAATAACATTTTAGGTTATCATAATGGAGATAGAGACGAGCCCATCGAAAGTTCGTATGGTCGGCTCTATTATTTCGGTGTTTCTTTTCAGATGTAAAAGGAGGTTTAAATGAAAAGAGTTTTATTAGTGGTATTTATAACTTTAGTAACTATAGGGGTTTGGGCAGAAGAAAAGACAACAGTGGATAAACATATACTCACGATTAAAGCCGAGCAGCAGGAGGCTGTTAATAAAGGAGACGTTGAGAAATTAAAAGAAATTTCTACAAAATTAGAACGTCTTTCCACTTTTGAAGATAAAGAATGGCTTATTAATTATTACCTTGCTTTAAACAGTTATAGAATTGGTACAATCGCGTATGAAGATAAGGAAATGAGTGAAAAATATCTTGAATCGGCGAAAGAAGTGATCCAAAAGTCAATAAAGGGCAAGGATGATTTTGCCGACTCTCACGCGCTTCTTTCGACTATTCTTGGAATGGAGATAGGTTTCAAGCCACAACTTGCAATGATTAATGGGATGAAATCGGGGAAAGAAATTGAGAAAGCGAAAAAGTTAGATCCCGAAAATCCGAGAGTCTATCTTATAGACGGGATTGGAACTTTATATAGACCAAAGATGTTCGGAGGCGGAGCAGATAACGCTATCCCGCTTTTTGAAAAAGCTGCAGAACTGTTTCTGCAAGAAGAAGATAGGGGTATTTATCCCGATTGGGGAAAAGATGAAGTCTACGTTCAGTTGGGGAATGCTTACAAAGAGAAAAAAGAAGATTCTACCGCTATAAAGTTTTACAAAAAAGCCCTGGAAGTAAATCCGGACTACGGTTGGGCAAAGGAAATTCTTAAAGGAATCAATCAAAATCAGAGCGAAGTTAAGGATTGATTTTTGTTAAGGGGCTAGATTCTTACGGAACTTTTTTTTCTTTCGTAGAATCATAGTAAGTAAACAAAGATGTAGAGCGTTCGGTTTTACGAAAGGAGGAAAATCTTAAATGTCGTTATGTTCTTTTTGTTTTATACTGCTTTTTAGTCATTATAATGTCCTGACCGGTTACGTTTATGACGCTTCGACGAAAGAGCCTTTGCAGATGGTTAATATAGTTGTGATGGGAACGGAATCTGGTACGGTAACGGATGGTGAAGGTTACTACAGTCTAATAATGTCTAATTCCCTGAATGAATTTAAGGTGAGATATTCTATGATAGGTTACGGAAATGTGATAAAGGATATAAAATTTTCCGGGCAAGATTATTTGAGTATCGATATTGCGATGAAAATGGAACCATTGAAAGTGCAGGGAATACTGGTATCGGCAAAAAAGAAGAAATTTAGGAGCTCGGCTTCTATGACTCCACCTTCACTATCTGATAAAGATTTGATGATGCTGCCATCGTTTGTTGAGGGGGATTTGATGCGTACTATTGAGGCTCTTCCCGGGGTTACGAAATCTTCCGATTTTTCTACTTCTGTTTCTGTAAGAGGCGGAAGTCCGGATCAGAATAGGGTCCTTATCGATGATGTCCCTTTACTAAATCCTTTCCATCTTTTCGGTCTGGTATCGGCTTTCAATTCAAACGCGATAAAAAGCGCCGAATTGTATTCTAGCGGAATTCCCGTTAGGCAGGATGCCTCCTTATCCTCGGTCCTCGATATAAAAACAAAAGGTGCGGGCAGAGATTTAGAAGGTCTTTCAGGAGTTGCTTCTCTAAGCATTCTATCAGGTGGTTTGACGATAAGTGGGAAGGTCCCTTCTTTAAATAGTAATTTTCTCCTGTCAGTCAGGAGAACCTATGCGGATAAGCTCCTTGCTCTTTTTAATTACGACCTTCCGTATTACTTTTATGATGGTTATTTGCATTGGGAGACAGATATAAATGATAATTGGTCTTTAGTGCTAAGTGGTTACGTCGGTGAGGATTTTCTCGATATCAGGGATGAGGATGATAAGTCGATAAAGCTGATAGCTTTTGACTGGGGCAATAAAGTTGCCGCAATAAATCTATTTCATTCTAATGTGGAAGGAGATCTTTTCCATGTCTTTACCGGTATTAGTAATCATGATTTCTATCTTAGAGCATTGGATACTATTTTTATAACGGATGGGAACATCAATGTTGGGACTTTCGGAGCGGAATACACAAAGAACTTTAAAGAGCACGAAATTACAGTCGGGGTAGAGGATTATTACCGCCCTTTTGAATATAATGTTAATTTTCTGATGGGTTATGATTATTCATATGATGATATATGGAGTAATAGAGCTTCTGTTTATGTTGAAGATAAATTTAAGTTTGATGGCTTTCTTCTTTCGGGTGGATTTGCTCTTACTCGTTATAATTCTGAGAGTAGAGAACTTGATCATACAAATTCAGATTTTCTCAGAGCGTACAGGTTATCTGTAAAGTACTTCCTTGATGATTTGCGTGCTATAACATTCTCTTTCGGAAATTTTCATCAGTATATTGTGCCCGGAGGGTCTATAATGGGGAGTGCAAGTGAAGGAGTGGATATCCCGATTTATTACTGGATTCCTCTCGGCGGTCAATACGATCCCGAGGAAGCTCATCACTTTAATGTTGGATTTGAGGGTTGGTTGAGAGAAGATCTCTATTTCTCATTAGAAGGATATTATAGGAATTACAATCGCCTGCTAAACATGAAAGAACAGGAGGATATCAATATTAATACGGAAAAGGAATATTATGAAACCATGCTGGAGTCGGGAGAAGGTAAGGCTTACGGTATTGATTTTCTTTTGAAAAAGGAAATCGGTAATTTAAGGGGTTGGTTAAGTTATTCTTTTCTTAAAACTGATGTCACCTTCGGAGATAAAATATATCCTACCGCTTGGGATAGGACTCACAATTTTCATTTAGCTCTTCTTGCTTTATTAGGAAAAAGATATGAAGCGGGAGTCCAATTTGGTTTTTGTTCGGGTAATCCATATACAACTGATCTTTCGCGTTTACGGTACAGAAAAGAAGTTATGCCGTACGGGGAAGACGAGGCTGAGTGGATAGAATTAGAAGGAGATAAAAATCAGGTTCGCTATCCGCCGTATTTACGTTTGGATGCAGGTATAAGCAGATCTTTCTATTTTGGGAACAACGAACTGGACTTAAAGCTGAATGTATACAACGTATTGAATACTAAGAATGTTTTTATGTATTACTACGATTACGATGAAGAACCGCCCATTAAAAAACCATTTCATATGTTACCGATAATCCCTTCGTTGGAATTTATTTATAGATTTTAGGAGGTTGATAATGAAGAAACTTATATTTTTAATTCTTTTTTGTGGACTATTTTTTACTTCCTGTAGTCTTAATGAAGAAGCACCTTTCGAGCATCGATATGTTATTAACCTTGTTCTAAAGCCGGACATGAAATTTCAGCGAGCTTTTGTCGATTCCACATATAGATTGGATTCTCCTATCGGAAGTGATCTTACCGGGATATCGGGTGCGGAAATTTTCGTTGTAGATGAAAATGCCGATACTTTTTGGTACAGTGAGTCTGATACTTTAAAGGGGCTTTATTATGGTAATGATTCTTCTTTTGTAGAATATGGTATGAAATATTTAGTTAATGTTTCTGTCGAGGGAGAAGTAATATCGAAAGGAGTCCAGGTTCCCGGTGTACTAACTATACTCTCGCCGGAGCATCTTGATACAGTTTCTTTAAGCAGCCCCCCTTTTTTGATCTGGAGTAGCAGCGAGTATTGTTTTAATAATGAATATAATGTGTATTCATATCTTACGGGTAAATTGAGCGAATCGGATAGTTTCCCTCCCATGGTGAGCCTGGATACATTTACGAGTATTTTTTCTGTAGGGCTTTTATTTAAAGAAACCGATACAATGTATACACTTTTAGTGCAGGCAAAGGATTCCAATGCTTATGCGTTTTCCAACATGTGGTTTGAATACGGCGAACTTAAAGAAGGAGTTGCTGTCGGTTTAATCGGTGCACTGGTTTTCGACACGGTAGCAGTCTGGGTTACAGAATAAAAAACATATTTTTACCGCAGAGACGCAAAGAAAGCAGAGAAACAACAAAAGATTATATTTTGTTTATCCAACACCCCCTACCCCAAAATTAGAAACAACAAATCTCACGAATAGCACGAATGAAAAAAAAGATTTAATTTTCTATGTTAAAAAACGAAAATTCTTAATTTATTTGTGTAATTTGTGTTATTTGTTGTTAATTCTTTTACTTTCCTTTTATCATTGGTACGAATCTTACCGGTATTATACTTTTTTCTGAGGTTCCCGAGGAATCTTTAGTTATAAGAAGCAGTTCCTGATAATAGGAGCCCACAGGTATTACCATTTTTCCTCCTGTGATGAGTTGTTCTAAGAGTGGAGGAGGTACTTCTTTCGGGGCACAGGTTACTATGATTCCGTCGAAGGGGGCATGTTCTTTCCATCCTTTATATCCGTCACCGGCTTTTACCAAAACATTTTTGTATCCGAGGCTATCCAGCCTTTTTTCGGCAGAGTGAGCAAGTTCCGGAATTATTTCTATTGTAAAGACAGAATCGGCAAGAAGAGAAAGTATTGCCGCCTGGTATCCGGAACCGGTTCCAACTTCAAGAACCCTATGGGTCTTCTTTACTTCAAGCAGTTCCGTCATAAGAGCAACTATGTAAGGTTGAGATATCGTTTGATCGCATCCTATTGGTAAGGGATGGTCTTCATATGCGAAACTTTTAAGTTTTTCAGGGACAAAAAGGTGTCTTTTAACGGTTAACATGGCATTTATGACCGAAGAATCACTTACTCCTCTTGCTATTATTTGTTCTTCTACCATTCTTTTTCGTAGAAGAGTATAATCTATACTCGTATCCTTTGCGGCAGAGATAAAAATCAAAAAAAGTAACACTTTTCATTACCTCCAATTAGGGCTTAAGGTTACTTCGTCCTGTGAAATAGGAGAAAACACTTTGTGTGAGAGTATATTTTTTGGGTTGGGAGTTGGGTTTAAGTAAACACAAATATATTTTTTTGTTCTCTGTTTGTTTGTTTTTTCTTTGCGTACTCTGCGTCTTTGCGGTGCTATTTACCATATTCCGATAGTCTTTGTATCCTTTTTAGCATATTGGGATGAGTGCTTAAAGCCTCGAGCAATCTGTCGGAAAACTTCAGTTCTATTTTTTCGGAACGTAAATATTGAAGCTCGTCGGGGTCTATCGTTCCGCTTCTGTCCAGATCTATCTGGACTAATTCTCTTATTTCTTTATTTGCCCTTGAAGGGTCATTGACGAAAAAGGCTTTAAGCCCTTCTACGTCTTTTATTGCCTCTTTACTTGTTCTGGCCGAACCGTAGACAAGTTTATAAAGAGCCGAAGCAAGTGCAGAGGGTTGGTTTCCTAAATCGACAGAACCCTTATCCGCAAAGTATTCTCGTATTCGTGAGGCATAAAGAACGAGAAGATTCGTTATAAAATAAAAGACCAGAGCCGAAAGACCGATGAGTGCTGTGTAGGCTGCTCCTTCACTTCTTCTTCTCCCGATGCTTCCAAAGAAAAGAAAATGCCAGGCGATTCTATACATGAGCATAGGTATTACTGAAAGTAAAGTTATAGTCAGCATATCTCTGTTTACTATATGCGTTATTTCGTGACCGAGTACTGCTTTAAGTTCATTTTTGTCTAATAAGTTCAATATACCCTGTGTTACGCATACTCTACCGTCCTTTCGGCTTCTTCCGAAAGCGAAAGCGTTGGGAAGGTTAACTTGCGAAATACCCACTTTTGGTTTTGGTATTCCGGCGTTTCTGGCTAGTTCTTCTACCATCTGATGTAACTGTGGATATTCGGATTCGTTTATATATTTAACCCTCATAGACCATTCTACGATTTTAGGACCAATAAGATATTGAATCATCATAAAGACAAACGCCAGGATAAGATAGAAGTAAAAGTTAGTTATTCCCATGGCTGTGCCTATTACGGTGACGATCGCGTAAACGATACCGAATAGAACAGCTACCAGTAAAAACATTCTTAATTTTAATCCAAACATATTTCTCCTTTTTTTTGAATATAATTGTTTGTAGTTAAAAATCAAGAATGAAAAATATTTGCCTATTCCCCCAAAATTTTTACGCCAAATCATCCAGAGTTAGTTATTAAAATACTTATAAGAAATTTCATGGGGGGATTAGCTATTTACGAATAATTTTGGGATCAGAGGGATTGCCGTTCGAGAAAGACGTGGTCAATTTCCCCAACAGGTTTTCGTTCAGGTATACCTTTCTAAAAAACCGCAGTCAGTTTCCCCTGCGAGGAAACT
>CAYQMH010000072.1:0-9375 GCA_964418485.1 uncultured bacterium | reverse complement strand
AAATTCTTTCTTAAAGGATACTTACCTTTAGGAAAAGAATCGGCAAGAATAAGCCTTCTCATATCAGGATGCCCCACAAAAGTAACCCCAAGCATTTCATTCATTTCTCTTTCTATCCATCTAAAGGCAGGTATTTTTTTGCCTACAGAATCTATTTCTAAATCAGGAAAAGGAACAAGCGTCTTCACATTTATTAATGTATTCTTATCTTCTCGTGCCAAATGGTATATTATTTCTATCCCTTCTCGCATCTCCATACCGCTAGCTGTACAGAGTTTACATTTGTATTTGAAAAACAAATATTCGATCACATCAAGAATCTTCTTAGGATCTACTCTTACGTATATCCTGTTATCTCTAACCTCTGCCATATCTATTATTTTACCTTTCAAATTTTCCTTCAAATTTTTCATAACTTCTTTATTCATCAAACAACCCCCAATCCCATAACTATTGCTTCTATCATCGCCTCAGGTTTAGGAGGACACCCGGGAACATAAACTATTAAAGCATTAGGATCCTCTTCTTTTATAACTTTATCTACCGGACCTACAATCGAGTAACTGTCTCTGAATATGCCGGAAGAACACCCGCATGAGCCGAAAGCGACAACGAGGCAGGGCTTGGGCGTCTGACGGTAAACTTCAAGAAGCCTCGGTTTAGCATGAGCATTTACGGAGCCACAAACAAGCAGGGCATCCGCGTGCCTCGGACTTCCGACCAACTTTATCCCAAATCTCTCGACATCATACTTAGGAGTCAGAAGCTCTAAAACTTCGATATCACAGTTGTTACACGCTGCGGTCGACAGGTGAAAAACCCATATAGATTTCTTAAACGATTTCTTCAAAATATCCATTTAAACTCCAAAATAAGCAAGAAGAGAAGCTATAATAGCTGCTCCACTCATCCAGCCCCAGAAATACTTCATTGCATGATCAATTCTGACCCTGGGATTAGTATTTTTAATCAATATAAGCAACACTACAATCAGTAAATAAATTAAAATTCCGCCAATAATTCCTTTTCCCCAGAAAAGAACAGTCAAAAATAATGGTAATCCAAAAAGCATTATAGCTTTACTCAATTCATAAGCAGCAAGTACTCCGCCGGAAAGTTCCATTAAGATTCCTGAACCAAGCTCTGTTTCTGCCTCCGCCAAATCAAAAGGGACTCTTCCGAGTTTTGCCTGGATACAGAATATCGTAACGATAAAAGCTACTATACCATACCAGTTTGAAATATTAGATCCATTAGCCATCTGCCATTCCATAATAGAGCGAATCGAAAAGCCGCCCGCCTTTGAAGCTATCATAACAATAACAATAATCATGGGAAGATCATAAGACAGGAGAAGTTTTATCTCTCTTGCAACACCCACTGAACTCAAAGGATTGCCGGACGTTGAGCCGATATAAACAAGAGCTATAGCGGGTATTGTGAACAGGTACCACACGACGATTATATCTCCTATAAAACCTTCACTCATACCAAAGAAAGAAACGCAGAGAATAGTAACCGCAAGAATAACAGAAGCAAGTCCAAATAGAGGAGCGGCTATAAAACCCGACCCGAAAGCTTCCCGCGGAATTATAACTTCCTTATAAAGTAACTTACCTATATCCGCAAATCCCTGATACCATGGAGGACCCTGTCTCCATTGTACTCTGGCAGAGACTTTCCGATCGAGCCAGACCGTTAAAAGTCCAACTACGGAAGAGAATATAAATCCAGGGAAAACAAGATAATAAAATAACAACTTCATAATCTTCTCCATGGTTTTGCCTTAATTCGAGCATCCACGCGGTCTCTCTCGATCTCTTCTTCGTAAGTGATTTCTTCAAATGAAAGAGCTCCACTCGTACAGGTCTGGACACATCGAGGTTCCTTACCTTCCTGTAGCATATCATAACAAAGATCACACTTGGAAATAATATGTCGTACCCTCTTTGCCGTTAGAACACCAAAAGGACAGGCAATTGTACAAGAAAGACATCCTATGCATCTAAAACTATTATGATAAACCAAACCGTCTTCCCTTTTCTCAAGCGCTTCCACAGGACATACCGCAACACATGAAGCATCAGTACAGTGTTTGCAATGAAGCGGTAAATCCATAGTTATATCGAAATTCGAGCGTGAAAGAGGAAATTTTTCCGAATGACTTTCATAACAGGCAACGTCACAAGCATGACAGGAAATACATCTGTCTACATCCAGAACAACTCTTTTTTCTCTTTCTGCTTTTTTCTTCTTCATTTTACTATCCTCGCCTTCTCTGCTCCCGGAGATATTATACCATCTGAATCGTAATCGCACAAGAAGAGCTGTAGGCTTTGAAGAAAATGTACCGGCACGGCAATTATATCCCTGGGTATATCAAAAGGCAAATTACTGCAATCTTCTATCTTGAAAAAAGAAGAACCATTGGACGTCTCAATCTTAACTTTATTTCCGAGTGAAAGTTCCTTAACTATATCGGAATTAATAAAAACATAAGGTTCATTTTTTTCCTCATTCCATTTTACTCTTCTCGTTATCTCTCCCCTATCGTGATGAAAGGGAAGTCCTATACCGACGGCAGTAAAAGGATATTTTTTATTTGTAATAGAAAAAGGCTTCTTGCTATCTGTTTCCTTAATAAAAGGAAGCACTTTAGGAACGGAAACACGTGCTTTAGTCTTGGCTCCGGTCAAATGATAAAGCAAATCACTGATAAAATCCCCGTCGGAAATCGCATCACCAACAGGAGAAACAGGCTCACCTAAATTTACGATATTTTCTTCCAACGAAACAAAAGATCCTTTCTTTTCAAAAGAAAAAGCCGAAGGAATACGACACTCGGATGAATTTGAGCCTTTAAAGAAAACCGTAGATAGAACAAAATTCAAATATCCGAATATATCCTCGAATTTCGGAATAAATTCAAAAGGGTCTCCGCCAAGAACAATAAGGCCTTCTATTTTTTTCTCTTTCAAAGAATCCAGAATTTTTTTGTTATTAAAATCACCGATAATTCTACCGACACCAAGGGAGTTTTGACCGATTGGAATAACCGCAAATCTATTTTCAGTAATTTCCGAAATTCTGGAAAGTTTGCCAACAATAGAATAGGGATTAGCAAAATGTCCATAAATATTAGAAAATAGTATCTGGCCATTTTCAGAATTCTTGAGAACCTCTGCCAGCTCTTTTATTTTCAATGCAGAAACACCCGCAACGGCCTCATCTGATTTCAACTTATTTTCACCTTCGAGATAGTTTAGAAGAACCGAAAGAAAATAAGACATATATCCCGGTCCAACATTAAAATGCTCCGCGAAAAGCGAAACTCTGCCCTTAATAATATCCAGAGAAATCAAACGATTGCCTCTCTTCTTATTACGAGCATCGAGTATTAATCTAGCGAGAGTGGGCGAAAGAGAAAAAACATCCCCGACACTAACTACAAGATCTGATTCACTCAAACTATTAAAAGAAAATTTATTTTTAACAGATAATAATGCTTCATCCTCAAAAGGAAAAAGCCCCAAAAGTTCAGTATTTAACTCACCGGAAAGCGCTTTTGCGAGATAAGCTTCCTCCAGTGTGTGATTGCCGCTTATCAAAATCGCAATATTATTTTTTTTCTTAATAATTCTTTTTATTTCTGGAACCGTACCCTTTATTGCTTCTTCGAGAGAACATTCTTCGCCAAATAGCTCTGCCTTCCTGAGACGATAAGGAGAACTTAAGAGTTCGAGCGTAAAGTTACCCCTGGGACACAAACCTCTTCCGCTTTTCTCGTCATAATAAAGCTTAAAGAGAGAATCATCCCCAAAAAATGCAGTTTTTGTAGACTTTCTCTTCAGAACGACATCATCCTGAACAGAGCAGAACGGACACTTTGTTCTATATTCCTCAACCAAAGACATTTGGATAATCCTTTATATCCGCATAACACATATCAGGTCCATCCTTACAAAGATAATAAGGACCTATATTACATCTTGCGCATTTCCCAACACCACAGTTCATCCTCCTGTTCATAGACAGGTAAATCTGTTCCGGCTTAAAACCTACATCAAGCAACTTAAACGTCACAAACTTTAACATAACTTCCGGACCGCAGGAAACAACATAAGAATTCGCAATATCGACTTTCATTTTATTTAGATAATCTTTCTCAAGAAGAGAGGTTACAAGACCCACATCGCCTTTCCATTCCGGATGAGGCTTATCGATTGTAATATTAACGGAAACTTTTTCCTTGTTCTCCCATTCTCTATATTCATCTTTAAAACACTGATCGGCCGGACTCTTGGCACCATAACAAATGTGGACTTTTTTTACCTTTTCCAATCTATCGAACAAAGCGTAAATAAGAGAACGCAGAGGTGCAAGACCGACACCACCGCCTACGACAAGAACTTCCTTACCTTTAAATTTATCTATAGGATAACCTTTACCAAAAGGCCCACGAAGAGCAAGCGTATCCCCAACCTTTGCCTCGTCATGTAGTTTATCGGTTACTTTACCGGTCTTCATAATAGATATTTCCATCTCGCTAACATCACCCGGAGCAGAAGAGGGCGTAAAGGGCGCCTCCCCAACACCCGGCACTGTAACCTGCATAAACTGACCGGCTTTAAACTTCAATTTTTTATCCAGTTTAAATCGATAAGTTTTTATATTCGGAGTTTCTTCCTTAATATTTTTTAACTTAGCCTGTCTCGGATAATATATATTCTCCATCTATTTTACCTTTACTTGGCTTTCAGCTCCGGATAAGACCTCTCTCATATCGATACCCCCAAGGCAATTGTCTATACACCTGCCGCACCCGGTACATTTATAAAGTTTATATCTTTCATAAAAACGGAAAAATTTATGATAATATCTGTTTTTAAACTGACGCATCTTAGAAAAACGCGGATTCATCCCCCCTGCCATCTGCGAGAAGCCCTTAAATTGACAGGAATCCCATACCATATATCTTTCATACTGTTCTTTTTTCTTGCCTTCCCTGTCAAAAAGAGTAAAACAATAACAAACAGGACAAACATTTGTACAGGCACTACAGGAAACACACGTATTGCCAAGATTCCAGCCCGCGTCTGAATCAAAAGCTCCAGAAGCCAAACTATCGGGCCTTACGAACGCTTTTTCAAATTCAGAATTAGTTTTCTGTAATTTTTCTAATACTTTTTTCCTCTTTTTATCTCTTTCTAAAATTTGATTTTCTTTTGCATCGGGAAGAGATAATTCTTCTATAATTTTATCTCCTAAATCGCTCCCGCTTTCTATCAAATATCCTCCCTCAATTTCAGAAAGATTGATATCAAAACCTTTAAGAGCATAAGGATAATTACCCATGAGATTACAGAAACAATTATCACTCGAATATGTACAATCCGAGGATACAAGAATCAAAGATTCTCTTCTTTTTTTATAAAAGGGGTCTATGAAATCTGTATCGTCGAGAAAGACTTTATCCAGCATTGCAAAAGAGACAAGATCACAAGCTTTAAGCCCCACGAGGACTTTTCTATCTTTTCCTTCTTTAATATCAATCCACTTATCGTCCGGATAATCTGCAACTTTTGCTCTTGGGGGAAGAACAAACGATTTAAAATTATCGAAGGTTCTGAATCCGGGTATACGATAACCGGTTACATATTCCTTATTCAGTTCGCGTACAAATATTCGCGCCTCAGAGCTCCTGCTCGAAGTAACTTCTGTCTCCGTAGAAGCAAATACCCTTCCATATCCAAACAGGACACTCATCAAATCTTTTAATTTCGATTCGCTTAAAAAACAAATATTCATTCCTTAAATCTTCTCCATCCCGATTTTGTGATTTGAATCACTAATTATTTTATATTATACGGCAAGCCCCATTTGTCAACCCCCCTTTTTTTGCCACGAAAACACTAAAACACAAAGAACAAATTAGGAAAATTGGAAAATGGAAAACAATTCAACTATTTTACAGTTAGGACATTTGTCCGGTTTTCCTATTCAACAATTCAACTTGGATTCTGCGAAGAATCTATTTAATTAGCCACGGATTAAACCTTGATTTTTCGGTATTTTGATAATCTAAGCCTTGAGTATAAAAAACTTGGAAAAAACGTAAAAAGAATATCCAGGTATTGACAAAACGAAAAAAACCCTTAATTTTTAACTTAATCGAGATATTTATTAATATTAAATTTAAATGTAGAATTGAATATTGTATGTAAAAAAAACCAAAAGGAGGTCATATGAAAAAGTTAACGGTTATGTTGCTTGCGTTGTTTCTTACTATGAGCATCTCAGCACAAATATGGATACCTATGAGTGTTGATCTGCTAAATCTCGAATCATTCAGACATCAAGCCACCTACGCTATTGAAGATGATCTTGATAACGGGATAGACGGAACCGATATTTTTAAGGTAGAAGGCGGTCGTATATTTACAAATCTAAGCAACCTTTCAACCGGGGCAGAAGAACTCATGGACAACGACTCCGATAACACACTTGTAATCGGCGGTGTAAGTCCTATATACAGAAATTGGAAAGCAGCTTTGTTTTACGGCGATACGCGCGATGTTGGTTCTTATTTTAGTTCAAACACAATAGTTGAAGAATGGGACAACAATGGTGATGGTTCTCTTGACTTTATGGAAGAAACATACGCGGATGGACTGGATGATTATTCTGAACTTGCAAATTGTATATTACTTAATATCGGTAAAGAAATGGGCGGAGGACGGCTAATAGCTCTTACCTATAAACGTGTACAGGCCAAATCTACAGAAGAGTACGAAGATTCAGAATATACAACCACCTCTGATATTAGTAACGGTGATATTCTACAAACCACAGATGATTACGAAGATTACTATAGCGAAGGATTCTCAAGTGTAGTCCCTTCTAATCTTTATTCACTCTCTTACTCTACTCCCTTCATGAATTGGGATTTGAGAGCGGATGCCTATTTGGTTACGGCTAGCTTAACGGGCACATCTGACTCCGATGATTACTACTCCCAGGATCTTGCGCCTGCTAGCCCTTCTATCACAAGTACTCTCCTTAGCATAACTTCAGATCTAAGCAGTGAGGAAATCAACGGGAATTTGGCTGGTATAAGCGCAAGGCTTAGCGATGAAAACAACGGTTTGTTATGGGAAATTGCCGGTAGTTTTGGTATGATCTTTGGAAGCGGTGATTTCGTAGACTTTGAACGATATACAGAAAGAGAAAGAGACATGAGTGCCGGAAATGTATATACCTATTATTATTACGAAAGATCTAATACCACAGCTCCAATATCTTTATCTGGTATGAACATGGGTTTAAGCGGCAGAATGGAGTGGCAGTTAAGCGAAAACGTAGTCTTCGGATTAGGCTTAATGCTTAACAGTTTGCAGTTCACCATGGACTATGACATAGACGACTCATACTTACTTGATATGACTTACGACGACGGGGATCAAGAACCTGACGACGCGGATGATTATATTTACACATCAACAGATGGGTCTACCGAAAGTTATAGTCAGGATATCACGATGAATAGCATCATTATACCGGTAGGCGTTGAAGTGAATTTCGGTAAGAATAAAGATTGGTTCCTCAGGTTAGGAGCTTTGGCAAGTAATACAAGAGACAAATATGTTTCCACATCAGAAGTTGAAGATATAGAAAGAGGCACTACAACAATAATCACCGGTGACGGTGATACCACTGTAACTTATTATGATGTAGGTTACGACTCATACGAAGATCGTAGTTTTTATGATTACCAAACCGTAGACTTCGCATATGGACTTGGATGGAAACCCTCTCCCAATTTATCTATTGACCTTTTAGGAATGTTTCGTATTAACAATACCGAACTCTTATCGACAGAATTGCTTCAATCTTTGAGGCTTTCCGCCACAGTTAGTGTCCAATAAAGGGGGTAAAAATGAAAAAATTAATTATACTTTCCTTAATCTTAGCTCTCATAATTATAAGCTGTGTAAATAAGGATACAAATCCTTTCGCGCCCAGGAGGGCTGATATTGCATCAGAGGGGAATCCCGTACAAATTTCCTTTGCCCTCACACCGACACTGGATTCGGTTGGTGTAGAGCCGTCGGACACGGCAAGCTGGGGATATATTCTTTTTAACGATGTTATAGATACTTCAGCTACGACAGGCATTACAGTAGAGACAACCGGCGGCAGCAATGTCCCCTTAGCTTTAGAATGGAACATCTCCGGAGGTCTTACGGATCTTATTTTAAAACCTCAGAGTGCCTATGATTTTAATACCACTTATATACTAAGAATAATAGGTGCCGGAGTAATAGACATTGCGGGTAATGCACTTGACATCGACGGTGACAATAAAAAAGGTGAAGCGGTAGATGATGATATAATATTGCCTTTCCGTACCTTCAAAAGCGACTCTACAGTAGGAGACCCGCCTATAATATTCGAGGATACGCTTGCTCCTATGCTTCTTGGTGGTTATTTCCTACGTAGAGGCGATACCGTATCTGGTAATTTATTTATGGATGGAAAAATAGCTGTAGAGATAATCGATCGTACTATAGATCCAACTGATACTTCAATAGCCATAATCGGACTTCCATCAAGCGCTATTACAGAGAGCACGGTTAGACTTATAGAGTCCTTAAGCGGTGCAGAAGTTTCACTCAGCAGCGTAACATACGTAGCAGATACCGCCGATGACAATTTCGGTAGAGTTACCCTAACTCCGGCAAGCGATTTACTTCCGGCAACATCATATAAGTTACAAGTTCTTGGTTCAATAGCCGACGCAGCAGGAAATAAGCTGAATAAGGTTAATTTCTTAGCCGCGGAATACTCCTTTACGACTCTTGCGACTGACGAAGACAGCACTTATGTTGCAGGAGATCTAACTCCTCCGACAGTTACAGATTGGAACTGGAACATGTCTTCCTTCGAAGTCGAATTCTCCGAAATGATTGATGAATCTACAATAACTCTCAGCACCGTATATCTAACAGGCGGCATAGAAGGCGTTCTGTCCGTAAGAAGAGTAATAGATCACACAGTAGTGACATTTACAATAAAAGACGGCGGCAGTGTTGTCGGAGAAACCGCTTGGGTCAGCGCTGAAATTAAAGACCTTGCAGGAAACAGAATGGGAGTCAACGTTTCCCAGCTATTATTCTGATAAGCGATTAATTTAATCGACCGACAAGATAAAAAAAGCCCCTACTCGTACATTTGAGTAGGGGTTTTTTTTACACAAATAAAAAAATACGTAAAAGATTATACAAAATAAGGTAAAAAAAACAAAGATTAACTTTACTTGACGGTCAAGTCCCTTTTTTTCTATAAAATTCATTGAGCCACCAATTCCTTATTCAA
>CAYQMH010000071.1:0-10508 GCA_964418485.1 uncultured bacterium | reverse complement strand
CCTCTAAAAAGAGCAAGAGAAATAACTCCTGATGGTTTTATAATTGGAATTTCCACGCATTCATTGGAACAGGCACTGGAGGCAGAAAAGGCCGGAGCAGATTATATCGGAATCGGTCCTGTGTTTGCTACTCCTACCAAGGGAAATTATTCTCCGATCGGATTTTCGGTTGTTAAGGAAGTGATTAGAAATGCAAATATTCCTGTGGTGGCTATTGGGGGTATAGATATTAAAAATATCGCCGAATTAGCCGAAATTGGCGTCCGGAATGTTGCGATGGTGAGAGCATTTCAAGAAAAAACACACGAAAAAGTCAAAAAAACAAATTTTTTGCTAAAAGTGTAGAAAAATCCCTTGACATTAGGGAGATACTATATAGATTTGACTAAAAAGGGAGTTAAATAATGGCTAAGGATTTAATCGAGATTAGATGGCACGGCAGAGGTGGGCAGGGTGCGAAGACAGCGGCTTTACTTTTTGGAGAAGCTGCCATCGATACTGGTATGTATATTCAGGCTTTCCCCGAATATGGTCCGGAGAGAACAGGAGCCCCGGTTAGTGCTTTTAACCGTTTAAGTCGGAAACCTATAAGGTTACACAGCGGTGTTGATAATCCGAAGATTGTTCTGGTTCTCGACTCGAGCTTACTTAATACGGTGGATGTACTTAAAGGTTTGAAAGAAGGTGGTATTCTAATAGTCAATACCTCTGATTCCCCTGAAGAGATAAGAAAAAGTTTGTCTGTTGATCCCAAAATAAAGGTTTATACTGTTGATGCTTCAAAAATAGCGATGGATAAAATAGGGCTGAATAAACCCAATACCCCGATGCTTGGAGCGTTATCTAAAGTTTCGGATATTTTGGATTACAAAAGAATGCTTAAGAGTATCGAACATAAATTGAAAATTAAATTTAGAGGTAAACCCGAAGAGATAGTCAAAAAGAATATGGAAGCTATAAAAACTGCGCATGAAGAAACGAAGGGAGAAAGCTGATGGCAAAGAAGAAAGAAGGATGGAAAGAACTTCCTATAGGTGCAATTATAGTCGAACCCGGTTCCAGCAGAAAGTTCAAGACAGGTGATTGGAGAGAAGGGAAGAAACCGGCTGTAAATAAAGATAAATGTACAAACTGTATGATTTGCTGGATTTCTTGTCCTGATTCTGCTATTATCGTTAAAGACGGAGAAATGAAGGGGATTAATCTGGATTATTGTAAGGGTTGCGGAATTTGTGCTTCACAGTGTCCTGTTAATGCCATAGAAATGGTCGAAGAGGAGGAAAAATGAAAATTGCAGCTAAGACCGCGAATGAAGCTATGGCAGAAGCAATGCGGCAGATAAATCCTGATGTTGTCGCAGCTTATCCGATAACGCCTTCAACAGAAATTGTTCAGATATTTTCGCAGTTTGTCGCTGATGGTCTAGTAGATACTGAATTTGTGCCGGTAGAATCGGAACACTCTGCGGCTAGTGCCTGTACGGGTGCGGCTGCAGCAGGTGCGAGAGTGATGACTGCTACGGCATCTCAGGGCCTTGCTCTTATGAATGAGGTCCTTTTTGTTACTGCCGGATTGCGCCTTCCGATGGTAATCTGTGAGATAGCAAGAACCCTATCAGCTCCGATTAATATCCACTGTGACCATTCCGATACGATGGATCAGAGAGATACGGGATGGATGCAATTTTATGCTGAAGATTCCCAGGAAGCCTATGATCTTGTGATTCAGGCGATGAGGATTTCAGAAGAGGCTTTTTTACCTGCCATGGTATCAGCAGATGCTTTTATTCTGTCTCATTCTCTTCAGAGAATTGATATGTTGGAGGACAAAGAAGTTCAGAATTTCATTGGCGAGCATAAAACTCCATATAACCTTCTGGATACAGATAATCCAATTACTGTTGGACCGCTTGATTTGCAGGATTATTATTTTGAACATAAAAGGTCTGAAGCACAGGCAATGAAAGATTCATATAAAGTAATAAAAAAGGTTTTTGAGGATTTTGACAAGAAATTCGGAAGAAAATATAAACTTATAGAAGAATATAAAATGAAAGATGCGGAGAGAGCTATTGTTTTGATGGGTTCCACTGCGGGAACCGCTAAAGAGGTTGTAGACAGCCTTAGAGCCGAAGGGGAAAAAGTAGGTCTCGTCAAAATGTTCACTTTTAGACCCTGGCCCACGGGGGAAATCAATAAGGCATTAAAGGATGTAGAATACCTTGGTGTTATGGATAGGGCTGAGGGAATGAGCGGTTTTGGCGCTCCTCTCTTTACGGAAATCAGATCTTCTCTTTTCGATGAGAGAAAAAAGCCCGATACTTACGGATATGTGTATGGATTGGGTGGAAGGGATATAACCCCGCAAGACATAAGAAAAGTTTTTGATGATTTAAAGAAGGTAAAAAAAGGTCAGAAATTGCAGAGAAATAATTATTTAGGGGTAAGAGAGTAGGAGGCTATATGGCAGTAAATTTAAAGGAATTATCGAAACAGGAAGATTTATTTGCCTCCGGGCATCGTGCGTGTGCAGGGTGCGGTCCGGCAATAGCAGTAAGACAGGCGCTTTTAGCTTCGGGAAAAGATACGGTTGTAGGTTTTTCGACCGGTTGTATGGAAGTCGTATCTACGATATTTCCATACACGGCATGGAAAGTGCCTTATATTCATTCTCTTTTTGAAAATGTTGCCGCTTCAATAAGTGGCGTTGAAGCTGCTTACAAGGTTTTAAAAAAGAAAGGAAAAATAAAAAAGGATATTAATTTAATAGCTTTTGGCGGCGATGGAGGAACTTACGATATTGGTTTACAGGCTTTATCCGGAGCAATGGAGCGGGGGCATAACATGCTTTACATCTGTTACGATAATCAGGCATATATGAATACCGGTATTCAAAGATCCGGCGCGACTCCGTACGGAGCCAGCACCACTACTTCTCCTTCAGGAAAAGTGATACCAGGTAAAGTGAGAAAAAGAAAAGATCTTACGGAAATTATGGCTGCCCATAACATTCCTTATGTCGCTCAGGCGTCTATCTCGGACTGGATGGACTATATAAGTAAGGTACAAAAAGCCCTTTCCATTGAAGGACCTAAGTTTATTGTTGTATTTGCTCCGTGTCAGCTTGGATGGTATTATAAAAAAGAAAATACCATGAAGATTGCCGATATGGCTGTTAAATCAAGATTCTGGCCGTTGTATGAAGTTGAAAATGGAGTACATAAAATCACAAGAGATCCTAAAAAGGTTGTTCCCGTTGAGGAATGGTTGAAATTACAGGGAAGATTCAGGCATTTATTTAAAGACAGTAATAAGAAAATTATTGAAGAAATTCAGAATGAAGTAGATGCCGGATGGGAAAGATTAAAAAAATTAGAGGAGGCAGGTATTTAGATGCCCGAGGATAAAGAGGCAACATTTGAGAGGGAGTTTCAGACTATCAAAGATAGCTTAGAAGATCTTTGCCGAGAAACAAAGTCTCTGTCGGTTTTACTTATTGATAAAGCGGGACAGCTTATTACTTCGGCCGGAAATGTTTCCAATATTGATATACCATCTTTTGCTACCCTGTCCGCGGCTGATTTTGCTGCTACTTCCAACCTTGCGGATCTAATCGGAGAGCATGATTTTTCGACCCTATTCCATCAGGGAGCGCGAAAGAGTATTTATGTTTCTTTAATTGCGGATAAAGTTATACTTGCGGTCATATTTACTAAGGAAACAACTCTGGGGCTTGTACGTATTAAGGTTAAAAAGACGGCTGAAAGACTTGGAAGTATGTTTGAGAAAATATTTAAAACTCTTGAAAGTGAATATTCGGGGGCTGTTGACGATGAATTTATCAGTGAAGCAGAAACGGAATTAGATAGTCTTTTTGAGTGATATGGAGAGTAAATGGCACTTATAAATTATTCTTCGAAAGAAATAAATTGTAAAATAGTCTACTATGGTCCGGGGCTTGGCGGTAAGACCACCAATATTAAACATATATATTCAAAGGTTAATCCTAACAGCCGTGGGAAATTAATGAGTCTGGATACTGAACTGGATAGAACACTTTTCTTTGATTTTTTACCTGTTGATTTGGGAACAGTTAAAGGGTTCTCTGTGCATTTTCATCTTTATACAGTTCCCGGTCAGGTCTATTATAATGCTTCCAGAAAGCTTATACTGAAGGGTGTAGATGGTCTTATATTTGTTGCCGATTCCCAGATTGAGAGATTCGAAGATAATATCGATTCTATAGAAAATCTTGATGATAACTTAGCTGAGTACCATAAAAAGTCTGAAGAAATACCATTAGCTATCCAATATAATAAGAGAGATCTGCCGAATATTGTTTCTCTTAACGAATTGGAGGATGCTCTTAATCCCAGGGGCGTTTTCTCATGCGAAGGTGTTGCTACCGAGGGAATTGGTGTTTTTGACCCGCTCAAAGAGGTTTCTAAAAAGGTCTTAAGAAAACTTAGATAACATTAACTGAATTGCCACAAAGACACTAATACACAAAGCCCCACACCAAGTTTTAATTTTATTGTATTTGCTTAAAAACCCTTCCCAAGACACCCGAAAAAAACAAAATCAACTAACTACACAAATTATTTTTTTTCTTTGTGCCTTGGTGTTCTTCGTGGCTAATCTTTCTAATTTTTTGAAACGACGTCTTAAGTTGACTTTATTAATGGGATTAATTTGTTTTTTAAAATGTTGTTCCAGCTGAAATTATCGATAATAGTTCTTCTATCCTGAACGATTTTGTTTTGCTCTAAAAAGAGATCGATTTTTTTTGCGATTTTTTCGGGTTCCCAATCGAGATCGAAAAATATATGGGATTGAAAATGTTTTTCGATTTCTCTTAAGGGAGGAATATTTGAAAGTGCGGCAGGCATTCTGAATAATGAAGCTTCGATAGCGGGCAGCCCAAACCCTTCCATTTTACTGGTAATAAGAAGAAAATCTCCCAGGAAGTAGAAAGTTTCGATATCTTTTATTGTGCAGTGTTCGGCAAACATTATTAATTTAGTTCCTTTTTCTTTTGCTCTTTTTTTAAGTTCATTTTTGTATGACACAAAGGTTGGGTTGTGTGGATCGGGTGGGGCGGATAAAAGCAATAAAGGATTTCCTTTTAGTTTTGAGATTATGTCTATAGCAAGCTCGAAATTTTTTCTCCTTGTTAGTCTGGAAGGGAAGAGTGCTACAGGGTAATGGTTAAGAATTTTTAATTTTTCAGCGATCTTTTTTATATCGGGAGGTAATATAACATAAGGGTCGATACCGTTATGTATTACCTCTATATCGTTTTCCTCGATGTGAAAAAAACTTGAGAGCAAATCTTTTCTGTAATTTGTTATTGTTACCCATTTTATTCCGGGAGTGGAATTGGCTATAAATTTTAAAGGAGAATCGCCCGGAGGTGGTAAATCATAAGTTGGGTCTACATAAGAAAGATCGTGTACCCACCCTATGGTTCTAATTTTGTTTGATACTTCCACGAGAGCCGCGGTTGCCACCAGATTAAAATGCATAGTAAAGAGATTATGAACGATAAGAACATCGGAGCCTTTTAAGGCCTTAAGTATTTTCTCTTTTACTTTTTTTACTTCAGAAGCAAAATTATCCGGGGTTTTACCCTTTAGTATCTTTTTAAACATTTCTTTGTAGTATGAGGATTTTAGTTCCGGGATAAGCTTATCCGGTTTTCCGTCTCCGGCTATTATATTTACTTTAAAACCTTTTTCTTTTAAAAGTCTTGCGTGTACATCAACGGTTAATTCCACTCCTCCGATTACAGGCAGTGCCGAGTAGTGAAGAATGGAAATTACTTTTCCCATCTTTCGAGAAGATAAGGCTTGTTTCTTTCGAAAGTTAGAGCAGCCTCCTCGATTAGCTCTTCAAAATCATCATTTTGCATTTGAACCGATGATTGATAAAGTGAAGCGACTCTCAGATTATATAAGGGAAGAAGTGTGTTTACTATCTTTGCGTGATGCCTTTTTTGGTGGTGAAACACTGCGGCAAAATCATAAACAATCTTTGACCAGTTTTCGTGATTTAGCAGAGTGTAATCTTTTTCTTTGCATATTGTTCTCAAAAGTCTAAAAGAACCGGGATTTAAGATATCATTCCATAAAGAATGGAAATTTTTCCACCCGGATTTAAAGGATTCGGTGAGTGAGTTTAAATCTATGTCGAATTCTTCGGGTTCAAGACCGATTTCTTCCCCCAGAATATCTACCGGTTCCGAACCTTTTATATTCTCCCATAAATCTTCGTAGTCAGCCATTAAATCAAAGGTTGTAATAACGACCTGAAGAAACATTGTCCCTAAGTGGTGGGAAGGGTCCTTTGCTTCGTGCAGTTTAGCTCCGAGTCTTGTTTGTCCTAATTTGTATCCGTTTTTGACAGCAGTTGTTGTTATCCACGTGTCTATTCCGAACCTGGCTACGTCTGTATCCCATCTTTCATCCTGAAGAAGTGAATTTACAAGATTCGCCGAGAATGCAAAGTCTCCTCCTATTGGTTGTCTGACTCTTTTGCCCCATATTGCCCTTATCAACATATAGGCAATGTTATTTGTAATTGTGGCATCGTATTTGTATCTTTTATAGTAAGGGGCAATATAATCATAGTTGTCGTTAATTATAGGGCTTATAAGGTTTTTCATCCACTTCGGACCTATTGAGCGAAGATCCGCGTCTATCATAAGCGTGGCTTTGGCATTTAGAAATTCCGAAGCTTCAAGAATAGCCCTGACAGCGGTACCTTTTCCCGGAAGACCTCTGTAAATGCTTACAGTTTTTTCTATATAAGGAGGCAATTCTGCTACCCTTGATATTTCTCTTGTGTCGTCTACGGAACCTCCGTCCATAATAAGTATTAAACTTTTGAAGTCGTTCCAGTATTCATTTAGGCCTTCACCGATTTGTTTTATTACGAAGTCGATGCTATCATCGACATTATAAGCCGGTATTCCGACAATTATATCGACTGATTTTATTTCTTCGAGTCTCCTTTTCAAGTCGTCCCTTATTGCTGTAACAAGCTTCATTCTACCTCCCGTTTAATTTATCGACTATGTCGGGTATTTGAGTATCGAGTAAGTCGGGCATCGCGGAGTCTATTCTTCCCCAGGTTGGTATTAAATGAGAACCCAGTGGATGCTTATGAAATTCCTTTGCTGCTATATCAAATGCCATAGTGAACTTTTCAATCGCGATTATCTCTCTGTTTCTATCGTACTTAAGGTTATTTAGCAGAGCTAAGTTTTTGTATTTTTCTACAAATTCCATGGCGTAATCATAGTATGTTATTTTAAGAGTTCGTATAGTCTCAGAGGAAAAAATTATTCCGTCCTGAGAGAGTACTCTGAAGAATGTTCTTGCTATATCTATTGCCATTCTCATTATTCCTGAAGTGATATTATCGGCGTCGAATTCTTGATGTTTATGGTCGTACCGGTCTACTAAATCTACCTGGCATATGCTGGATAGATCCAGATTGGTATAAATTTCTCTTAAGAGACCAATCTCCAGTCCCCAATCGGAAGAAAAACGGATTCTCCTTGTTAATTCTGTTATCATTGCAACTTCTCCGGAAAGAGGATATCGAAAAGATTCGAGATAATCGAAAAACTCCCGGTCTCCGAAAATCTTTTTTAATGCTTTTAGTAATGGCGAAAAGAAAAGACGAACTGCCCTGCCATGCAGCATGTCGGCAAATCTCGCGTAATAGCCTTTTGCAAAATCGTAATTGAGGCGTTTAGAGAGTATAGGGTAAGTGAGACGGGTTAAAATATCTCTTGAATAAGTGCGTATATCACAATCGTGTAGAGTGACCATATAAACTTCACCCTTAGCCAGTATATAGCCCATTCCTGTCCAGACTCCCCTTCCTTTTCCTCTTTTTCCGGGGTCGAGACCATTTCTTTTGAGACGTTTGTAAATGGTTTGAATTTGAGGAGAATCGTTCCAGATGATGGTTGTTTTTGCAGGTATTTTTTTAAAAAAATCCTTCGCGTGTTTAAATTCCGTTTTGTTTGCATTATCGAGTGATACCACAACTTCGTGTATATAATCTGCTTCTTTTAGTTGTTCTGCGATTCCCGCAAGAGCTTTTCCTTTGAGTTCCGAGTAAAGAGAAGGAAGAAGAAGGGCAAATTTCCTTTCTTTTACAATCTCTCTAAGGCTGTTTTCGATTTTCTCAAGAGAATAACTTGGTAGTTTATGTAATGTTGTAATAATACCGTTTTGAAAAAAATCAGACATCTTTTTCCTCCAAAGCTTGTTCTACAGCTTTTTTCCAGACGAGTGGTCCGAAACCTTCGAAGTTTCTATACTTTTTATTTTTTTTACTTCTGAGTAGAATAGGATAGTCACATTCGTCGAGCATAGGGTAATCGTTTGCGGAGTCTCCGATACCGATTGAAAAGCCGTTCTTTTTCCTTTTAATGATTTTTACCGCCTTACCTTTCGAGGATCCCCTGTATGCCTGGTAGAAATTTCCTCCCCAGAATATTGTATATCCAAGTGATTTTATTTCTTCCAGGAAATCTTGATTTACTGTTGAGGTGAAACGGAAAGGTTCAGAAAAACTTCTATTTTTCGCCAGGGGAATTAAATGATCCGGTAGTCCGGTAAGTTCTTTTACTTTTTCTGACTTCATCTCGGAAAAAAGTTCGATTTCCACGTTCATTTTTTTTGCGGTGTTCTGTAAATCACGTTTTATCGTTTCCGATTTAGTCGCCAATTCTTCCCTTTTTCCGTTTACTACGATAAGTCCTCCGTTCTCCGCTGCGTACGGACCGGAGAAGTCCATTTCCTTGAAAAAAAAGTCGATTTCCGGTGACGTCTTGCTTGAAATAACGGATATTATGATTCCTTTCTCTATTAAATTATGCGTAAAATCACGGATTGAAATCGCCGAATATGATGAATCGAGAAGGCAATTATCAAGATCGGTGAAAATTATCATTCAAGTACTCTTTTGAATATCTTCTCTTCGTTCTTTAAGTAACTTTTTGGGTCGAACAGATTTTCTAATTCTTCTTTATTAATGTACTTTTTTGCTCTTTTATCATTTTCTATTTTTTCTTTAAAATTACCGCCTTTTTGCCAGACTTCCATCGCGTTTTCTTGTACGATGTTGTAGGCTTCGTCTCTTTTAACGCCCTTGTCGAGTAAGGTTATAAGAACTCTTTGCGAAAATACAAGGCCGTTTGTGTGCCAGATATTCTTTTCTATGTTATCTTTATATATATTTAAATCTTTAATAATAAAAGCGAGCTTTCTTAGCATATAAACTGTAAGCGTTATAGCATCGGGAAAATAAATTCTTTCTGTAGAAGAGTGTGAAATGTCTCTCTCGTTCCATAGTATTATATTTTCGATGGCTGTTATAAGGTATGATCGCAGTAAGCGGCTCATTCCAGATAAGCGTTCGCAGAGTATAGGGTTTCTCTTGTGAGGCATAGCAGATGAACCTTTTTGCCCTTTCTTAAATGGTTCTTCCAATTCCCTTATTTCTGTCCTTTGCATATGTCTTATCTCATGGGCTATGTGCTCGATTGTTGAGCCTACGGTAGCCAGAGCGAATATGTATTCAGCGTATCTGTCACGCGGTACGATTTGAGTCGAGATTGGTTCCGGTTTTAGGTTTAATTTTTTTAGAGCAATTTCTTCTACCTCAGGGTCGAGATGAGCGAAATTACCCATCGCTCCAGATATTTTACCGTATGCGGTTTCTTTAGAAGCTGTTTCAAATCGCATGGCAGCTCTTTTCATTTCCGAATACCATGATAGAAATTTAAGACCAAGTGAGGTAGGCTCCCCATGAATACCATGGGTTCTGCCTATAACCGGTATTCCTTTGCATTCGAGCGATTTTTCTTTTAAAATTTCAAGTATGTTTTTGAGTTCTTTTTTTATAATTGCCGAACATTCTTTAATCTGGAGAGCGAAAGAAGTATCGACAATATCGGACGATGTGAGCCCCTGATGGAAAAAACGGGTGGCATCGCCTCCTTTTTCTCCGACAGCGGTTATGAAAGATACTACGTCGTGTCTGGTTTTCTTTTCGATTTCTTTTATTCTTTCTGCAGAAACCTCAATTCCTTCCAGAGATTTAGCGGTACCGGTCGGAATTTGTCCGAGTTCTTCACGGGCAGAAAGAACGGCAAGCTCGACTTCAAACCATTTTTTAAATTTATTGTCGTCAGCCCAAATTTTATCAATTTCTTCTATTGAGTATCTTGGAATCATTAAATCCTCCTTATATTTATGCTTCTTTCCTCACTTTTAGATTATAAAATCATATTTTGTAATGTCAAGGTCAGATGGAGTAAAATTGCTGTTAGCTTTTTTGCTTTTAGCTTTTGGCTTAAAGAACAAATAAAAAACTTTGTATTATTAGTGCCCTTTGTGGTATTTTTTTTGTGTTGTTAAAAGTGATTATAATTACCTGCCTACCCCCCAAAATTTCTGTGTCAAAAGTCAATAATCGAGTATTTGTAAG
>CAYQMH010000070.1:0-10655 GCA_964418485.1 uncultured bacterium | reverse complement strand
AGAAGAATATGTTGGCTTAAACGCCGACAATCTAACGACGGAATTAAGGTTCCAAAGACTTTTAGGAACGCCGAATCAACTGACGATAGCAGGAACCGTATCGGACAAAAACCTTGAATACTATACCTTGAGTTATGGAGAAGGAAAGAATCCCTCTTTTTACCAGACTTTTTATTCGAATACAAATTCAGTGATCGATACGATTATCACAGACTGGATACCACCTTATTCCGGAGAATACACAATAAAATTGAAGGCATTCGATAAGGCGGGAAATACCTCGGAAACAAGTAAGTCTTTGTTCTGGGAAGGGGATGCCTTGATTGCGAATTTGAAAGCAGATCCTGAGGTTTTCTCTCCGGATAGTGACGGCTCTTTGGACTCAATCGTTATTTCTTATACAGCTTTTAAAACAGAACCTATTTTTTTTAACGTCCTTGACTTAGAGGATAACATCATATTTTTCAAGCATATGAATCATCCTGCGGCGGGCGAGTATTCATTTGCCTGGAATGGGAGGGATAATTCCGGAGAGATTGTAGAGAATGGAAAATATTTTGTAAAGGCTTGCGGTTGTTCTACCCCAATTTATGTCGATACAATCCCTCCCGATGTGTTTTTTGATTTGAGCCTTAATACGAAGAGTTTTGTCAAAAATGGTTATTTCGACATTGGAGTCCGTGGATTGCTTTATGATCTTCACTTCAACCGTTATGCTTTAAGCTTTACCCATGAAGATACAAGTGAATTTCTCCCTGTGCTTTCAGGCTCCAAACCTATCCCGGATACAGTTCCTTTAGTGAAAATAAGGGGCTTGGAAGAACTTGGAATGTATTATGTGAAACTTATCGCGGAAGATTATGCCGGGCATAAGGAAACCCTCATCGATTCAATTTTCGTGGACTCTTTTTATGTTGAAGGAGAGATGGAAGAAGTAGCGGGAGATTATGAATTCCATTCTGAAGCAAGGGCTATGTTTCCTGATATAGACAGTCTTATTTTTAATATTCAATACGGTACTTATTATTTCGAACTGGGAGTAGGATGGATATTTAAATGGCTGAAAGCTTGTAGACAGGGTAAAGGAATCCGGGAAGGAGAAAATTATTATTATAGCGATGAGCCGGTAAACCCTCCGGCGCCCGGCTATGACCTTGTAAAGTTTGCAGGTAAAGCCTGGCGTGGTGATAGCTTTGTGAGTGCTTTTGATATCGATACATTAACAGGTCTGGGAGAAGTCAAAGGCTTATTATTTGTGAATCCCGCGTACCCAGCTCCCGGTAGTCCACCATCAAAGATTTCAGGAATTTACGAGGTTGAAGCCAACTATTTTGTTATTGATACATTGGGGAATATCAAGGCCTTTCCCGAGTTTCTTGAATGGGTGAAATTCCAGTATGCACATCTTGAGGATACATCCTATTACCGTGATTTGGGAGCCCAGGATTACTCTTTTCCTTTCGAATACTCATGGAATACATATTTATTCCATAACGGTTATTATTACTTAAAGGCAATAGGATTGGATACTCTGGGAGATACATTACGTACAAAATTGGAAGTAAGGGTATTAAACAATCCTTTGATTGTTGAACTCAACAATGAAAAAGGTCCGTTTACCCGCCGTACCGATACGCTTTTTGCCAGAGTTCTCGCAGATACGGTATTTCATGGAACTATTCAGAGTGTTAAGTTTTTCTATATAATGGGGGATACTGCTTTCGCAGATACCATTCTTATAATAGAAGATTTTGAATCACCTTATCAGACTCTGTTTAATACGGAGGTTTTCCCCGATACTCAGATTACCTTTCTTGCTTATACCCACGATGATATTGGGTACGAGGCTTATTCCTTACCGCTTGGTGTGATAATCGATAATACAGCGCCTACAGTTGAAATTACCTATCCGACCGATGGAATGTCTTTTGATAGTCCTGATTTTATAGATATTTTAGGAAACGCGTATGATAAGAACATTAAGAGTGTTGAAGTGGACCTTAATGGTTCAAGAGTGAAGTTTTCAAAATCCAACCTTACCGATACTCTTACCTTGTTGGATGCAAGGACGCTTGAATCAGGGGATTATAAGATTTCTGCAATCGCAGAGGATATGGCCGGAAATGTTGTTTCCGACAGTATTCAGATCGTAATAACAAATTCCCCGTTTCCTGCCGTATCGATTGATACCCCCGAAAATAATTCTTTCCAGAAAGATGTAGTGGAAATTTCTTATAGCGTCAAAGATGATAATTTATCTTATTATGTATTGAAATACGCAGAGGGAATACTACCCCTTAATTATACTGTAATCGATTCAAACACGACTTCAGGACAGAACAAAAAATATATAATGGATACCTCGATTCTCAAGGATACTATATATTCCCTCGTTCTATATGCAAAAGACCTGACGGATAAAACAAATGGGGATACAATTTTATTTTCAGTTGATAATATTTATCCTGAAGTATTCATTACATATCCTCCCGAACACGAAAAATTTAATGGGAAATTTCCGGTTATCGGCAATATTAAGGATAAAAATCTATTTCGAGATACTCTTTTTGTTGGAATGGGAGAAAGACCTTCTTTATGGACCGCTTTAGTATCCGGTAATTATAATTTAGATAACGATACAATACTCATCTGGGATCCTTTTGTGAAATCAGATGTTTATACCTTCAGGCTTTCAGCGATCGACCTTGCGAAAAATATATCTGAGGATTCCGTGACAATATATTTGGATACAATTCCTCCCGCGCCGCCTGAAGGGCTTATCGCAGTCGATAGCTTAGGTGTAGTGGATCTTTCCTGGGAGCCGAATACAGAAGAAGACTTAGAGGGATATTTTCTGTTTAGACAGGGGATGAAATTAAATACTCAAGCTTTTCTTAATATATCATATGTGGATACCTTGCCTTCTATAGAGGGTAAATATTATTACTATTTAACGGCAGTTGACGAGCTCGGTAATGAGAGTAAAACATCAGATACAGTGTCCGTTAAAGTAGATCTCTCCCCGCCGTATGTGAAGATAATTTCTCCTAAGAATAACCAGTGGATTAATGGTATCGATACCGTCATGGGTACTATAACAGACAATAACTTCCTCGAGTATAATCTTGAATATTCTCCCTTTGCTGATACAACCTATTTACCAATCGTTACCGGACTCTCGGAGATATCTTATGGGGAAATATATAAATGGGACGTTTCAAGCCTTGAAGGATATTTTAACCTTAGACTAAGGGGGAAGGATACGTATGATAACAGCGATACTTTCGAAATAGTTGTTCGGGTTGATAATACTCCACCTGTTATGCCCGATTCCTTAATCGCAGCATCCAATGGTTCTCTTGTGGATCTTTCCTGGCTTTCAGCCGCAGATGATCATCTTGCCGGATATTATCTTTACAGAGATGGGGAAAAGGTGAAAACTTCGATTATTACCGATACTTTCGCTATCGATACTGTTTTTGATGGTGATTATTCCTATACAGTTGTCGGGACTGATTCAGCTGGTAATCTCAGCCTCCCGGCAGGACCTGCCAGTGTAATTGTAGATACGAGAGCGCCTTCGGTTATTGTAATTAGCCCGGTGGAAGGTAGCAAGGTGAAGGGCACCATTGATATACTAACCGAATGTGAAGATAAAGACCTTTCAAGTGTTTTATTCAGATATAAAGAAAAGACAGGTACCTGGAAGGATATAAAAGAAGTAAATTCAGCTCCATTTGCGACCCAATTTAACATAGATTCACTTGCTGGTGGCAAGTTTTACCTTTCTGCTATAGGAACCGATGTTCATAACAATACGGATAATTCTCCCGATTCGGTATTTGTCTTACATCAGGAAGATCTTACTCCACCCGCGTCTCCGGTGGGTTTAGTTTACAATATAGAGCCTCCTCCTCCAGGTAGTGGATGGGCAACGGCTAATCTTTCCTGGAGGCGAAATACAGAGGATGATATTAGAGAGTATAATATATATAAAAGGGGTAAACAGATAGCTTCTGTTCCAGATACTTTCTTCAGTGATGAAGTTCATATTAACAATACTTATATTTACAATATTTCCGCAGTTGATACAGCCTCTAATGAGAGCCGTCTCTCGGATTCTTTATTTGTTGAGTGTAAACCTCCCGAATTGTCTATTCACTATCCTTCTCCTTCTCAATATGAATATATATATGGTGGTATTATACCGGTTACTATAACAGTAAAGGATAATAATCTTTCTTTTTATAGTTTAATTTATGGATTTATTTCTGATACTATTCCTCATATTCTTTATGAAGATAGTATCGAGGTTGACAATAAAACCGTTTACAGGTGGAATACTAGGAATATTAACGATACCGTTGCGCTTCTTCTTATCGGGAGTGATATACATGGTTTTTCAGATACAACCGGTGTAAATTTCATTATCGATAATCTTGCTCCGCCTGCTCCGGAAAGTCTTGAGGTTGCTTTTTTATCTGACTTTGTGCCTCCTCCGATTGAAGTGGATTCGATTGTTTTACATTGGCTTCCGGTTACAACAGAGGAGGTTGCTTATAATATCTATTATTCAACAGTATCAGGTACCGGATATGTTAAATTGAACGACCAACCAGTTCTTTATGATTATTACATTACGGAATTACCGGGAGGAAAAACATATTATTTTGTCGTAACTGCTATAGATCATATAGGTCATGAAAGTGGTTATTCTAACGAAGTGTCCGCAAAACCCCGTGTAAGTGATATAGATATAGTTGTTTCCGATAATGATATATGGAATTTCCCTTCATCGCCCTTAGAAGGGGATTCAGTTTTAACGGAAGTTAAGGTGCATAACCAAGGTAGAGTTTCAGCAAATGATTTCTCCTTAGAATTAATGATAGAACAGGAAGGAAAGTATATTACTTTGAAAAATTGGTTGGTTTCATCTCTTTCTCCGGATTCTGTGCGTGAATTTTCTGTTGAATGGTCGACAGCAGGTCTTGCCGGTCAGAATAAACTGCATCTGCTCGCCGACCCTGAAGATTTTATAAAAGAAACGGATGAATCAAACAACTGGTATACTCTTCCGATAGAAATAAGGGAGACGGATTTCTTATTTAGGTATTCTTTGAGTGATTCGCTGATTCCACCGTTTACGGATTTAACCGCTTATTATTCTATTATAAATACAGGTGGAGAAAATAAAGAAGGAGCGCTCTCGCTAGCGATTATTAATTCGGACAGTACTGTTATAAGCACAGATTTCGATTTAGAACACATTATTTATGATTCTATTCCTTTTGGTAGCGCATTTGGAGAGTTTTTCTACGATATGACCCAGGTGAAATTCGGTTTTTTAAGTCTTACCGATTCTGTCGGTGAAGGAGAGCAGTCCTTTGGTTTTTCATCCGATTTCACAATTATAGAGCTTACCGACAGTCAATACATTGTACAATACATATATCTTGATACATTAAATCCACCATCAGAAATAATGTTACAATTTGAGGATAAATATGGCAGTAAAAGCCATAGAGCATTCTGGGGTTCGGATCTTATAAATAGAGGCATATCTGGTACCTCATCGAGAAAGAAATTCGGTTCTCTCCCAGAAAAGGGTAAATGGGTACGATTTAAAGTACCGCTAGTACAGGTTGGTATATATGACGGTCAGATAAAAGGAATGGAATTTCTGCATTATGGAGGTAAGATGTACTGGGACGGAACAGGCATCGGAGGAAATCAGGTTAGCTTTACCCTTGCCCGGGCAGAAGAAAAAAACTTTGAAATTATCTGGAATTCACTAAATTATCCTGCCGGTAAATACCGGTTAAAATCCATACTTAAGGACGGTTTGAAGATATCGGAAAGGGAAATGCCGTTTACAATAGAAGGTACCGGCGGTGTAGAGACTTATGTAAATACAGATAAACCTAACTATAATACATTAGAGAGTGTCTATATAACAACCCGGATATTTAATAACAGTCCGAATCAGACATACAATAATCTAAAAGAATTCATAATAATAGTCGATTCGGCGGATTATGAATATTTCAGTGATACGTTGAGTGTTATTACCTTGTTGCCCGGAGGAGATAGTGAACATCAATTTGTATTCAGTACGGGATATTCTTCACCCGGTATGTACATGGTGAAAGAATATCTGTTATCAGGCGATGATACTTTATCGAGTTCTACTGCCGAGTTTTATATTAATCCGTCTTCAGGAGAGGATATACGGATTAGCGGAAATATTTCAGCAGTACCGAAATTGGTTCCTTATCCGGATTCATTAACCGTATTTTACTCTCTTAAGAACTTAGGTAACATGGCCATTGATTCACTGCCTATTTCGATAAATATTAAGCAGGTAGATGAAGATTTAACGGTATATAGCATTGAAGATACAATATCTCTCGGGTTTGGCGGTACATTAGAAGAAGATTTCCGTATTTCCTCCGAGTCTCTGGGATTTAAGCCTTATGCTCTTCTCTTATATGTACACCCGGCAGATACAACTGTACTTCTTGCCAGTTCGGGTTTCTTGGTAGTTGATCTTACTAATCCTTATGTAAAGATTCTGGAACCTTCCGGTCTTGTAAGTGGTGTAGTAGGCGTTTCTGCTGAGGTTGGTGATTTTGTAAATGGAATCGATTCAGTTTACTTCAGTATAGATACGATTATACAAAGAATGAATAGGATTTCCGGTGATTCCCTGGGAGGTATTTACGAGAGTGAGTTTAATTCGAGAGTCTTAAAGGATTCTTCATATATTTTGAAAGTCACAGCTGTAGATTATTTTGGAGATTCATTCGCTGATTCAAGTTTAATTGAAGTAAGGAATGATTCAGCAGCTATTTCGTATTCCCTGAAGGTTAAACCAATTCCGAGAGTACTTTCGATAACAGAGGATACACTCTTTATTAAGAGTATTCTTGAAGGGATGGATATATATTATAAAGTCGTAAGCAATGGATGCGCTTTCGAAAAGGGATTTCGTTCAGGAATATATAATATTTATATTATCTCAGGTAACTGTATTAATATTACCGCATTCACTCAAAACGAAATGAAAGAAGCTGTTTTCGGCGGAGAAGGGTTAATTGTTCTTACTTCTTCGGTTTGTGTTGTTAAGCCACATCTTTTTGAGCCTTTCGGTGTTTGTGTATTGGGAAATCTTCCGGGATGTGGATATAATATTAATTTTGAGGAGTCGGATATTTCGCACCGTGACACTCTTTCCACAGATGGTAAGGGTCTTCGAATGTACCTTAAGGAAGGAGAGAAAGTTGCCGAGTTTGAGAAAAGAGAGGAAGAAGAGGGTTGTGGTTCAATTTGTCTTAAAGCGCGGTATCCTTTCTATAGCGAGGAGAAATCCAGGATTATTATAAAAGCGATGAAAGAGGAAGATATTGACAATAAATTTGTTTCGGATACGTTTGATATCGATTCGATTCCTGTATTTGATATGGATGAGAAAATAACCGAAGGAATCGGGAATATAAGAATCGATTCGGTAACGGAGAGAGTAGTTACGTTTTCATTCGATGCTGAGGAAGGATTCAAAGAGACATACAAGTTCCAGGTAGAGATTTTAGGAGAAAGAGAGGGAAAGGAGATTGGGCCGGTTTCTATACCTCTGGAGAGTCCGGAGCATCTTCATAAGTCAATGAATTTCGGAGGATTTGAGATATGTAGAGTAGAACCTCTATGTGGTGATACGCTCGATATATATCCGGCAGTTGTTGAGAACAGATATGGAGCAGGAAAAGCCTTACTCTTTGGATTTAATCCTTTCGATATAAATGAAGAAGAAGATTTCAAAGAGAAAGTAAGAAATGCTGTTTTAGCATCATTGCCTGATACAGAGAAAGTATATATTAATAAGGTTATTTCTCCGGTTGTTACCATAATTACTCCGCAATTGATAGAGGCTATAGATATTAAGGAAATTATACCGGAAGATTTTGAAGTTATCGCGGTTCTTGATTCAGGGGAGATTAAAGATTATGGATTCAACTGGATTAAAGATGTAGTAGATACTGCGGAATTCCGTTCGATTCTTCGTGTTTCGAAGGAACCCTTTACCGATTCGATTTTAGTAACGATTGATAACACAGGTTTATTAAAAATATTTCTTGAGGGTGAAAAGGAAATTTCTGAAATTCTTGACGATGTTATTGAGAGTCTCGAAAATCCCGTGGGTTTTGAGCTACAGGGAAAAGATAAAGATAGAAGAGATAAAGCTGTTAAAGTCTTAAAGAGAGCTTTAAATAATAAAATAAAGAAGAGAGAAGATCTAATAAAAAATATTGAATATGGAATCACAGCGGCTCAGCTTGTAGGAGAAATTGAGTCGGTTGATTATTCATCAGAGCGAAAAGAGATAGATAAGGCAATAAGGATATGGGAGGTAATGTGGTACAAATGGAAATGAGTCTCGAGTCAAGAGTCACGAGTCACGAGTCAAATCAAAAGACTAACGGACCAACAGACCCACAGACCAACGATTTAAATCTTTGTGGTCTTTGTGTGCTTTGTGTGAGAAAATTTCGGGATGGGGGTTGGTTTTTAAATACACAAATTGAAAATCTCTGTGTACTCAGTGTATTTTTATTTTTCTCTGTGCTCTCTGTGGTAAATCTTAGGGGTATGGGTTGGGTTTTTAATAAACAAACCAAGAATCTTTGTTTTTCTCTGTGTGCTCTGTGTTTCTTTTCTTTCTCTGTGCTCTCTGTGGTAAACTTTTTTAGTCACTTGGGGATGGTGCGATGATAGCCCTTATCCTCCTTACCTTAATTTCAGCGTCAGAAAGTAACTATAAGGTTAAAGGCAATAAAATAATACTGCAGCCGGAAATAATGCAGGAACGTATCGGTAGAGAAGAACTAACAAAAACTTTGGGCGAAATGAAATCTGTTACAGAGGAAGCAAAGCACCGTAAAGAAAATCGATTAAAGACGAGTAGGGAAGAGGTTAAGCTGCAAAGTAAATGGCGGGGTATAAAGGTTAATATCGATGAAATAATACGAAATATAGAAAAAGAAAAGAAAAAAATGGAGGAAATTGGTTCATCCAGGGGAGTAAATAAGGCAGAACAAGCCATTAATAAGATCAAAGAGGGCAGAAAAAGGATGGAGAGCTTTATCGAAAATAATGATTTTGAATCGCTTGAGGCGGAGTTAGAATTAGCGCTTGGACCACCACCTGAACCTATTCACCTTGATCCGTATGGGAATGAAGAAAGAACACTTCCAATACAACCTTTCATAATGAGTGGTGAAGCAGGAATATCGGAAATCTTATCTAAAGAGGTGATTTTAACTCCCGACGCGGAGATTACGCCTGAAATTATAAAGAAAGCGCAGGATTTGGACAATAATCCTATTCGAATCTTCAACTTTGTAAAGAATGAAATTTCCTATGTGCCGTATTACGGTTTAATGAAAGGTTCGCAGGGTACCCTGTATGAATCTTCGGGGAATGACTGCGACCAGGCGAGTCTACTTATAGCTCTTCTCGGAGCTTCCAATATTCCGGCAAGATTCGTAAGAGGTGTCATTAAATTGCCTGTTGAAAAAGCGATCGAACATTTTGGTGGTGATGACGCGAATGATGTAATGACTATGCTGATAGAAAGCGGAATACCCTATGAGAGCGTCAAAGATGGAGCCGAAATAGTTGGATTTAGAATCGAGTGGTTCTGGGTTAAAACATACATACCCTATCAACGATACGGCGGAATTATGGAAGACAATAAAGGGAAGGTGTGGATTGAGTTGTTTCCAACCCTTGAAAAAAATATTATTAGACCAGGTTTAAACATTCCTGACTTTATTAACTTCGATGCAGTAGATTTTCTAAGAAGAACTTATAAGGATATACATAAATCACCACTTGAAGTTTATAGGCAGGTAATTGAGGCTTCTATTGGCGAACATTTTCCGGAAAAAAAATATAGTGACGCTTTGATGGGAGTTGACAGAAAAAGAGAAAATTTTGCGATTTTACCTCTTTCTCGGCCCGAAATAGTCGAAATGGTTACGGGTGAGTACGTGGAACTGCCGGGTTTAGTGAAGTGGAAATTGTCTATAAGGATATTATGTACTAATTTTTATGGATCGGGCAAGACGGGAGAACTTCTATCCGGTAGTGTAGGAACGTCTTCGATATTTTCAAGAAATTTTTCGGTGATATGGGTTCCAGCCACTCCTGAGGATTCTGTTATAGCTGAGTCGTATGGAGGGTTTTATAATACTCCTGCCTATCTGATAGATGCTAAACCCATACTTCGTTCAAATGGTAATAATCTTGTGATTGGAGAGAGTACTGAGGAAGAAGGTTTTAATAGTTCCTGTTTAAATGTCACGGTTAACGCCCCTCATGAATCCCGTGAGTTTGAATTTGCTTCTTCCTTGACAGGTATTGATTTTTCCATTTTCTTTACCCAATCTCCGACGGATTTATTCTTCAGTAATCCGCCGGAAAATGAAGGATTAACTCCCCGGGAAGAAAAATTATACAACACCGGTATAAAGTATAGTAAAATGACTTACTCTGATTTAAATGAGATATGCTCAAGTATGAATATTACGGCGAACCAGATTTATGAATTGGGAATGGTAAGAAGCAATGCTTTAGGAGATTTTTACTATTTTCCGGTT
>CAYQMH010000069.1:0-10860 GCA_964418485.1 uncultured bacterium | reverse complement strand
ATTACTGGGGTGGTGGTGAGTCGAAACAAATTAACATTGATATCTCACAGGTAAAGCTTGAGCAGCTTGGGGTTTCTCTTATGCAGGTTGTTCAGGTCTTACAAGCCAACAATCTGGATTATCCTGTTGGAAAATTAGAGCAGGGAGGGATTGAATATAATTTGCGCCTTCCTGCAAAATTTGAAAGTCTTGGAGAGATCGAAAAGGTTGTAGTTGGAAATAATGGTGGTAAAATGGTGGAACTAGGTGATGTCGCGACTGTTAGCTGGGGTGTAGGAGAGAAGGACGGTTATTTTAGAAGAAACGGTAAGGATGCCGCCATGTTTGGTATCTTTAAGAAGTCCGGGGCAAATACTGTAGAAGTTGCAAAATTGGTTAAGAAAAGAGTGGAAGATCTTGGCGAAAGGTATCCGGGTCTTAACTTTGAGGTTATTTTTGATCTCTCCGAAATGGTGGAAGATTCTATTAGCAATCTTGTTAATACAATAGCAATAGCAATCGTTCTTGTTCTTATTGTTTCTTTTCTGCTTCTTGGAAATATAAGAGCAAGTATAATTATTGCTTTGGCTATTCCTGTCTCTTTGATTATCTCTTTTATATATCTATATTTATCGGATAGCAGTCTGAATATTATATCCCTCTCCGCGATCGCTATCGCGGTTGGCATGGTTGTCGATAACGCCGTTGTTGTTCTGGAAAACATTTTCAGGCATAGAGAATCGGGAGAGAGTCGTAGGGAAGCTGCCATATTCGGTGCTCAGGAGGTTTCTCAGGCAATTCTCGCGTCGACTGTAACGACAATTGTCATATTTCTGCCTTTAATGCTTACAAGAGGTCTTGTAGCTATTATGTTCAAGGAACTTGCAATAACTATGCCTTTGATGCTTACTGTGTCTTTTGTGACTGCTATTACACTTACACCGATGCTTTCATCCAGGTTTTTGAAGATGAAGAAAGAAGAAGTTTTTTCTGATAAGTTTTTCGGTAGATTAGAGTCCGGTTATTCCGGGATGATAAACTGGGCTCTTTCGCATAGAGGGTGGTTGTTAGGCATATTTATTTTTATCTTTATAATTGGTATGTCTCTATTTAGGTTTGTTTCGATGGATTTTTTCCCGAATCCGGGTAGTGACCAACTGCAGGCTAGTATTGAACTTCCTGTAGGAACGAGAGTGGAGAAAACAAACGAGATGGCGAAAAGAATAGAGGAACTTATCTGGAAAGAAGTTCCCGAAACCCAGAGTATTACAGTTCAGGCAGGAGGTAGTGGAGATATCTTCGGTGGGGCAAAGGGGTCTCACTGGATAACTTTATACAGTACAATCGGAAAGACGGAGAAGTCAAAGTTTCAGATTGCAGATGAACTTAATAAAAAAGTCGGCGAAATTCCCGGTATAAGTAGAGTTAAATTTTCCGTTATTGGTGGTATGTTTGGCGGAGATGACGAAGGGATTTTTGGAGGAGCTCCTATTGAAGTTGAAATTATAGGAGACGATCTTGAGAAGGCGGATTCTCTGGCTGAAGGTTTAAGGGAAGCGCTTGTAACTGTTAAAGGGATTTCTTCTATTGAAGTTTCAAGGAAAAAAGGCGGTAGGGAATTATGGCTTGATCCCCGGGGTTCCGAAATGTATTCGTATGGGTTTTCGGCTTATTCTGTTGGCTCGGAGCTCAGAACTGCATTTTACGGTACGGAAATTGGTAAATTCAGTGAAGAAGGGATAGAATATCCCATCATAGTCAGGCTGGATGACAAGAGCAGGAATGCCTTTGAAACAATAGATAATTTACAGCTTATGAGTATGTATGGTATGCCTGTTTATATTTCAAATTTTATAGACCCCGTGGAGAAGAGAGCTTCGCTTTCGGTTGAAAGAAAGAATAAAGAACGAATGGTGGTATTGAAGATAAGTGTTTCCACAGCTCTTGGAGAGGTAATAAAAGAAGTCAAGAAGGTTGTGGATACTTTTGTAATACCTAAGGGATTGACAATTAACTATGCAGGTCAAGTACAACAACAGAGTGAAACTACCGGCAGTTTGATTTTTGCGATATTGTTGGGTATGATACTTGTATACCTTGTGATGGCTGCTCAGTTTGAGTCTTTCTTTGATCCTTTCATTATAATGTTCTCGGTACCTTTTGCTTTTGTAGGGGTTTCTCTTGCTTACTGGGTAAGTTTTCAATCGATGAGTCTTATGGGTATGGTTGGAATCGCAATGCTTGTTGGTGTTGTTGTTAATAACGCAATTGTTATGATCGACTATTTCAATATCTTGAGAAAAAGAGGCATAGAATTGACCGAAGCTGTAAAAACAGGTGCGAAGAGAAGACTTAGACCTATACTTATGACTACTGGTACTACCGTATTTGGCCTTTTGCCTCTTGCTTTTTCTACAGGCAGTGGTTCTGTTTTGTGGAAGTCCCTCGGTATTTCTGTTGTTGGAGGTATGATTGTTTCGTCCTTCATAACGCTGCTTTTAATTCCGACTTTATATATGATTTTTGAATCGAGGTTAAAAAGGAGATTGTCAGAATGAAACAGATTGAAGTTGTCATATTTATGGGGTTAAAGGACCAGTTTCAGGAAATCTTAGAAGAAGAAAAAGTAGATGAGTATTTTATGACCCCCAAAGTTATAGGTAGGTTGAAGGGTACTGATCCCAAACTTGATACTCATATCTGGCCGGGATACTTTGTGCAGTATAAATTCTGTCTGGATGATAGGAAGTACGAAAGTTTTCGAAGGAAAGTCGAAAAAAATAAAGATAGCTGGACCAGCGAAGGTTTCTTGCTAACGGTAAATAAAATCGAAGAAAGGTGCGGAGGTTGTTTATGATATTTTATATTTTGCTATCATTCGCTGCGGGACTTGAAGGAGGAATTTTTGAACTAAAAGGCGACGATGTTGTTTCTCCTTCTTTTGGACCTTCTTTTGGGGTTTTTTGTGATTTTTATGTAACTCCGGATCTTAATTATAGTTTCTCATTCCAGAGAGGAAAATCTACTGCTTCGACCCAAACCATGGCTTTTACGTATGATTCATTGGGACAGCGGCAATATTTTGCAGCAGTGCGCGGGGAAGATTTTGAGCATTTTGGAGGAAATATTTCCGTAGGTTGGATACCGTTTAGGACCGTGCTTTCCCCTTGTTTATCGGGGCGATTGGGTTTTAAAAGTTGGAGGTTTGTAAGCAGCGGTGATGTGGTTATGAGTCTTAACGGGAATGAGTTTCGGGGCTTGAGCATGTCTTTGGGGGGAGGTGTTGGTTTAAGGGGCGATATAGCTGGTTTTGTTTTGTCAGCGGAAGTTTTTTCGGATTTTATCTTCTCCGAAAACAGTGACTGGATAGAGGGTTTTGGAAGTAGTGATGATAATGAATGGATAGTTGATGTTATATTTAAATTGGGAAAGGAGTTTTAAATGGTTTTTTTAATATTAGGACTTTCAACTGGAATTATATCACTGGATAAGGATTATACTGCTCATTATAAAATCGGCGAATTAAATGAGAAAATTGAGTTTACTCAAGGATTCAATGAAAAAGAATGGGGATGGGGCTGGAATTTACTGCTTGTTGAGAATAACTTGGCATTGGGTGTAAAGGGATTGAGAGGAAATGAAACAAAAGAGTTAGATTCACTAATCCTTGATCTTTCTTTTGATACTAAGTTACTTGAGTTAGGTTACGCGGTTGGGTTTTCACGCCTTATCTTTTTCTTAAGCGGAGGAGGTGGATATTCTTCCGTGAATTTGAAATCTGTTAAGGAAGAGGAAACAATCTATTTTAGCCTCTCTCTTTCGAATCCCGAAGGAAGTGTCAGCTATAAAGGTTCCTCTTTTGTCTTATCAGCAAGTACCGGTATATTTTTGGCTATCTCGGACTACCTGGCTGGTGGTGTTTCCGCCGGTTATGTATATAGTTTAAGTACTCCCAAGATGGTTTTAGAAGGAATGGAAGAAGTAACAATACAGAACGCTCCCGAGATGCCTCTTCACCAGTGGTATGTGAAGTTTAGTATTGGATTTGGTGATTTCACGAAATTGTAACATTACCGCCCAGCACACTGAGAAAATCAACCACAGAGCGCACAGAGAAAAGAGTAACTCACAGAGAACACAGAGTTTTTGTTGTTTAAAGCACTGCCCATCCCATCCAAAATATTCCCACACAGAGAAAAATTATATTGTTTAATCCACCCTACACAATTTTTGTTACATGTAGGGCATGAAGATATAGGGGTTATATTTTTCTCTCTGTGTTTTTTTTGAAAAGATAAAATTAAAGGGGTTGTGGGTTGGGCTTTGTGTTCTCTGTGTACTCTGTGGTTAAAAATGGTAGGGAAGGGGGGTTTTTCTGCCTACCCCCCAAAATTTTTACGCCGAATCATCCAAAGTTAGTTATCGCAATACTTATAGGAAATTTCATGCTGGGATAAGCTATTTACGAATATTCGTAGAAAGAGAGGGATTACCGTCCGAGAAAGACGTGGTCAATTTCCCCTGCGAGGAAATTGCCACTCGGCTCTCGGGTTCGCTCCTTTTGAAATGCAAGCATTTCAAAAGACCATGCCCGCTCACCCTCCGAGACGCTTTCCTGGACGGCAATCCCTCTGATTCTCGCCGACTTAATTAATAAAAAAAATGGGGGGTAGGCAAAGGGGGGTTTTTACCTTGACATAGTGGGGGTCTCTATTTATAATGCCAGATATAAGAAAAAGGCTATAAAATAAAAGGAGGCTAGGCCATGGCAGACAAAGAAGGAATCCAAAAAACGCATAATTATCACTTGAACATCCCCATGAAAAATGAACCTTTTGCACTTCGTGGCTCGAACTCGCATGCCTGGGGGATGAAAAATAGGCTTTCCAATATTTTCAATCCCGATACCAATCGTACTGTAATGCTTGCCATTGATCATGGATATTTTCTCGGTCCTACAAGCGGTTTGGAGAGGGTTGATGTAACCATTGTGCCGCTGCTTCCTTATGCCGATACCCTGATGTGTACACGAGGAATATTACGTTCGAGTATTCCCCCGACTTTTACAAAAGGAATCGTTCTTAGATCCAGCGGTGGTCCAAGCATACTTAAAGAACTCTCAAATGAGGAGATTGCTGTTGATATCGAAGATGCGATACGTCTCAATGTTGCTGCACTTGCGGTTCAGGTCTTCATTGGAGGGGAGTTTGAAACCAAATCAATACACAATCTAACACGACTTGTGGATATGGGTAACAGATATGGCATTCCTGTTCTTGGTGTTACTGCAGTGGGTAAAGAGATGACACGGGATGCTAAGTATATGCGTCTGGCAACGAGAATCTGTGCGGAACTGGGAGCGTCTTATGTCAAGACATATTATGTTTCGGATGGCTTTGAGACTGTAACGGCAGCCTGTCCTGTTCCCATAGTTATAGCTGGGGGAAAGAAGCTCCCGGAACTTGAGGCGCTTGAGATGGCATACAATGCAATCCGGCAGGGAGCCTGTGGGGTTGATATGGGACGAAATATATTTCAGGCAGAAGCTCCTATCGCTATGATTCAAGCAGTACGAAAGGTTGTTCATGAAAATATGTCTCCTAAAGAAGCATATGAGGTGTATAAGACTTTAAAGAAAGAAAAAAAATAGAGAAGATTTATGTCAGATAGTAAAGCCTTTAAGGCCTTGCGCGAATGTTCGCCTACTCTAAGTGTGGGTATAACATCGGCCGACTTTTTGAACATTGGGAAGGAAGTTCGTTTACTCGAAGGTACGGATATAAAGGTAATGCATTTTGATGTTATGGATGGGTGTTTTGTGGAAAGGTTAACGGTAGGGCCATTGTTTATAAAAGCTGTAAGAACTCATTTATTAAAAGATGTCCATTTAATGATTCAAAGTCCGGAAGAGAAAATTCAAGATTATGTAGATGCTGGTGCTGATATGATTACAATTCATATAGAGTCTTCCAGGGATGCTTACTCGGTTCTCACGAGACTTGGAGAGATGGAAAATAAAAACGGCCCGGAAAGGGGTTTAATAAGGGGTGTTGCCATAAATCCCGATACGCCGGTTGACAATCTTAGACCTTTACTGGACAATATTGAGATGATTGTAGTCCTTGCTGTAAATATTAAAGTGAAAGGATTTCCTTTCTTTGATTCTTATGTGGATAAATTTATGGAAGTAAAGGACCTTATTTCTAAATCTGGTAAAGAAATCCTGTTATGCCTTGACGGCGGTATTAAAAAGAATAATGTTTCCGAGTTCGCTAAAGTAGGTGCTGATATTCTGGTAAGCGGAGGTGCGATATTTGACGGAAATGATCCGGTGGGGAATATACAATTCATGTTAAAGGAAATAAAATCTTAAAAAATGAAAAATAGATGGTCGAAGAAAGAAGCATCCAGATTCATTGCTAAATACGGCAAAAAATGGGGAGAAGATCTGGCTCTCCGAACTTACACAAGCAGACTTGTTGGAGAGGAAAGAGAACTTGTGCTTCATGGCGGTGGGAACACATCGGTTAAAGGGATATTCACGAATGTTATGGGTGAAAAAATTCCTGCTGTTTACGTTAAAGCATCAGGTCAGGACCTTTCGAATATTGAACCGGAAGGATACACAGGATTAGGCCTTGATTATTTAAAGCAACTACAAAAATTAGAAAAGCTTTCCGACGAAGATATGGTTAATGAAATATTAACGCATCGTTTCAATGTAACCGACAAAACTCCATCGATTGAAACTCTGATGCATGCCTTTATACCCGCAAAATACATCGATCACACTCACGCAGATGCAATACTTGTTCTAAGTAATCAGGTTGATGGGGAAAAGATCACCCGGGATGCGTTGGGTGGCGATGTAATCATACTTAAATACAAAAAGCCGGGATTTGAGCTGGCAAAAGCCGCTGCCAGGGCATTTCGTGAACATGCAGGTTGTAAGGGAATTGTCCTGATGAAGCATGGACTGCTTACGTGGGGAGAGAGTGCCCGGGAATCGTACCAGAGGACAATTGAACTTGTAACAAAAGCAGAACGTTATCTATCAAAGAAGGGGAAGAAGCCTCTAAAAGTTAAAACCATCACGCCTCTATCGGAAGCTAAGAGAAGATATTTAAAGGTTGCTCCAATCCTTAAGGGTCTTCTTGCTATCCCGACGGGAAACGCTGACTGGCCGTATTCGCGTTTTATCCTTAGACCTCTCATAAAGAAAGAGATTCTATCGCTTGTTGACTCATATAAGGGTAAGCAAATCACATTGACACCTCCTTTGACTACCGATCATCTTATAAGAACGAAAGCTTATCCGCTATGGATTGATGAGCTTAAATATGATGATGAAGAAAGATTAAAGGAACAGATTAGAACTTCAATTGCGAAGTACGCTAAAAATTATGATGAGTATTTCGAGCGTTATTCTAAAAAAATAAAGCAAAAACTCAATCGTTTTGATTCGATGCCACGAGTAATTCTAATACCCGGCTTAGGAGCAATATGCGCTGGTGAGGATGTAGTAGAAGCTGATATAGCAAGAGATATTACTTTCCAGACTTTATCTGCCAAGATGAAGATTTCCTCAATGGGAAAATATGAGGGGTTGAATGAGGAACATCTGTTTGATATGGAGTATTTTAGCCTTCAGCATGCGAAGCTTAAGAAAAAGGATGAATTTCCTCTTAAGAGCTCTGTTGCAATTGTTAGTGGAGCGGCAGGAGCAATTGGAAGCGGAATTTGCGAGGGACTCCTTAAAAATGGATGTCATGTGGCTATCACAGATTTACCGGGTAATAATCTGAATTCATTAGTAAGTGAGTTTAAAGCAAAGTATAAAGAAAGAGTCATTGGTGTTGGACTCGATGTAACAGATCCAAAATCGGTCGCAAATGGCTTTAACAGGGTTATTCAAACCTGGGGTGGGGTAGACCTGGTGGTTATAAATGCGGGTGTTGCGCATGTTTCATCTCTAATCGGTATGAATCCAGACACATTTCATAAACTCGAACAGGTAAATATTGAAGGAACACTTCATATGCTGTCTCGTTCCGGAAATTTTTTTAAAGTCCAGGAAACAGGAGGTGATATTGTCGTAATTTCTACTAAGAATGTTTTCGCACCTGGGGCAAAATTTGGGGCTTACAGTGCAACTAAGGCAGCTTCACACCAGTTAGCCCGGATCGCAAGCCTGGAGCTTGCAGATATGGATGTGAGAGTCAATATGGTTTCTCCGGATGCAATATTTTCGCATGGTAAGCGTAAATCGGGATTATGGGCTGAAGTTGGACCGGACCGTATGAAGGCAAGGGGCTTTTCTAAAAAAGAGCTTGAAGAATATTATAGAAATCGAAATCTCCTTAAAGCAAAAGTGACTGCTGAACATGTTGCGAAGGCGGTATTATTCTTCGCGACTCGTCAGACTCCAACAACAGGTTCGACGATTCCGGTGGACGGAGGTCTGCCGGATGCAACTCCGCGGTGATTAACAGAAACTTACTTACACAAAGACACTAAGAGACAACAAAGAGTTATACTTTGTTTTTTAAAACTACACACAACCCCCAGAAAAAAAGGAACAACAAATCACACAAATAACACAAATATTTTTTTGTACTATACCTTTGGTAAGAATCATCTACATGTCCTACATGTGATAAGAAGAGCTTTTAGACCATCTCCTTTCGCTATTAGCTTGAAAAAACAAGTAAAAACCTTGTGTGTTTTGCTCTATTTGTGAGAATTATGGTTTCGAGTTAAATAAACAACACAAAAAAATCAGCGTTTATTTGTGTAAATCCATGGCTATTTCTTTTTTAAGTTTCTTTAGAATGGAAGTTCTTCTTCATCTCCGGGAGGTGCTTCCATATCTGTCATTTCTTCTGTCATTTCTTCTTCTGTTGTCGCTCCTGCTTGATTTTCCGGATAAGGAGCAGTGGATTTAGTTAATTCCTGAACCCTGAAGGCGTTTACGCTTACTTCGGTTCTTTTGAAACCATCAGTTTCTCTTGTGTAACTGGATAGTCTGCCTTCTACAACTACAGGAGAACCTTTTTTTATACGTTCACTCAGTCTTTCTGCCTGGCTACCCCATAGAGTTACACCTGTAAATGTTGTTTCTTCTTTCCATTCTCCGTTTTTGTCCCGGTAATTGCGATTTGAGGCTATGCGAAAACGCAAATATGCTGCGCCGGATTCAGTATAACTGAGGATAGAATCGGCGGTTGCTCTTCCGGAGATTACCACATAGTTTATATTTGGAATTCTGTATTCAGCCATGTTTTATTTCTCCTTTATTACGAGAATATTCCTGAGTATATTGTTGTTTTTACGCATAAATTCTTTAAAAAGATTCACTTTTTCAGGGTTTGCCTCAAAGTCAATTACGGTATAGAAACCATTGTTATGTCCATCGATTTCATAGGCAAGTTCTTTAATTCCCCATTCGTCTATTTTTTTTATTTTTGCTTTGTTCTCTTCAAGGTAGGACTTTACTTCTTCTATAATTTGTTTTGCATTTTCTTCTTTTTCCGGATCGATGATGAACGTGCATTCGTATTTTCTCATTTAACCTCCTTTTGATTCCCGTTAATTTTTGACATGGCCACATCAATACTTTCATTTTTCCAAATAAATACTGCTTCTTTTGCTTCGTTTAATATTTCAGGTATTGCTTTTTCTTCTTCTTTACTAAATTTAGAAAGGACCCAGTTTGAAGTATCATTATTTCCAGGGTTTCCTATTCCGATTCGTAGTCTCGGTATATTTTCGCTGTCAAGATGGTATATTATGGAATAGAGGCCATTATGTCCGCCATCGTTACCTTTGCTTCTTAATCTTAATTTGCCGAAAGGTAAGTTTATATCGTCAAGAACTATAAGGATATTTTCCAGAGAAAGTAAGAAATCTTCATATAATTCAAGAACAGCTATTCCACTGTTATTCATAAAGGTTGTCGTGTAAGCCAATATAAGATTTTCGTTTATTGAATAATAATAATGTCCTTTACCCGCTTTAAACCTTAATTTCTTCTTAGTACATATAAATTGTATTAGTCTTCCTCCAAGGTTGTGCCTGGTTCCGATGTAAGGAGCAGAGGGATTGCCAAGACCGATTGCTACGCGATATTCTATTCGCTACTCTCCTTTTCTGTCTTTTTCTCTGTTTTTTCCTCTGTTTCTTCCTCTTTAGTGATGACTTCAGGTTCTTCTGCTTCTTCGCCAATAGGAAGTTCTTCCTCAACCGGTTTGACTTCGATTATCTTTCTCGGCTGTAAGATGTTTACCACAGTTGAAGACGGGTCTTCTTCGACTTTAACGCCTTCTGGTGTATTAAGGTCTTTAATGTGTATAGATTGTCCTATATCCAGGTTAGAAATGTCCACCACTATTTTTTCAGGTATGTCCTTAGGTAAACACCTGATTATCAAATCTCTATGCTCTATGTTTAATATCCCGCCTTCTTCTACACCTTTAGGGTTACCTTCGAATTCGAGTATAACATGGACGTTTACTTCTTCATTTTCATGTATGTGTTGAAAATCTACATGTAGTGGTTTTTCAGTTAAGGGGTTTCGACTAACCTCGCGCATTAACACCTGCAACTTTTTACCTTCGTAATCAAGGTTTAATAATGTTGCTTCCGAGTGCAGCTTGTGCAAAACGTCGGTTAATTCTTCTTCCTTGACCATTATTGGTTTACTTTTTTCTCCATGACCATAAATTATGCCAGGAATCCATCCTTCTTTTCTGAGATGTTTGACTTTCCTTGTTCCTATTTCTGTTCGATCTTTCCCTTTCAACTTTTCCTCCTAAATTGCGTTTTCCTATATAAAAAGTGATGACACGGATTTGTTCTCGTGGATTCTTGTGATAGCTTCGC
>CAYQMH010000068.1:0-10976 GCA_964418485.1 uncultured bacterium | reverse complement strand
ATTACCACCCCCTGAAGAATCAAGACTTTTTCTCATTATAAACGTTCTCTGTGTATATGTGTGAGATAATTTTATTTGGTTGAATTTATTTTGTGGCTAATGAGTAGAGTAGTGCGGTGCCGAGTGGTAAAGCGTTTTCGTCGATATTGAAATTGGCAGAGTGAAGTTTAGAATGAATTCCCTTTTTCTTGTTTGCTCCTCCCATAAAGACAAAAGTTCCTGGAATTTCCTGGAGGTAGTAAGCGAAGTCTTCTCCCCCCATAATCGGACTCTCCATGAGTTCAATGTTCTTGAATATACTTTCCGCAATTTTTATTAGATTTTCCGTTTTCTTAGGGTCGTTTTTCATTATTGGATAACCTCTCTCGTAAGCGAGTTCATAGTCTATTCCTAAGGAAAGGTTAAGACCTTTCAGAATGTTTTCGATCCACTGGGGAGCTTTCTGCCACAGTTCTTTATCTATTGTACGAACCGTGCCTTTCATTTTGACTTTGTCGGGTGTTATATTGAATGCCGTACCTCCGTTTATTGTACATATAGAAATCACAAAAGGACTTTTCGGGGCGGCTTTTCTTGATACGAGGCTTTGAGTTTGATTGATAAATAAAGCAGAGGCGTATATCGGGTCTATCGTTTTGTGTGGTTCTGCGGCATGCCCTCCTTTCCCTATTATGGTTATTTCCATTTCATCAGCAGTTGCCAGCATAACTCCGGATTTTAATGTTAATGTGCCGACTTCTGCTTCGGGGTTAATGTGAATCGCGTAAATCTCTGATATTCCTTTTAGGGCTCCTTCTTCTATCATTCCCTTTGCCCCTCCGGGGGTTTTTTCTTCCGAAGGTTGGAAGATTAGCCTTACAGGTGGAGGATTTTTGGTATCGGTAAAAAGCTTTGCAGCTCCAAGGAGCATTGCCATGTGTGTATCGTGTCCGCAAGCGTGCATAAAACCTTTGTTTTCTGATTTATAAGCCAGAGAATTTTCTTCCGGTATGGGCAGAGCATCCATATCCGCTCGTAAAGCGATTCTATTTTTGCCTTTACCGATATCCGCTGTAAGTCCCGTTTTGTTTAAAGTTTTTGGTTTGCAACCAAGATTCTTCAGCTGTTTTTTAATAAAATCGTGAGTCCAATTTTCTTTGAACGCGGGTTCGGGATGCCTGTGGAGTTCGCGTCGCGTATTTATTATGTAATCTTTAATTAAATCTGCTTTCTTGAGGGCACTTTTCATATCTGTATTTTACCGAAAAAATAAATTGTGGCAAGTGTAATAATGCACGCAGATTTATGGAGGTTTTCAGGCTTATTATGAGATTATAAAAAAATCATAATAATAAGAGGAAGGGGTAAGCCCGAGCGAGAAGTATAAATCTGCGTGCCTTAAAGAAGTATCTCTATTCTACAGATATTTTTACCTTCTCAGATTCATTTTCAACTTCTACCAGAGTAAAGCTTCCTTCGACTTTTTGTATATGTTTGATAGCATTTCTTAAGAGCGTCTTAGTTATTCTGGCGTCTTCGGCATCTTCTCCCATTTCGGGTATAAAGAAAGGCAAAACTTTAACAAATGTCAGAGGCAGTTTTAAGTTTACATTATCTTCTTCCTTGTCGCTTTGTATGTTTATTATTAGTTTCTTGGGATTGCCGGTTTTCTTTATGATGTCTTTACTGTCTTTTATCCATAAGCGGACGACTTCTTTCCCTTCCGTGAACTCCATTATTGGTTCGTCGCTTATCTCTGCTTCCTGCAGGATTTTTAGAATGCTGTCTCGCGGGATTTTTTTACCATCTTTTTCCCATGCTTCATCGCAGAATTCTCCGAGTGTGAGGGACTCTTCCACAAAAGTTTTTGGCACGTTGATTTTTATTTTCCCTCCGCTGCTTTCCGTCACTTCTACGGTTATAAAAGGTATCGCCAAATTTAACAAAATAAACAAATTCATAATCCCTCCTGTGTATTGTACTAATATAATAATACAAAAGCCAAATTTGTCAAGGGGTTTATTGAATTTTAAAATTAGGTTCTTGACATGTTGGTTTAATGGCGTAAATTTAATATATAGAAATAATATAATTCAGAAATACAGTATAAGGAGGAATAGTGGAAGGATTTAAACGATTATTTGTTATGTTCTTTGTTACCGCGAGTATTTTGGTTTCCTGTTGTAATAAATTGTTTGCCGCCACAGCGACTGTCGATACCAGTGATGTTCATCAAACGATAGAAGGTTTTGGTGCGGCTATGGCCTGGGAGGTTTGGCAACTTTATGATCATGATCAAAAGACTGATCTTTATTATGATCTTTTCACGGATCTTGGTCTGGATATTCTTCGTCTGCGAAATGTGTATAATAGGGGGGAAGATTATATCTTTGGCTGGTATGGGGAGATTGTGGACAGTTTCTATTCTATGGCGGATTCTTTCTCGGGGGTTCGTCCGAAGGTCATGATATCTTCCTGGACGCCACCCAGGTATTTGAAGAGTAATGATAATCTTGTCGGAGGTACCCTGGATACATTATACGGTGAATATAGATATGGCGATTTTGCTGAGTACTGGATTCAATCTTTGGCCGAATTCGCAAGTCATGGAATTTTCCCTTATTATATAAGTATTCAGAATGAACCCGATTGGGGTCAAGATCATGCGACATGCAGGTTTGATCCGACTGAAAACTCTACGTATGCGGGTTATGATCAGGCGCTTGATTCGGTATATAATAGGTTGCAGGGATTGGATTCCGTTCCAAAGATTTTAGCGCCGGAGGTTTTAGGTATAGATTATAATAGTTTCCAGAATTATACTAACCAGATCAATCATCCTGAATATGTTTATGGATATGCTTATCACCTCTATCATGGTGGTGATGGCAACATTAATCCCGATGCGTTTAATGGTAATTTATCGGCAATAGCAGGTAGCTATACGGGAAAGCCTATTTTTCAGACAGAGTATGATCTTGGCGGTTGGTTTAATACAGTCTGGCTTATGCATAACTGCCTTGTAAATGGTAGGGTTTCCGGATATTTGTATTGGTGGTTGGTGATAGGTTCGTTTACTCCTTCTGGAGATCTGCCATTTATTACACTGAATGGAAGTACTTCTTATGACAAAAATAAGATATACTGGGGGTTCAGACAGTATTCGAGGGCTATTCACCATGGATGGAAAAGGGTGGGTGTAACTGTTGATGATGATAGTCTCCGTGTCTCGGCCTATATTAGTCCTGATGGCAGTGATTTATCTATTGTGATAGTTAACATAGGTCATAGCACTGGTTCTCTTGATTTAAGTGTTCCCGGTTATGATATCTCGGGAGCGAATATGATTCTAACATCCAATATGAATGATGGTGGTTGGGCAGGTGATTATAACGGTTCTACCGTAAGTATCAAGCCCAGGTCAATTATGACAATTTCGACTCTGTACATTGAAGCGGAAAATGGGATAGAGGATGAAAATGATGGAGAATTAGATAAACTTGATTGTTCTTTGGCTCAAAACTATCCAAATCCGTTTAATGCGGTAACATCTATCGAGTATTCTATTGCTTGTGCGGGTTTTGTTCGACTGGCTATTTATGGTATTTCGGGTCGAGAGATAAAGACATTGGTCGAAGAGCTGGTTCCGGCCGGAAAACATACAGTGAATGTAGAATTAAAAGATATGTGTTCGGGAGTTTACATATATCGATTGGAAACAGGGGGAATGAGTATTCAAAAGAAGATGATTTTACTAAAGTAAACTTAATACCGGGAGGTTTTTTATGAGAAATAGAGTCATTTTAGCTACCGTTTTCTTTCTTTCAGTATTTTATCTTTTTGGTCAAAACCGGCCATTTCCTCAAAATGTGGATTATCCATATGGTTATCAAACCACTGTAATTTCTACGTCTGATATACAGGATATGTACGATAAGTGGAAGAGTTTATTTCTAACGCACTGTAACGGAATGTATCGTGTTTCGGCAGAAGACAGCAGTGAGACCAAGTCGGAAGGTATGGGATATGGTATGTTGTTAAGCGCGTATTTTGGAGAACAGGGGGTTTTTGACAGTCTTTTCGCGTTCTATAAAAGCAAAAGAACAGTTCAAGCGTATAATCTTATGGCCTGGCAGGTAACTTGTGGTGGTATTACAGATCCCGGAAGTGCCACTGATGGTGATCTGGATGTAGCTTTTGCTTTGCTTGTAGCGTATGACCAATGGGGGGGAGACTACCTTACCGAGGCGGATAGTATATTGACGATTCTTAAAGATCATTATTTTGTTACTTGTGGTGTGGATATTTATACGATGAAGCCGGGTGGGCAATTTGGTGGTTGTGGCCAGATGGATATATCATATTACACGCCCGCCTATTTCTGGTTATTTGGTGAAGCGGCGGCAGACGCTTTCTGGTATGATGTTGCGGACGATGCCTATACGATATTGGATAACGGTGCCCATGCTACCACAGGATTGGTTCGGGATTGGCAGTCGTGGGACGGAAGCGCAGTCCCGGGATGGGACTCTACTTATCACTATGATGCCTGCAGGGTTCCGTGGAGGATGTGTATGGATTACATTTGGAATGGTGATGGTATGGCTGAATACTGGTGTGTCAAAATATCGGACTTTGCATATGCTATCGGAGCGGCAAATATTAGAGATGGATATGAGTTAGATGGAACGCAAGTAGGATCCTATAATAATAGTGCATTTGTGGGGGGGTTCGCGGTTGGCGGGATGAGTTACAGTCAGGCTATGGTCGATTCTTTTGCCTCAAGATTGTTGTATCTCGATGGTACGGGAATTGACGATCAGTATTATAATCTTTCCCTTCGGTGTTTGTACTCGCTTGTTTTGACGGGGAATTTCTGGCAGCCCGACCCTTCGGGTGGAATCGAGGAACCGGGTTCTTTGCCGGAAGGTCTTAGTCTTGCTCAGAACTACCCCAATCCGTTTGATGCGGTAACAACCATTGAGTATTCTATTTCATCAGTGGGTTTCGTTCGACTGGCGGTTTATGACCTTGCGGGTCGAGAGGTAAAGACATTGGTAGAAGAGTCTATGCCGGCGGGAAAACATACCGTTAATGTTGATTTAAAAGACCTGTGTTCGGGAGTTTACATATATCGATTGGAAACAGGGGGAATGAGTATTCAAAAGAAGATGATTTTACTAAAGTAAACTTAATACCGGGAGGTATTTATGAAGAATATAGTATTGTTAGTGGTGTTGTTTCTTCTTTTAAGTGTTTATCTCCTTGGTCAGGACAAGCCGTTTCCCCAAAATGTGGACTACCCCTACGGTTATCAAACCACGGTAATCAGCACGAGTGACATACAGAGTATGTACGATAAGTGGAAGACTAACTATTTAACATACTGTGACGGGATGTATCGTGTTTCCAGGGATAGTCCTGATTCGACCAGGTCGGAAGGTATGGGATATGGTATGATTTTAAGTGCGTATTTTGGAGAACGGGGGGTTTTTGACAGCCTTTTTGCTTTCTATAAAAGCAAGAGGACAAGTAATGCACTTAATCTTATGGCCTGGACTGTAACTTGTAATGGTATTGGAGATCCCGGAAGTGCTACTGATGGTGATTTAGATGTGGCTTATGCTTTGCTTGTAGCGTATAATCAATGGGGAGGGGACTACCTTACCGAGGCGGATAGTATATTAACGATTCTTCAAGATCATTATTTTGCTACTTGTGGTGGGAGTATTTATACGATGCACCCGGGTTACAATAGTGGTTACTGGGGTGGTTGTAACCTGACGGATATATCATATTACTCACCCGGTTATTTTCGGGTATTCTACGACGCGACGGGAGAATCTTTCTGGCTTGATGTCGCGGACGATGCCTATACAATATTGAATAACGGTGCCCATTGGTCCACAGGATTGGTTAGGGATTGGCAAACTTATTCTGGGGGAGCTCCTTCTTCAGGATGGGTAGATTATTATGCGTATGATGCCTGCAGGACTCCGTGGAGGATGGCTCTGGATTACATCTGGAACGGTAACAGTACCGCACAAACCTGGTGTTCTAAAGTAGCGGCCTTCGCTAATTCTAAAGGAGCTTCAGGTATAGTGGACGGGTATCAGTTAAATGGTACAGAAGTAGGAACATATAATAATAGCCCTTTTGTGGGCGGATTTGCGGTCGGAGGTATGTGTTACAGCCAGTCTATGGTTAATTCTTTTGCTTCAAGATTGTTAGAACTTGATGGTGTGGGATGGGACGATCAGTATTATAATCTTTCTCTTCGCTGTTTGTACGTGCTTGTTTTGTCTGGAAATTTCTGGCAGCCAGATTTTCCGAGTGGGATCGAGGAACCGGGTTCTCTGCCGGAAGGATTTTATTTGGCTCAAAACTATCCCAATCCGTTCGATGCTGTGACAACCATCGAGTACTCTATTTCTCGTGCGGGTTTCGTTCGACTAGCGGTTTATGACCTTGCGGGTCGAGAGGTAAAGACATTGGTAGAAGAGTCTATGCCGGCGGGAAAACATACCGTTAATGTTGAATTAAAAGACATGTGTTCGGGAGTTTATATTTGTCGATTAGAAACAGGGACAATGAGTATTCAAAAGAAGATGATCTTACTAAGGTGAACTTAATACCGGTAAGGAGGTATTCGTGAAAAATAGAGTAATTTTAGTTGTGTTGTTTCTTACCTCAGGTGTTTATCTCCTTGGTCAGAACAAACCGTTTCCTCAAAATGTGGACTACCCCTACGGTTATCAAACCTCGGTAATTTCTGCTATAGATATGCAGATTGCATACGAGAGATGGAAGAAATTATATCTCAAAAGTTGTGATGAAATGTATCGTGTTTGCAACGATGATACTACTATAACTATCTCGGAAGGTATAGGATATGGGATGTTGTTAACCGCGTATTTCGGTGAAAGAGAAAGATTCGATAGGCTTTTTGATTTTTATAAAAGCAAGAGAACAAGCAAAGCACATAATCTTATGGCCTGGCAAGTAACTCGTACGGGTATTAAGGATTCGGGAAGTGCTACTGATGGTGATATAGATGTAGCTTTTGCTTTGATTGTAGCGCATTATCAATGGGGAGGAGATTACCTTACCGAGGCGGATAGTATATTAACGATTCTTAAAGATAATTACTTTGTTGATACGTGTAGTGATGGTATTTATGTGATGAAGCCGGGAGGTCATTGGGGTGGTTGTGATGTAACGGATCTATCATATTACACACCCGCCTATTTTCGTGTATTCGCGGAAGCAACGGGTAACGCTTTCTGGGATGATGTCGCGGATGACGCCTATATAATATTGAATAACGGTGCCAATGTTACTACAGGGTTGGTTCCTGATTGGCAATCATATGACGGTGTTCCCGGAGGAACTTCAAATTGGAAATGGCTAGATTATTATCGCTATGATGCCTGCAGGGTTCCGTGGAGAATGGCTCTGGATTATATCTGGAACGGTGATAGTAAAGCTCAAAGCTGGTGCGTTAAAATATCAAAGTTTGCTAACTCTCTCGGAGCAGCGAATATAGTAGATGGATATGAGTTGGATGGGATGCCCCATGAGAATGCAAAATATAATAATAGTCCTTTTGTGGGTGGTTTTGCGGTTGGCGGGATGAGTTACAGTCAGGCAATGGTCGATTCTTTTGCCTCGAGGTTGTTATATCTTGATGGTGTGGGATGGGACGATCAGTATTTTAATCTTTCCCTTCGTTGTCTGTACATGCTTGTTTTGACAGGGAATTTCTGGGAGCCCGGAGCGACGAGCGACCATATGAATTGGACTGATTAATACCATATAGTTCCTTAAATGCTTATAATCTCGGAAAATCTGCGGTAAACTATTATAGTAAATGTGTGTCAGTTTACAGCTGAAGCAAGAAGTTGGGGGAAAATGAAGAAACAAAATACAGTTACTAAAAATTGGTTTAAAGACTGGTCTAATGAATACGACAGCACCCTGGGTAAAGTCCGGCGGCATCATAAATTATTGGATTTAGTTGTCGAATCATCCGAAGTAAAAGACGGAGATATAGTACTCGATATAGGATGCGGAACGGGATTATTGTCTCTGAAATTCCTTGAGAAAGCTGATTGTTTAATTTATAGTATAGATAGTTCTCCCGAAATGCTTGGAATGTTTAAAAAAAAGATTGACAAATTCAATCTTTCCGAGAAAATTTTTTGTAAACTCGAGGACGCCGAAAGCCTCGATTTCGAAGACAAAAAGTTCGATATAATTGCGTCGACTGTGACACTCCATCACGTAAAAAATAAATTACCGGTTATAAAGAAGATTTTTGAGCTCTTAAAACCGGGCGGTAGATTTGTTCTCGGAGATATCGATGTGGATACTACAGGAAACTTAGAAAATCCGGAACGTATGCTGCGAATCCTCGATTTCTTGAAAGAGGAATTCATACTGGCGCTTAAAGAAGGCGGAGTAAAAGCGTTTAGTCGCATGTATGATAATGGGAAAAAACACATTTTAAATGATGGTGAATTTTGCGTAAGTTTTAAGCAATGGAGAGAAATTTGCAAAAAAGCCGGATTTGAGAAAATCAGAGTAAAACCGCTGCCGGAATTTAAATGGTTCAAAGTTTTAGTCGCTGTCAAGTAATAGCGAGTAGTGAGTAAATTTGGGATTTAGGATTTTGGGGTTGGGATTTAGTAACAACAAAATAATTTTTTGGGTTGTGTGGTAGGGCTCTGTGTTCTCCGTGTCTTTGTGTGATTAACTTGGTCATTGGTCACTTGTCACTAGTCACTGGTCAAAAAAAGTAAAAACTATTTGTGTAATTTGTGCTATTTGTTGTTCCTGTTTTTTGGGGTGGATGTGGGTATTTTTAAAACAATAAAAATTCTTCGTTGTTTCTCTGTGATCTCTGTGTGTTTTTTTTATCTCTGTGTACTCTGTGGTTAAATTTGGGGCGTGGTGGGGTTATTCGAAGAGATACGCGAGCAGGCATATTACCGTGAAAGATATAATCGTAGGCATTATTCCGAAAACGGGTAAGAAAAGAAAGGAAAAAAGCAGTGCACCGATGCTTCCGCCGATAAGATCAAAGGCATAAACGGAAGGTGCCACACCGTATTTCGCTCCTTCTTCTTCAAGTATCTTTCCCGCGTTAGTATAAGTCCATCCGACAACTGCACCGGAGATAAAGCTGATAAAAGGAATAAGTAAAAACATCCAGAATACGGGATTCTCCGCTTGGATAATCAAAAACTGAATGATTAGTAATATCGATAGAGTAAAGAACGAAACTTTTAAGTTTTTTTGCAGTTTTACTTTCTCGGTGATGAAAGTACCTGTTCCTACTCCAAACATGAATAAGCCGGTTATAAGACCAACGAGATGGTATACGTTTCCGTATATGATTTGGAGGCTTAGAATACAGAAGTAAGAAATTCCGATGGATATAGCACCTATAAGGGTTATTCTAAATCCCGTTTTTCTGAAGATTATTGGTACCGGAAGGAGAAACAATAACAGAAAAACCGGAGCATTAAGGAGAGGTTTTAAGTATTTGATTGAATGGTTCTGTTTTTCCATATAGTGAAATAAGGCAAGGAGAAAAGCCCTGGGTTGTTTGTCGCTGTTTAGTCCTATATAGTTGTTGTTTAACTGCTTTTCAAATTCTTTGATTCTAAAAGCGGGTAAGTAAGAATTTATAATATATTCGTCGAGATATTGGAGGTTTAACTTCCTTATTTCTTCCTTAATTCTTTTTTCCTCGTAGGAAATAGGCGCATTTGAGAAAATATATCTTGCACTATAGCCCGGTATGACGAAATAATTGGTAAAGTTAAGTCTGTAAGTCCAGAATATAAGTGAATTATAATCAAGCGTCGTTTTGTTCAGGTAATTTTCACCTGAAGAAATCGAGAATGATACTATCCCTTCATTATTTATTTTTTCACATAGGAGTTTACTGAATTCCTGAGTGTAAAAACGGTTGCTTGATATTGAAAGAGGGTCACCTATTCCAAGAAATATAGCATCAAACTTTTGAGTAGTTTTTTTTAGAAAGAGCCTGGGATCTGAAGCTATGAAATTTATTTTTTTTAATGTTTCATTTTCAATATTTTTTTTCAGTATTTCTTGGATTTTGGCATCAGCATGAACTATAGTGAAATTATTATATTTGGAAAGTTCTTTTATTACTCCCGGTCCTGGTAGTCCCAGATAAAGTATATTTTTTTCTTTGTAGGGAGAAAGAAGTAAAGGTATATGAATACATTCGGAAGATATCTCATCCGGATAGGTATAGGAAAGGATTCCGTTTGAAAAAAGAGAGAATTGTCCATCTTTTTTGATTTCCATATATCTTCCGTATTTGGTTTCTATTATATTCTCAACAGTAAATCCTGTATATAGTTTTTCGTATGTTTTTTTTATCGAATTTTTAAGACCGGGAAGGAAAAAAATGGCTAAAAAAATTAAAATTAAAGGAATGAATTTCTTGCCTTTTAATATTACAGGCGGTATAATAAAAAGAACGCTTACCAGGATAATTTTTCCTGTGGGCAAAAGAAGGGATACGAATATATATGAAAAGAAAATGCCTCCCAAGAGATCACCGATTGAATCGACAATGTATGGTCTTGTTATTCCTTTTAAATCATTTTTTGATAGATGGGAGAATTTTTTCTGTCCCAGTGCGAATATAAGTCCGAAATTTAAGTAAATAGGAAGTAGAAGGAAGGAAGTTTCTATAAGTAAGAGATTTATGTTAAAAATTTCTCCGGGCTTATAACCCAAAATACCCGGTAAAAACCGTAGTAAATATATTGAAAAAGGGAGGTATAATGCGAGAATCAAAAAAGGCAAATATAGTTTCTCTTCCGTTATTCTTCTACCCCAGAAAGAGCCTATCCCTGCTCCCAAAAGCCAGAAGGACACAACCAGACCGTATGTCAGTTCATTACCGTGAAATATCATATAAATTTCACGAATCAATATATTTTGTGTAAGTA
>CAYQMH010000067.1:0-11602 GCA_964418485.1 uncultured bacterium | reverse complement strand
TTACAAATACAAAAGGGATTCCCGAAAAAGAAGATTCACCCTGAATAGAATAAAAAATTTCGTTAACTTTAAGCAAATCATCTCTCCGAATATTTAACTCCATAATTCGGAGATTCCAAAACTGTCACCTCAATAATCTTAATATCGTCAGACAAAATTTTTCCCATATTCAGGTAAATATACTCAGCAAGATTCTCCGCAGTAGGATTCTTCTTTATAAAAGGTTTTCTCTGATTAATACAGCGGTGATCAAATTCGCTTATAACAGAATCCAACTTCTTCTTTAAGTCCTTAAAATCAATAGTCATACCTAAATTATCAAGCTTATCCGTTTCCACTTCAGCCCGTACCGTCCAGGTGTGGCCATGCAGCTCTCCGCACAAACCCTTATAACCTTTTAACTGATGCGCTGCAGAGAAACTCGTCTCTACAAATGTTTTATAAACAGACTTTTTCTTTCCCATTTTTAAACCTCAAGTGAGTATAAAAACTGCCCGTAAGTTTGTCAAGCTCCCTTAAACATAAATCAAATATTAAATATCAAAAAGTAAAATTACAAATTAAAATTCAAATTTTTTTTAGACTAAAAAATAATTCGTGCCATTTGTGATATTTGTTGTTCTTTTTTAGGGATGGGTGTGGTATTTAAATAAACATAAACATTCTTTGTTTTTTCTTTGTGTGAGATTAATTTGGGGTAGTCGGGTTGGGTTTGAACAACAAAAACTTTTCCCTTGTGTGCTCAGTGAGTTCTTTATTTTTCTCTGTGTTCTCTGTGGTAAATTTTTTTAGTTTATTTTGTGTGTTTCGTGGTTAGAAAACTGGTTAATGTGGGGACTTGACAAATATTAAATCACGACAAAATTATCAATAATGGAAACGGAAAAGATATACAATAAAATCATCGAAGAAATAAAAAAATACTTTAAAGAAAACAATATCAACCGGGCGGTTATAGGATTAAGCGGCGGTATAGACTCAAGCATTACCGCTTTACTCATGTGCGACGCAATCGGGAAAGACAATATTGACTGTATTTTCATGCCGACCGAATTTACCCAAGAGAGCAGCAAAAAAGACGCATTTGAACTTTGTAAAAATCTGCAGATTCCACTAACCGAATTTGATATAACGAATATTTTCGATATATATATCGAAACACTCGCCAAAGAATTTATTATCAAAGGAATCGAAATACCGGAAGAAAATCTCCAGGCAAGAATCAGGGCAAACCTGCTAATGTATGTTGCAAACAAAAAAAACGCGATTGTAATTGCGACGGGAAATCGCTCAGAGACACTAACAGGTTATTGCACACTATACGGCGACACTGTAGGCGCAATTGCTCCTATAGGAAGTTTATACAAAACCGAAGTATATGAATTAGCAGATTGGATTAACAAAAATAAAGGTAATATAATTCCAGAATCGATTATAGAAAAAGCTCCTTCGGCGGAGTTAAATAAAGACCAAAAAGATGAGGAAGAGCTTCTACCCTATAAAATACTCGACCCCATTCTCAAACTCTATGTAGATAAGGGCAAAACTAAAGAAGAAATTATAAACACAGGGTTTAAAAAAGAAGACATAGAAAAAACCATTAACCTTGTTAAATCAAGCTGTTTTAAGCGAATAAAACTTCCGGTTATTATCGAAATAAAATAAAAAGAATCCAGAAGCCGGAAGTCAGAATCCCATCCCAAGTAAAAAAAACCTCACATAAGGCATCTAACCTTCATCATTTCTCGAATACAATATCCAGTTTTTTTATCTTAAGTTGAAGGGATCTCCTCGAAATATCCATATCTTCTGCTGCTTTAGTTATATTCCACTCATTCCTTTTTAATGAATCAATAAGAAGTGATCTCTCAAAATTATCTAAAATTGTTTTTAATGATTGTTTCTTATTCTCTTTTAATTTTATAAAACCCTCTCTTAAAACTTTAGCCGGTAAATCATCTTCTGATATATGTTTCCCTTTCGTTTTTACAAGTGCAACCTCTACTATATTCTTCAACTCCCTCACATTTCCGGGAAAAGGATAATTCTCCAATATCTCAACTGCTTCTTCCTCAAAACTTCTCACCTCTTTTCCCTTTTTATCGGCAAATATCTTCAGATAGTGATTCAATATTAAAGAAATATCTTCTTCCCTTTCACGTAAAGGAGGAATATTAATCTCTGCCTGATTTAGCCTATAAAAAAAATCTTCTCTGAAGTTCTTTCTCGTTACTTCCTGTTCAAGATCTTTATTCGTAGCTGATATTATTCTAATATCCACTTTCCTGAGTTCTGTTTCTCCTATCCTTCTTATCTCTCCTCTATCCGTAACCCTCAGAAGTCCCGATTGTATGGCAAGTGGAGCATCTCCAACTTCATCAAGGAAAAGAGTTCCTCCATTTGCCTCCTCGCACATACCCTTTTTATCCCTTATTGCTCCCGTAAAGGATCCTTTCTTATGTCCAAACAATTCACTCTGAAGAAGACTCTCCGAAAGCGAACCGCAATCAACAATAATGAAAGGTCTATTGTTTTTCCTACTCAGCTTGTGTATCGTTCTTGCGATGAGTTCTTTACCTGTTCCCGTTTCTCCAGCAATTAAAACGTTTACATCCGTCTCCGCTATTTCTTCTATAGTTTTATATATATCTTGCATACTCTGCGATATACCGATTATAGAATGAAACGATTCGGGAGGGGATGTCATTCTTTTTAATTGTTTTACCTCTTGTTTCATTCGGTAGAGAATATCTCCTTTTGAGAAGATAACACCTAAAATTCTTCCGATAGATTGCAGAAATTCTTTATCGGAAGGTAAGAATATATCCTTTTTTATTGTTGAATCGAGGTAAAGAACGCCGTAGATTTCTTCTTCCGAGGTTATTGGAACGCATAGAATAGAACGTATTTTATTCCTCTGTATAGAATCCATTTCCAAAAATCTCGAGTCCTGGAAAGCATCCGCCACGATTATCACCTCTCCTTTCGCCGCTTTTTTAGTTATAGTGGAAGATATTCTTCTCGCGTCTTCAAGAGTTGCTTCATCGATGTTATGAGAAGATATGATGATGTTTCTTTCTTCTTCTTTAAGTATAATCGCACCCCTTTCCGCATTGAAAAAACTGGTAAGCACGGCTAGGGCTTCATCAAATCTCTTCTCGGAATCGAGAGATGAAAGAAGTTTGCTTATTTCATCATAAGTGTGTATGTATCCGCTTCTCGCAGAGGTCCTTTTCGCGCATTCAACAAAAAGTTTATATGCCTTGTCAAGAAAAAGACCTGATTTTAATTCTTTGAATACTTTTTCCGCTTTTTTAAGCTCTTCAATTGCTTCCTCGATTTTGTTCTCTTCTATTAATACCCGGGTTTTTTTAAGTCTTGCTTGTGCTGTGTAAAAAGGAAGCCCTATCTTTGAAAAAAAGCGAATAGCCCTATCGATAGATTTAATGTCTCCAGTAATCAAACCCCAGGAAGAGAGCAGATTTCCCTTTCCGAAGTCTGATTGAAGCAATTCGATTTTTTCTACGTAGGGTTGTAAAACATTTACGGCTTCTTCCTTTTTTCCCTGTTCGAATAAAACTTCCGAAAGTTTGCAGGCATTTGTTCTAACTGCTCTAAGGTTACCCCTTATTTTTTTCTCAAATTCCTTAAATCTTTTTTCCGCCTTATCCCATTCCCCTCTGAAAGCAAAAAAAATACCTACTGTATCATCAAAAAGGTAAGAGTTGCCGAGTTCTTCTTTTTCCAATTCCTTTCTGATCTTTTCGACTTCAGTCCACTGGCCTCTGTAAAGTCTGCTATAAAACAGTTTTTCTTTTAAAAGTGAAGAAAGTCTCCCATATCTCTCCTTAACATCTTCTAATCTCTCTTGAAGTTTTTCCCAGTATCCCATATACAAATAAACAAGCGCCACCTCTATCAGTAATTCGTCCTCAAGCCAACCAAGCTTAATCTTCCTACATAATAAAATAGCTTCTTCCAATTCTTCTAGAGCCTCTTTATATTTATCAAGTCCAATCATACAACGTCCTTTATAACCAGTAAAAGTAGCTTCATGCATTATATCGTTTTCTTCTTTTGCCATATCAATGCATTTTTGGAAATACTTTATTGCTTCTTGATACTCTTCGCTTTTTAATTTTGCTATTCCTCCAAGAGTCGTAAAATGTCTTTTCATTTCATACGAAAGATTTTTATTTAATTCTTCTTCTACAATCTTCAAAGCTCTTCCAAATTTACCCTTATCACACAGGATTCGACCCTCGACGAACTTGAGACGCATAGGCAATTCTCTCTCGTCTTTTTTGTATTCTGATATAAGTCTGGATGGTTCGTCCAATTTACCATTTCTTATAAGAAAATATGCTAGCCAATAAATTGCTTGTGCTTTTACTTTGCCTCTGGCGAAATTAACTGCCCTTCTGAAATAATCTTCTGCTTCTTTTAAACTACCAATTCTGTCTTCAGTATCTCCTACTTTCAAAAGATAAAAAGGACTTTCTCTGTCTCCTGAAAGAAGTTTTTTGTAAAGTGATAATGCTTCGTTGAGATTCCCTACCAGTTGGTTAAGCCTGGCAAGAATTGTCCTATTAATCTTATTGTCCTCTATTAAGAGTACCTCTTTTAAGAATTTTATTGCGTCGGGATATTCTTTCTCTTTTATTTTTCTTTTTGCCATTTGGCTTATAGATTGTCTGTAATCTTCCTTTAATCCCAGGTCTTTTTGCAACACGTATAGAATTTCTGAAGAAACAATCCTCTTTCTTATCACTCTGTAAATATTCTCTTTATCTTTTTTTGTTAACTTTTTGTAAAGAAAATCTCTAACCCATTCATTTCTAAAACTGATACCCTTTTTGTCTTTTTGTAGTATATTCCTGGATATAAGCGAATTGATTATAATTTGAGGATCTTTTACTTTTAAAAGGGAAATTAAATCTATCGGCACTTTATCCGGAAATACGGATAATATCGCCAAAAGTTCTTTTTCCTGTTTAGGAAGGTTTTTTATCTGAAACTTCAAATTCTCCTGAATGCTTTTAGGTAGAGATATAGAGGAGATTTTATCCTGTTTAAATATTATCTTATCCCCTTTCCTTTCAATAACTCCTTCTCCGATTAATATTTCAATTGTCTGGTTTAATAAAGAAGGATTTCCTTTTGATTGTTCAGCTAAAAAGGAAATAAGTTCCTTTTTCTTTTCAAGTTGTGGAAAGTTTTTATCGATAATAAATGCGATTTCTTTTTTATTTAAAGGCTTTAAAGTGAAAGTACTCGTAATATCTGAGAGTTCTTCAATATCTCTTATTTTATCGTCCAAATTTATTACAATTATAAGAGGATTCGCTCTTATATTTATTGCATTACCTTTAAGAATACCTGAAATGTCGGAGAATGATGAAATACCATTAAGCAAGAGAACAAGAGGTTCTTCAAGAAGTTTTCTTTCACTTAGTAAGCGATATAATTCACCCAGAGAAACTTCTTTTATGTTTATCCCTCCGGATAAGGCTTTTATCTTGAATTGGCCCTGCAGAGCTGTCTTTCCGATTCCTCTTTCTCCCTTTACCCATAAGATACTCGATTCGGGCAGTTTCTTAAGAAGAGAATCAAATTCTTTTAATTCTTTTTCCCTTCCGGAAAATATTGGAATAAAAGAGGGTTTCTTTTCAGCTGAAGGAGCTCCAAGCGCGAGTTCTCTTTTGACCTCTTCTATACTTTTTAAACGATTGTTAAAGTCCTTCGCGGCCATTCTCAGGATTAAAAGGTTTATTTCCGGGGGAATGGCCGGATTTTTTTCTTCAGGAGGAGGCAGTCCTTTTTTAAGTTTATCTTCTATTATCTTTGAGAGAGTACCTTTGAACGCTTTTTCGCCGGTTAATATCTCATAAAGTATTACTCCTATCGAATAAATATCCGAAGAAAAACTGGGAGAATCGGTTAAGGCTTCCGGAGCAACATAAGATGGAGTTATTATATCCGGATCATATCCCGGATCGATAAGCTTCACATTATCCTTTTTATCTACGAATATATGATTAGGCTTTAAATCTCCGCATATTATACCTTTTGAATGCAGTACTGAAAGTGAATCCAGTATGGATATAATAATATTTTCTATTTTCTTAAAATCTTGCTTTTTTGAAGGAATTTCTTTGAATACCTGGTCTATTGTGGGAAGTTCGATTTTCTCCATCGAAAATCCGCATTTTCCGTCCTCTTCGAACCAATCATAGACCGATACGAAATGCGGGTCTTTGATTTCGGAAAGAAGTTCGAATTGACTGCGGAGAATTTCCCTGTCCGAAAGTTCTCCGGTTTTATACGCAATCTCTCCTTTTGTGAATATTTTTGCGAAATTACCTTCTTTAAGAATACCTAATTTATTTAAATCCATTCTCTGCTTTTCCTTAATAACATATATTATAAAAAAATAACATTCCAGGTCAAGAGGCAAAATTATATCTATACATCAATAAATTAAATATATAAAATATAGATTTTAACTACCCAAACACTACAAAAAAATTCGCATTAGTGCGAAATTTTTTCGCACCCCTAAAATACAGCATTTACACAACTTTAGATAAACTCCATAAAAGTCGGTGCGACTTTTTTCTCACTAAACAAACTTTATGTAAAATTTCCCGCAAATCAAGTATCTCGATATCAATTATTTAGCATAAATACGCATATATGGAACACTTTTTGTTTTACAAATAACAGAAACATTTGGAGAAATAGCTGAGAAAAAATAATTATGAGATTTGAAAACGAATTTAAGAAAACCAAAAATTGTATTATTTTAGAGGAGGCTCCAATTTGAAGTTAAATTCTAAGACTATTGGTATTTTTTCAGTTAAACAAAATTCATACTCAAACCAAACCAAAAAGGAGGAGAAGTATGAAAAAACTGAGCGTTATAGTACTGGTATTGTTGTTGGTTAGTATGGTTAGCTATGGACAATCCTGCGACAACTCGGGAAATGATCGTTTAATTGAAGGCAAGGATGTGACTTATGGTGACGGAGCAACGCTAAGAATTAAAGGTGGCAATACCAACGGAACCGGTGGCTCAATAATTCTAAGTCCCGGTCACGGAATGAATCATGACGGAGATGTTATTTTTGACCTGGAAAACTATTCCCGTGTCGGCATCGGGACGACGAATCCAACCTCAAGGTTACACGTCGTAGGAAATTCTATAATAACAGGCAAAGTCGGTATCGGAACAACGAGTCTAAATTACGAATTAAATGTAGATGGTACAATAAGAGCAAAGGAAATAAAGGTTGAAACAGGCTGGTCTGATTTTGTATTTGCGGACAACTATAACCTTATGCCTCTTGATAAGCTTGAGCAACATATAAAGGTTAATAGAAGTCTTCCGGGTATTCCAACCGAAAAAGAAGTACTTAAAGACGGTGTAAATCTTGGAGAAATGCAGGCAAAATTGCTTAAAAAAATCGAAGAGTTGACTCTGTATGTGATTGATCAGGACAAAGAACTAAACAAATTGAAAAAAGAAGTCGAAGATTTAAAAGAAGAGAATGGAAAGCTCAAAAAGAATAATTAATACAGAAAATCCTGTATTAACCTTCTCAAAAATAGGAGTTATAATGATCTTACTATTAAAAAACGATATAATTTCAGGGAACAACCCTGTAACAAATAAAGAAAAGAAGAGGGGATAATGCTAAAAAACAAAATATTGTGTTTATTATTTCCTCTCATTCTACTAGCGCAGCTTTCTTCATCTTCAGCTGATTATGCAGGTTTTATTGAAAAGACTTACAGTTTTGAAGAAAGTCTCATAACTTTTGAAAAAGTAAACGGTTACGATATGATAAATACTCCCGATGCCGTACCTCTTGTTAAGCCAGGTTATCCATCCTTGCCCCAGATTGGTCTTAAGTTTGTCATACCGCCTAACGCAACCGCAAAAACAGTCAAAATCATAGTAAATGACGAGAAAGTCATTCCCGGAGAATTCAACATTCTGCCATCACAACCACCTATCGGTTTAAGCACAATTGGAGAAGGAGTAGCTTTCGTAGAACCCAGTCCTGAAGCATATGATTCAAAAAACCCATATCCGGAAAAACTAGCAAGCGAACCACATACGGGAACTAAATGTGGTTACAGAATAGCTGATTTCTGTTTTTATCCAATTCAATACATCCCCGCAGAAAAGAAACTTACCCTGATAAAAAACTTTACTGTTAGACTTCACTACGATTATGACAAGATTCCCACTAAAAAGGTAACACCCATGCAGAAATACACATTCGGCAAAAATGTAAAAAAAATGGTAATGAATCCAGAGAGCTTAGAAATGTGGGCACCACAGGTAAGAGGAGAAAAACTCCAAGGTTCGGGAACGTGGGAAATGGTAATTATTTCTCCCAATAATTCTAGTTGGGTAAATCGTCTGCAGGTACTCGCCGATTGGAAAACACAAAAAGGTGTTCCTTGTATGGTTAAAACGCTACAGGAGATATATGCTGAATATAATGGGGTAGATAACCCGGAAAAAATAAAAAACTTCATTATTGACATGCATGAAAATCACGGAACAATATGGGTATTATTTGGTGCAGACCATGGAACAAATGCATCAAATTCAATACCATGTAGAGGAGTATATGCTTACTTCATAGTAGGAGATCAGGGCCATATGACCTTTGATATGCCTTGCGAAAGATACTATGAAGATCTGGCAGATTGGGATCGAGACAATGACGGAATATGGGGTGAAGGTCTTCTCGATTGGTATGCCGATGTATACGTTGGTAGAATGTTCGCAGATAATTACGCAGATGCCAATAAACACGTTCAAAGAATCTTGAAATATGAAAAGGATCCTCCCAATTATACTACAAAAGCATTATTCTATTCTAGCCGTTTGTTGCGATTACTCAATATTCACTGGAATGGTCTTCTATTAACTTACGATTGTGAGAATGAAATCCCAAATAATTGGTTTGTGCCTGGACAGCTTGGGTGGCCTCCTGGTTTTCATTACAAGGAATGGCATTCGAACCGTGAATTAGATAATTACGAGGGAAGTAACGCAATCGTAGATTCTATGAATAAAGGTTATGGTTTTGTTTACGATGCCTGTCTCGGAGGCAAAGATAAGATATTGGCATACTGGGGTACCGAACCAGTCACTGATGCCAACATCTACCTTTCCAAAAGTAAAATTGATAACAGGTTGAACCCGGGTGACAAAGTAGGTATACAAACCGGTCTCGGTTGTGCAGCGGGTGATTTCGCTGACGACTGTATAGGGGAACACATCTATGATAAGGGTGCTATAGGCGGGGCATGGAATTCAAGAGAATCTTATGTCGACTTTGGAAGCTCTAGTACTTGGAGAATGACTTATACGCCCAGAGTGATAAGGGAGTTTTTCGAGCATGCTTTTAATAACTCTACCTATCATCTTGGAGAGGCAGTTGCCGAAGGAAAGGACGACTTAAAGGGCTATGTAGGGAATGGCATCTGGAATTGGTGTTTAAAAACTTACAACACTTTTGGAGACCCGGAACTTCCCATGTGGACGGGAGCAAATGCACCTTCGGCTCTGACAGCAGTGCACAGCTCGGAAATCCCTAACAATAGCAGCTTCCTTGTTACTGTTACCCAGGGGGGAAGTCCAGTAAGTAACGCCTGCGTATGTTGCTGGTGTGAAAATGACAGGTCAGCGTGGGATAGAGGGTTTACAAACGGATCAGGACAAGTAACACTCAGTGTCAATACTTCAAGTGGGGATGATATGATGCGGATAACAGCTACAAAACATAACTATAAACCTTATGAAGGAACTGCTCAAGTCGGAGCGCCAACAGATCTTATACTTCAAAATGAAACCGTAGAAGATGGAGAAATAAAAACATATCAAGCGAGCAATTCTATTACTGTAGCCGGAGGAGGCACTTATTTTACAATTAAAAATGGCGGTGACGCTACAATGACAGCAGGAAATTATATCTCCTTACTTCCCGGTTTTACAGCACAAGAAGGTTGTGAATTTGATGGATTAATCAGTACTCTGGCAATATCTTCCGATGAAAGAAAAGGCAGTATCGTTCCATTGTCTTATGATTCAGAAGAAGAGAAACCTTTAAAAGTCCTCTCTGAGGCAGGTATATCTACAGAAAAATCTATCACTGAAACTTTAACTCTCTCCGAGAAGGAGAAAGAACCCATCCCAACCGTCCTCAGCTGCGCGCAGAATAATCCTAACCCCTTCGTAAGGAGTACCACAATCAATTACGGATTACCAAAGGACTCCGATGTTAATCTCACTGTTTTCAACCTGGCAGGTCAGGCAGTCAAAACTTTGGTTAACTCAAACCAGTCGGCAGGATTTAAATCAGTGAGTTGGGACGGACGTAACAGCGCTGGTGCACAAGTGCCCCAGGGTATATATTTCTATGTCTTCAAGGCAGGTGATTTTGAAAAACATCATAAGATGATATTACTGAAATGAGAAGGTTAGAGCGTTGGAGCGTTAGAGAGTTAGAAAGTTAAAAAAACAAGCAACTACCAAAAACCGGCTCAGGGTTCTTTTTCAGGATTCTGAGCCGGTTTAATTTAACATCAAGCTTACTGTGTTTTTGTATGTTTGGGGTCACCTATGCGCATATGCGCTTTCTATCCATCCTTAACTGTAGATGTTTTTATTGTAAATTTATTATTAAGGAGGCATGCTATTATGAAATCGTCACTTAAGAAAGAAATAATTGAAAAGCTTGAATTATTGCCTGCCGAGAAGCAGGAAAAAGTTCTTGAATTTGTGGGTGCTTTAACCCAAAATAAAATAACCGGTATTCCCGGACAAAAATTACTCCGTTTTTCAGGTACGATAGAGAAAAATGATTTAGATTCTATGAAACGCGCTATAGAGGAGGGATGCGAGAAGGTTGATTTGAATAAATGGTAATTTCATTCTGGATACAAATATAGTTATAGCGCTATTCGCGGAGGACTCATCGGTCAAAGAAAATCTAAAGGAAGCCGATGAGATTTTTTTATCCAGTATAGTTTTAGGCGAACTTTATTATGGCGCACTCAACTCTTCTCGAATAAAAGAAAATATTACTCGAATAGAGGAATTCGCTGCTGAAAGTATTATTCTTGAAGTTAAGGCTTCTACTGCGATAGAATATGGTAGGATTAAGAAAAACTTAAGACTTAGAGGCACTCCAATACCTGAAAACGATATTTGGCTGGCGGCTATAACCAAGCAATATGATCTAGCTTTGGTAACTCGCGACGAACATTTTAAAAAAATTGACGAAATTAAAATAGTATTCTGGTAAAATGCTTCTGGGGGCGAACCTGCGTCCTATAATTTTTTAGTTTTTGCATTTTTATATGTCATTTTGCTTTTCAATTTTTAATATTTGATTTGCAGTTACCCACACTTTGTCTTTTCAAACCTCAATATCTGGATTTCGCATTCCTTTGCTGGGGAAGACGTATTTTATTATCCCCGTCGCGTTTGAAACCCAGTTTATACCTTTACACTTAAGTTTCTCAAGACCTCTTAATTTATTCAAACCGATTTTCGCGGAAAGATTAAGAAGAGTAT
>CAYQMH010000066.1:0-12004 GCA_964418485.1 uncultured bacterium | reverse complement strand
CGCTGCTACTTCTAAGGCACTTAGAAAGTGTCAGATATGCGCTGCTATTTGTCAACTGACTTCTAGCTTCTTTCTGATTTATCCTTTTTCTTGTTTTCGAGATTTTCGATATAGCTGCGATGTCATAGAATCAAGTAATGCCCCATATATACATATACCCAGTTTCTATATGCATAATACAATTGACATTTCGTTATTTTTTGATATTATATATAAAAAAGGAGATGGCATGATTAATTATAAGTTCAATGACTCTGATAATAAAAAGGTCCGATATAAGTGTTCTTCATGTAATGGTGCAGGGTATTTTATAGTAAACAAGTTTACTGGGATGGAATCTTTTGGATCGCCATATCATCCTGACAATGAAGCAAGAAGTTGTCCAAAGTGTGGAGGAACCGGATATTATTACGTAGATAAAGATGATAAAACATTTAAACTTTGGAGTTAACGACTATTTAACCCTTTGTTTTTTAAAGTTTTAAAACATAGAAATTAGTTTTTCTTTTTGAGTTGAAAGTTTTATCCCGTTGTCTTTTTTAGTTTTAGTAGGATAATTCAAAGTTCAGAACTAAGAATTTAAAATTAATATATGCTCTTTTTCTTGTTTTCGAGATTTTCGAGAGAAAAACTAGGGATTTTGTGGTGATAAAAAGTCAAGCCTCCTCTGGATATATTCCCTTTTATTCATTAAAAACAATTTATGGTTTTTATTTTAGCAAGCTAAAGAATCTATCAGAAAGGTTGACAAATGAGTACTTAGAATATATTAATTATACATTAGGATAGCAACTTTGTTAAAGGGAAATGTTTTGAAGGTTAAGATTAACTGAGCAAATTACTTAATGGAGTTGATGTTTTGAATACAAAAGAACTTAAAACGCAACGTTCGTATTTAATAAAAGAAAATACGGAAAAAGATTTTTTGTATTTTGGTTTACCCTGTGTTTGGGATGATGTAAAAGGCAAATATCTTGTTTTTTCTCCATATAGTTTAAAAATAGCTATCATTAATCCTGAGTCTATAGATTTAAATGATATAAGAAAAAAATTAAATAACATTGGATTCTTTGGTACACCAGCGAGACCCTCCATATCAAAGAAGATATTAAAGATGGGTCTTATTCTTACCACGGATTGTAACTTAAGATGTAAATATTGCTTTGTGGTACCGGAAGCAAAAGTTAAATCTATGAGTCCAGAATATGCAATTCGTATTCTCAAAGAAAAAATAACTCCTGAAACTGAAGAAATTTACCTGACATTCTTTGGAGGTGAACCTACACTTAATATGGATACCTTGAGGAAAGCTGTAAAACATATAGAGCACATTGGAATAAAGACCCATTTTCTAATCAATACTAATGGAATGGTTTCTGATTATGAGCTTAATTATCTGGTAGGAAAGAATTTTGTATTTGTCGTTTCAAGTGATGGTGTACCCAAAATTAACGATGAAAATCGGCCTATGTTGAAAGAGGGAAAGTCAAGCAAGGAGATAGAACGTACAATAAAGCGTCTTGTAAAAGCTGGAGCGCTTTTTAAAGTTAGGGCCACTATAACAGGCAAAAGCATTTTTTACTTAAAAGAAAGTATAGATTATTGGGCATCTCTTGGGGTTAAATTTGTACATTTTGAACCTGTGTCTTTACCAAATCCGAAAATGGGAGTAAAATATCCGGTGCCCGGTGTTTATATAGAACAAGTTGTGGACGCTATAAATAAAGCTGAACGGCTTGGAAGCTGGATTATTAGCTCTCCATATATGAATTTGCTTACCCCCTCTGCCTATTTCTGCACCTCAGTGGCTGGTGAAAATGAACTTTATACCCCAGATGGCTCTATTTCCCTTTGTTACCGAGTTCAAGAACATAACCATCCTTTTCAGGAATTCATTGTAGGAAGATATAATAAAGAAACAGACTCTTTTATTAGATACTCAGATCGCATTGATTTCCTTAAGAGAATTGATGTTTCTACCAAGAGTTATTGCGATAATTGTGCAGCAAAATATATATGTGGGGGTGGTTGCCCTCTTAGAAATAAGGTAAAAAGGGGGGATCATATGAGAGTAGATAGTTGGATGTGCCAAGTTAAAAAAGCCTTGGTACATGACGCGATCATTAGAATTGATCGGGCGCTAAGCGAAAAAAGAGTCCCAGCAATTTTCGGTGAGAGTATATTTGAAAATTTTTTAAGAAGTTATTCTTATAAAAAGAAAGAAGAGGTGAGAGATGTTTAATAAGTCCATCCCCATTCAGAAAAAAAAGAAAACAAATGGTACCAGCCTTGCAGAGATTAGTAAAACCAAAGTAGGGAAGCATAGTATTGAGATTAAGGATATTGAGCATGTGCTTAAATCTGCACTTCCTGAATTCAAGCGCGAGAAAATTAGCCGATCCGAATCTTGCATATAAGTAATTTACTATGAAATTTTCGTATGGCTAATAAAAATAAACCATCCTTAGATAACAAAATACAAGAAATAGTAAAAAATGCTAAGAATCTTGAAGAAGTCCAAAAAAACTTAAGGGAATTAATAGGGGAGATCTTTATTTGCTTATTTGATAGTAAAAGAGAAAAATCTGTTACGGATAAAGATATAGCAAGCTTTAGCCGAATTAATTTTATAAACTTACTTGTCGTTACGTTTTGGGATGAAAAATTCTCAGAAGGACGTATTTGGAATTTCTTGCCTTGTGATAAAGCGGAAAATTTTGAAAATTTAGCCGAGCTTAATCTTCATATTTTCGGAAGAGGAACTACGCTTAATGAGCGATTGTTATCCTTTGCAGAGAATAATCGAGATAAGAATTATGTTAAGCTTGGTATACACATAGATAATGGAGATTTACTCAAATGTTCGGTAAATGAAGAAAGAGCAATTATCCATATAGGAGAAAATATATGGGAGAAATTAGGTAATATCGATAACACCGATTACAATAAATTTCGCGAGAGTGTATTAGAAGAAGGACAACTATTGGATGGGGCTAGAGTAATAAGGAATACTTATGGCAAAGAGTTGCGTAAATGCCGGCTTGAAGCGGTCGTGAATAATTGGAGAAGTCTTTTTAAGAGGGAAAAAGATGAACAGGATTTTTTTAAACTTCTTTACCTGACTACTCCAAATAATGAGATTCAAAAATACAGAGAAAGTCAAGGCCTAGAGAAAATCAATTCGTCTGAGCAACTTTTTCTAGGCACAGACTTTGGACTGGTGGATAACTTCGTATCTTTTTTGCAAGCGCTTGCTCATTTTTATCAGAATGCAAAAGTTATCCTTGGTACTTGTAGAGCTTGGGAAAGGAAGTCAGGAATTTTGTATCCGGAATATGGATGCGCAGTTAACCTAATAAGTGAAAATGAAAATTTTAAAATAAAAAACAACACTATTACCAAAATAATGGATTTGGCAGAAAAAATAGCAAGGATAATAAAGATCCAAGATTCCCTTTATATTAAATTACCCTTGAACCAGAATGAAACTAATCTTATACAAAAAAAAGGTAATAAGAGTTTTCAGGACAATTTTCAGCAAGCTTTAAACGATCCTAACTTGGATAGAGAATTAAAAGAAAAAATAGAAGATAAGTTAAAAGATTCCCGGGGGCTTAAAAATTTGCTAAATGCAGTTGGATTACTTAGCTCAAAAGTCCACGAAGGTTGTAAGCTTTCTTTTACTTTCTTATACGGTGGAGGAACTAGTTGGAGAATTATAGAAGATACTTTAAGCGAAGAAGAAAAAGGAAAGTATCAACTTAAGATCAAACTTCCAGAAGATTTCGCAAAAGTAGTGGAAGAGCATTGGTCTGTTTTTCAAGGTGAACGTGTCGCAGGATTTATAGATGCTACTAAGCTCGCTCACAATGAAGCAGAGATTCCATTTACTAAAATTGTACGCCTAAATCCCTATCATACTCTTCCAGGTCCGCTTTTTAAAGAATGTGTGAGAATTTCTCACGACTCTCTCATTATTTATTCCTCAGGGAATGGAAAAGTTAGAGTATTTTCTTTTGAAGAAGATAAGAAAGTTGGAAGAGAGATGTTCAGATGGGATACTATTAACAACAAAATAGAAAAAACAAGTTGGGAAGTAAATCAAATTGCGGATGATATTCTCAAATTATTATCTATTTAAGGAATAGGTATGGATCACAGTTCTATTATAAAAGAATATTTAAAAAATATTATCAGCGAAACAATTGAAGAAATTTCGGAGGCAGGATCTGAAGGAGCAATGCTTATAGTAGTCCCTTCAACCTTTAGTAATAATGAAGATGGTAATATTCCTATTGATAAATTTTTGGCTCCTATGGATAAAGAGGATTTTCAAATGGAATGGAGGAAGAAAAAACCTATCAAATTTCTAGACAAAACTCTTTTAAGGGCTATGATGATAATGGATGGCTCAACTGTAATCATTGTTCAGCCAAATTCAGGGGCAACTATAGAACCTCGATTTATAGTTTATCCGCACGATCAAAATGGAGCTTTTGCTACTCTTAATATTGATGATTGCAATCTGGATCTTAGCATATTAAGAGGAAAAGGTTCCAGACACCATGGTGCGGCCAACTTCAGCATGCTTTTGGTCTCAAATAACAAGAATCAATCAAAAATTTTCGAAAGTTACCTAAATAATAATAGCAAAGAGTTAAATCTTCCTTTTCGGATCATTACTATTTCAGCTGATGGTCCTGTTAAGGAATGGCCAAATGAGTTTAAAAAAAAACTAAGTTAGGAGGAATAATATGAAGAGAAAAATACTGATGTGGATAGGCATTATTGTTATCGTCGTGGTTGTTGGATTGGCTTTGTTTCAAAATAGAAGCCTTACGAGCAGTCAAGAAATAACTTTGCCAGTAGTAGCAGATTTGACGGGCCCAGTTGCTCAATATGGGCAATGGGCTATAGATGGTCTGAAGATGGCCGCAGAGGACATAAATTCAGAGGGAGAAATCAATGGGAGTAAAGTAAAATTGGTCATTGAGGATGGGCAAAGTGAGCCTCAGAAAGGTGTAAACGCCTTTCGAAAACTTTTATCTACACTAACTCCAGGAGTAATTATAGTGGCAACGAATTCAAGCACTGCAATGGCATGTGCTCCTATAGCTAATAAGGAAAAAGTAGTTCTGTTTTCCCCTATTTCTTCAAGCCCCAGTATTACTGAAGCAGGTGATTTTGTCTTTCGTAACCGTGTAAGCGGATATTATGAAGCTAAAAAGATGGCGACATATGCCGCAGAACAACTTAAACTCAATAAGGTAGGGTTAGCCGTAATAAACAACGAAGCTGCTCAAGGATATATAAACGCTTTTACCTCGACTTTTGAATCAAAGGGAGGAGATATCACTAAAACTGTCTTAATAAATCCTGGAGAAACAGACTATAGAACTCCTATATCGCAGATTAAGAGTTCTAATCCCGAAGCAGTTTTTTTGACCCTCCTGGCCAAAGACGCGGGTCTATTTATAAAACAAAGCACTGAACTTGGATTTAGACCAAAGTGGTTAAGTATGACTACTATAAGAAGTGAGGATCTGTTTAAGATTGCTGGTGAAACTGCTGAAGGTCTTATATTTGTAGCAGAGGGAGGAGATGAGAGTGACCCTAAGTATAGGAAATTCGCACAGAAATTTAAAGATAAGTTTGGCTACGAACCTGCAATGAATTCACTAAATGGATACGATGCAGGTAAAATCCTTTTGCCGTTAGTCGTGAAGTACGGAAACGACGGTGAGGAAATAAGAAACGCGTTATATGAAACTCAATCTTACCACGGAGTAGGAGGAATTCTTTCATTTGACGAAAATGGAGATGCTAATAGACCCTTAAAACTTTTCATGGCCAAGGAGGGTCGTTTTGTTCCTTATGAATAATGTACTCTAATATCTCTAAGATAGTTGTAGTTACTGGAGCAACAGGAGGGTTGGGTTATTCTGTTATCAGGAAATTTGTTTACAAAGAGTTTAATCTTGTTGCTATAGGGAGGAACAAAAAAAAATTAAATGATTTAAAAAGTAAAATAAAGCGAGTATCTTCTGAAGTAAAAATCCTTACTATAAAATGTGATATTCGAAGTGAAACAGATATAAAGAAAGCTGTAGGACAAATTGAGGAAGCTTTTAGTAAAATTGATATCTTAATAAATAATGTGGGGGTCCGTATTGCATCTACAATTGAAGATATGTCCATAAATGACTGGGAGAACGTTATCAAGACAAATCTAACAGGTCTTTTTTTTCTTACAAAATATGCTCTGCCTCTTCTAAAAAAATCGGTAAAATCTACTATTATAAATATCTCATCAGTAAGAGGTCTATATGGAGATAAAAATTTATCTGCGTATAGCGCTTCTAAATTTGGAGTTATAGGCTTTACCCAATCACTTGCAGAGGAATTAAAAAACGATGGAATTAAAGTATATTCTATTTGTCCCGCCGCAATGGATACAGATATGATAAGAAATGTGAGGCATAACATCCAAAGGGAAGAGCTTATTCAACCTGAAGAAATGGCGGAAATAATTTTCAATATCTCTTCCAAGCGTCAAGAACCGACTGGTAAGACTATAGTAGTAGCAGGAAAGCAAGTAAATTGCATTCCCAAAATTAAAGATAGCAAAGATTACAAAATAATTAAATGGAAATAGAATGAAGGAAGAACAAGTAACATACGCTTACTACGATATTATTCACACTAAAAGGTTGCTATTAGAAAAAAATGGCTCTGATAAAATTGCGCAGCTCTGGAATAGAATTGATTGGTTTGTAAATAATCCTTCTGATTCTGATTTTTCCACTCTCTTTTTGGAAGGTAAAAATTGTAAACAAACACCTGAAATACACGTAATAGCATTTTCAGATTCCTTTTTACTATATACAAAACCCGAATTTATCATTGATGATTTTTATAAAATCGCAAGGAGATTTAAAGAAATAATAGAGGAAAATCTTAAATGTTACTGCATAATTAACCGTGATAAGGAAATAAAGCAGTCCTGTTTTCCTGCTTCTGGAGGTCACTCTCTTGATGATGCAAACATTCCTCTTTATTATCAGATTACCGGTGTTGGTCCAGCTTGGGTAAATATTTATTTATCAGAAAATTTTATCAGAAAGCAAAAAGAATGGAACGAAAGATATAGTCTGTATTGCGTTGGGGAACAAAGTAAACCTAAGAGTATTAAGCCTAATGATATGATAGAAGGGAGAGGGGTTAAGGGAAATCTGGTAAAAGTTTTTGCGTTAGAATAGATTAAATTTAATGTAGGGTACAACTAAAACTTTACTTATAATTTTCCCCATTATGCTCTTGAAAAATTTTCACAATTATGTTTTTTCATTATTGTGATGAAAATTAGCTTATAATAAAAATATCTGAAATAAAAGTTGGTAAATAGCCTTGGCTATTGGCTGTTTGTTGTTGGTTGTTAATTTCCGGTTTTCTTCTAAAAAATTCAGCAACAAATAACTAATAATATGTTTTCTTACTTGACTTTCCAAGTGTGAAACCTATTTTATTGATAAAGAAGAAAGATAATGTTATTAGGAAATGGTTAATGGTTATAAGCAATTTGTTATCAGTTATACGTCATTGGTCATCAGGCAATAGAAAATGATAAATCAATTAGTCCTAAACGGAATTATAGCTGGGAGTATTTATGCCTTGATTGCCATCGGTTTCACAGTGATTTACAGGACAGTTAAATTTTTCCACTTTGCGCATGGGGTGGTTTATACGGCTGGAGCATATTTGGCGTATACAATAGTTAATTCGTTATCAGTTAATGTTCAATCGCCAATGGTTATTAGTTATTGGTTCTTAGCAGTGTTGGTTGGTGTAGTAGGGGCTGGTGTTTTGGGCATTGGAATAGATAAATTTTTGTATCATCCACTTCGAGAAAGGAAGGCCTCTAATTTGATATTCCTTTTGGCTTCTTTCGGTGTTTTTATTTTCATCCAAAACTTAATTCAACTTATATACGGCGCACAGATTCTAACAATAAGAACAGGTCCAGTTAAGGAAGGACACCTCTTCCTTGGTGCAGTGATTACGGATATACAGATAATTATACTTGTTACCAGTTGTCTATTGTCGGTTGCTTTGTTTTTGTTTTTAAAGAGAACGAGATTTGGGAAAGCTATGAGAGCAGTATCTGATGATTCGATTGGCGCTTCGGTGGTAGGGATAAGCCCGGAGAAAACAATAACAATTTCTTTTGCAGTAGGTTCGGCTCTTGCTGGAATTGCAGGAATTCTAATTTCCCTTGAAACAAATATCGAACCCACAATGGGGTTTAATGCAATTTTGAAAGGTATTATCGCCTCAATTATAGGAGGGATTGGAAGTATACCAGGTGCTTTTGCAGGAGGATTCTTTCTTGGTATTGCGGAAAATCTCGGAATATGGAAAATCTCTGGAGGCTGGAAAGATGCTATTGCTTTTCTGATTCTCATAATCTTTCTACTGTTTAGACCACAAGGAATAATGGGCAGGAGAGAGGAGTGAGCCATGGAATATATTTTACATATCTTCGTAATTACAGGTATTTACATAATTCTCTCTCTTAGTTTAAATCTAATTGTGGGTTATACAGGACTTCCTGCTCTCGGGCATGCTGCTTTTATGTGTATTGGGGCTTACACTTCAAGTCTTCTGACTTTAAATTTTGGATTTTCTCCATGGGTTGGGCTTATAATTGGAGCTCTTTTTGCAACGATATCCGGAGTAATAATAGGATTTCCATCATTACGACTTAAAGGGGATTACCTGGCACTTGCTACTTTTGGCTTGGGAGTAATCGTTTATTCAGTAGCTAGGAACTGGGTTGTAGTTACCAGAGGTCCGATGGGCCTTCCGGGAATACCTCGGTTTTCTATTATTAGTTACCAATTATCGGAAACCTGGGTATATTTATTATTGGTTACAGGTTTCGTTTTGATCACCTTTTTCGTTATAAAAAGAATTGTTAATTCTCCATTTGGGAGGATATCACTTTCTATAAGAGAGGATGAAATTGCAGCAGAAGCAATGGGGAAGGATACAAAAAGACATAAATTAATTGTATTTATGGTAGGCGCCATTTTTGCAGGAATCGCTGGTAGTTTGTACGCTAACTATATTACTTTTATTGACCCTTCAAGTTTTACCGTAATGGAATCGATCACTATTCTTTTGATGGTAATATTTGGTGGTATGGGCAGTATTCCGGGTTCATTCGTTGGCGCTACAATTTTAGTGGTGTTCCCGGAACTTCTGAGATTTCTGGGTATGCCATCATCAATTGCTGCACCTACCAGGCAGATGATTTATGGATTGCTTCTTGTGATTCTTATGATAAGAAGACCACAAGGAATAATGGGAAAATACAGGTTTAAATGATGGCTATTTTACGTTTGCAAAATATTGCAAAGGAATTTGATGGATTAAAGGCAGTTGATGACCTTTCTTTTCAGATACAAGAAGGAAAGATTACCAGTCTTATTGGGCCAAATGGAGCCGGTAAGACCACGGTTTTCAATGTGATTAATGGATTGTATCCTCCTAATTATGGAAAAGTTTACTTTAAAAAGAAAAATATTACAAATTATCCAACGTATTATATAGCTAAGAAAGGGATAGCTCGGACTTTTCAAAGCATGAGATTGTTTCCACAGATAACGGTGCTCGAGAATATACTTCTTGGTACCCAATATAAAAAAGGTGAGAGTTTATTCTATGCAATCTTTAAAAGAAAACGCGTTAAAAAAGAAGAGGAAAAAAATGTTGAAAGAGCTCTTGATTATCTTGAAATGGTTGATCTTGTGAAAAAGAAGGATAGTTTAGCTCAAGATCTTTCACATGGTCAAAGAAAACTGCTCGAATTAGCAAGAGCACTCGTAACGGATTCAGAATTATTTCTCCTTGATGAGCCAGCAGCAGGAGTTTTCCCGGATACCAGAAGAAAAATACTAAATATTCTTGAAAAGATGAAAAAAGATGGAAAAACTATTGTTTTTATCGAACACGACATGAAATTCGTAATGGATATATCCGATAGAGTAATTGTCCTTAACTATGGTAAAAAGATTGCAGAAGGTAGCCCAGAGGAAGTAAGGAATAACGAAGAAGTAATCGAGGCATATCTTGGGAAGAAAACTGATTAAAGGAAAGTGTCTATCGTTTATTGATTAAGTGGAAAAAGTGAAGAGAAAAACAAAAGATAAAAAACAAAACGTTATATTATCAGTGAAAAACCTTTCGGTAAAGTATGGGCAGGTGTTAGCTCTTGACGATATCTCACTGCAGGTAAAGGAAGGAGAAATTGTAACTCTTATTGGGCCAAATGGTGCGGGAAAATCAACCGCTTTGAATTCAATCTCAGGATTGATTAATAGAAAAGGAGGAGAAATCAAAAATGGTATAATAGATTACCATGGACAATCTATTAGAGATAAGCTCCCGCATGACTTAGTTGAGAAAGGGATTTCCCTTGTACCTGAGGGGAGAAGAGTTTTTACCTCGATGACGGTTCTTGAAAACTTAGAAATGGGATTTTATACCCAGTTTTCAGTTGCTGGGAGCCAATTGTTAAATAGATTAGATAGAGTATTTAATTTATTCCCTGTACTTAAAGAAAGGAGAAAACAGAAAGCAGGAACTCTATCTGGCGGGGAACAGCAAATGCTAGCGGTAGGAAGAGCACTCATGCTTGAACCTGATTTGCTCCTTCTTGACGAACCTTCTCTCGGGCTTTCTCCGAATTATGTAGAGGATGTATTTGAAAAAATTGAAGAAATAAACAAGGATGGAACTACAATTTTACTTGTAGAACAGAATGCAAGAATGTCCCTGGAATATGCTGACCGAGGATATGTATTTAAAATCGGAGAAATCTTCATGGAGGGCTATGCTAAAAAGTTGCTGAAGAACGATAAAGTACGAAAATCATTTCTGGGAGAATTCTAACAGTTTTTTTGTAAAGGTATTGAAGAAAAAGAAGGCTTGAGATACCCTTTGTATACAATTTTTTTTAAAAATTTCTTTTTATTTTGAAAATATTATGTTATTAAAGGAAGAAATGGAAAAATATCGTTTTTGTACTGATTTATATTTGAATGTTTTTCTTAAAGAATTTATAGGGAAAGGTGTTGTATGAAGGTTGAAATTTTTAGATATAAATTTAAATTGTTTTAAAAGAACTTATGAAATGCGTAATATACACACGAGTCTCAACAGATAATCAAGCGGAAAAGGAATATAATTCTTGTGGCCATTTTTGAACCTTAAAAATGGAGTTATTAGTCATCGGTCACTCGTCATTAGTTGAAAACAAAAATTAAATCTCTGTGTTCTTTGTGTCTCTGTGTGAGATATTGTTTTTGGAAGGGATGGGTTGAGTTTTAAACAATAACAAATCATGTGAAAATCTGTGTGAATGATTTAGTCATTGGTCACTGGCCATTAGTCATTTGTCAAAAAAATAACTGAAATTAGTGGGTTAGTGGGTAGATGTGTTGATGGGTTTAAAACAAAATACTTTTCTTTGCGGCCTTTGCGTCTTTGTGTGAGATTCTTTAAAGATTGGCTGCTCACTCCGTACAATCTTCGAACTCTCCGCCTGACATTCAAAAATTCAATTTTCAAGACCAACTAAAAAACAGACTCCAACCCCCCACCCATACGGCTTGCCGCCCGCATTGCGGGCTGCCTTTGGCTTCGCCCTCGCTATCGCTCGGACGAAAGCCTTAGACTGGCTTGCAACAGCAAGCGCAAGCCGTCTTGACCCCACCCCGGCAGTCACAGTCGGTCGGCTTCAGCCCCTTCGGGTCTTCCGCAACGACCTTTGTGTGCCTGTTAAAAATTTCTTTTTTAAAGGAGTTCTCCTTCTATCAAAAAAATTAAAAGAAGAATAAGAAGAAACAGAAAAAAAGACCCCCAGAGATATTTTAATAATTCTTTATAAACAGGAGGTAAAAAAAATTAATCTAACCCCACCCCTTGCTATTTTTCAAAGAAA
>CAYQMH010000065.1:0-12044 GCA_964418485.1 uncultured bacterium | reverse complement strand
GCGTGATTATCTATAGTAAGAAAACCTCCATAAAATTTAACGAGATAAATAACCAGAGCTTCAATTCTTTTCCTTTTTTTTACATCCCTGGGATATAATTTTTTCAAGATAACATCATCTATTTTCTCCCTTTCAATAAGACCTCGCAAGGGAGGCTCTATTTCAAGAAAATTTTTTGCATGTGGATGGCAAACAATTTTCATTTTTTTCTCCTGAAGCAGGTAATAAGCGAGCCCCGTATGGTCAGGATGATTATGCGTAAACCATATTTCATCAATATCTTTTATCCCTATTCCGGCTTCCTTCATTAAGGGATCAAGTGCCTTTATTTTAATAATGGGATTATATCCCGGATCTATCAGTATATTTACATCTCTCTTTATGAGCGTTGTGTTAGACGATGGAACCTTTCTGTAATAGAAATATATTTTATCGTTAACTTTTGTTACTTTATTCACTTCTATAAAATATCGTAGCTGCTTTATCTGACTTTGTCAACCATCAAAAAATAAAATTTAATTAGCCACGAAGACACTAAGACACAAAGCCCCCACCACACCCAATTTATTATGTTTGTTCGAAACCCCCCACCACAGCCATTCTATACGATTATTCGAACTCCTCGACTGACCTTTGAAAATACTATCTTTAATCATTTTAAATAAATTTATTGACGGAACAATAAAAATCTAAAATTATAATATTCCTGGATGAATTTCTTGTTATGGGAATAGTAAACGTAGTTAAAAATTAGCCTTTATCTGATAATCTCGTTGCTTCTTTTTTTGCTTTTAAATTCCTTGCTTTTCCATCCTTATGATTACAAACCCTCCTTTTCCATAACCCTCTTCAATTTTATCTGTTTGACTAAGCTTTTTGGGGAGGGCAAAAAGCGTTTGTTTTATCTTTGGACGGGTAAACCCGGTCTTCTTCAGTCTATCTATAACTTCTTTTGTGGAATAAAAATTTGCAACTCTGTAGAACAGACTTCTATCTTTTTTGTCCATATATATTTTCCCCAGAAAACTTTCTCTATCAATGAAACCTAAAATAATAAAGCCGTTTTTCTTAAGAATTCGTTTTACTTCTTCAAATGTTCTTTCTATATCATTCACAAAGCAAAGAGCAGTAGTAATTAAAGCAAAGTCAAAAGAACTACTCACAATTGGCAAATTTTCGGCTACCCCACCAATAACTTTAACGTCTCTTTCTTTAGCCTTTTTTAGCATGGCAAGTGAAGGATCAACACCGAATTTTATTGATAGAGGTTTTGCAAATCTCCCCGAACCTACACCAATTTCAATTCCTTTTCCATTGGGTAGCAGTTTTTTTATACCTTTTAATTCTGAGGAATAAGCAAATAAGTTTTTCTCAAACCAACTTTCGTATCTTCCCGTATGTTTCTCGAAAATTTCTATCTTGACGTTGTTTTTTGTTTTCTTTCCTGAATTTTCACTTTTCATTTTGGGAATCTTTCACAAATAACAATCTGCCTAAACATCTCTTAAATATTAAAAGTTTTTCCTGCTGCCATTTGAATATATTTGTCTTTATAATTTCTCTTGAAAATCGTTTGTGCTTCATAACCGCTGCAGTGTGTTGGCCCAACCTTTTTGATCCCCAATTCCTTAAATTTTTCTGCTATAAGTTCTATTTCTCTGTTATCTTTACTCATTAGATGAAATCCCCCAAAAACAAGGTTAATCTTAATTTTGGGAAAGTTTTCTTTGATTTTTTTTATAATTTTTATAATGCCAGGATGAGCACACCCGGTGATTACTATAATCCCTTTCTTCCTTTTTATAAAAAGCGCCTGTTCGGGCAAAAACACCTCATTGTATTCTCCCGCTATCTCACCGGTTACGAAAATATCATCCTTAATCATAGTAAGTTTACCTGCCAGGATAAGATTCCCTTTCAGAGCTTTAACTTCTTCCTTAAATTTTCTACTGAAACCAGGACATCCATAAACTTCCAATCCTTTTCTTTTTTTCAATAAATCACATAATCCTCCGGTATGATCCCAGTGATCATGGGATATAACCACTTTTTCTATGCGGGAAATATTTACATCTAAGTTTTTCATATTTTTAAATAGATACTCCGATTTTTCTCCCGTGTCGAATAATACAGTTTGATCAACCAGGCAAGAAAAACCCCAACCAGGTATAAACTCTCTGTTTATGTTGTAATTGTCAAAAATTATTTTTATCTCCATTTTAACCGCCTCTCCTTCAACCGGACTTTTGCAATAAAATTATATCACCTACTTTACAGCCCACATCATTAGCTATTACCGGGCATTTTGCCATAAAAAGGTAATAAACAGGTCTTTTTACATGGGATAATGTTTCGAAGTTACCCTGCCCTTTGCTTATAACCAGGTCGGCTTTTTTAAAAATTTTCAGAAAATCTTCTGAACACAGGGAAAGAATCGTTCCCGGAGCATCTGAACCGCTTGAAATAATTTCTGCTGTCTTATCAATCTTACAAAAAATCGCATCCTCAATTAGTGCGTCATTTATGGTGGGCTTTTCTTTAACTGCGTAAATTACCCTTTTGTTTGAATCTAAACTTTTTATTTCCTCAATTATAATACGGTCAAAGACCACCTCTCCTGCATTATCAGCTAAGTATAAAATTTCTTTTGCATCCAAAAGGTCTTTCTTGAATTGAGAATAATTAAAATTCTCTTCGCTTTCATTTTTGATCGCTTTGTTTTCTGCACTCAAAATTTTGGCAACTTCTCCATCTACATCCAATGTGTTTTTCACCCCATAGTCTATAACGTTTCCGGCTATAGCTAACTCCACAGCTATCAATAACCGATCCGGGGATTTCTCCAATTTTTTCCTTAGATCAGGGTAAACACTTAAGGCAAGCTTGTTGCTTTGCTTCTTTATTTCTGCATATGGATCGTTAATCCCTGTTATTTCTTTAACTATCCCGTGAATTTTTCTTGCCATTTCAGGTGGTGAAGCGCTAAGCAGAAAATCCGGTAGCGCTTTGGCCACTTCGTCTAATATTTTCTTCTGTGTTTTTTCGTCCTCTCCGGTAATTCTTGCGGCTTCTAAAGCCTGTCGAAAAAAACATGGTATACAGTCCAAATAAGTTTTCATTTTACATTATAAACCAATTTAACCGCCACTGTAATTTTGCCTATGCTACCTTTCCCGCTCATCACGATAATTTTATTTTTTACGCTTGCCATCCGTTCTTTCAGGAGTTTACCCTGCTCTATTCTCTCTTTTTTACTTTCTTTTCGCATATTCAACCTCTCAATTTCTCCCAGATCTCAATAATTTCTTTTTTAACCATTGTGTCCTTATACTCTATAATTGTTTTTCCTTCCACCATAGCCCTTACAACTGATTTATCGAATCCGAGCTTCCCCAGTAGTTCAATATTGTTTTTTTTGCAATAATCTTCTATATGTTTTGCCATTTCTACATTCAAATCGTATTTATTAATTATAAGCTTAACGAGAACGTTAAAATGCTGTGCCACACTGATGACGCGGTCAGCATCGTGTAAACCTGAAATGGTCGGTTCGGTTACCACTATCGCATAATCAACCCCTGTAAGTGAAGCAATTACAGGGCATCCGATTCCCGGGGAACCGTCTATAATAACCCAATCTCGATTTTTGTCGATAGCTAACGCTTTTGCCTTTTCTCTTACTATGCTTACTAACTTTCCTGAATTTTCCTCCGCTATTCCCAGTTTGGCATGCACCATGGGTCCAAACCGGGTATTCGAAATATACCACATTCCAGATGTATTTTCCTCCATATTAATGGCTTTGGCTGGACAGATAAAACTACAGAAAGCACAACCCTCGCATGAAATGGGGTCAACAAGAAAATTCTCTTTTACAGCATCGAATCGACATATTTCTATACATTTCCCACATTTGGTACATTTATCTTTTCGAATGACAGCCGTAAATCCACTTTTAAAAATATTTTTCTCTTTTATCTCAGGCTTTAACAAAAGATGTAAATCCGCCGCATCTACGTCACAATCGGCAAAGACAGCATTTTTAGCCAGAGAGGCTAATGCGGCAGTCAGAATTGTTTTCCCTGTGCCGCCCTTTCCACTTATTATTACTATTTGTTTCATCTTTCTTTAAATATTAGAGCTACAAAGACTCCAAGGCACAAAGTTAGAATTCGTCTTTTTTATTATTTTTTTTAAACTCATGTTTCTCTTATTATTTTTTTATATAAAGAGGTAAATCCATTCTTATATTTTGGAATTGCATTAACAAAGGGAATGCCTTTTGAATAAGCCATAGCTATTCCCATATCAAAAGGTATTTGCATAAGGATGGCGATGTTTTCTTTTCTGCAATATCTGTTTACCTCATCGTCCCCGATGTTCGACCGGTTTATTATAACACCAAAATTAATGCCGAGTTTGCGTACCACCTCTACGGCTAAAATCAGGTCATTCAAACCAAACGGAGTGGGCTCGGTAACGAGAATGACAAAATTGCTATCCTTTATTGTGCTTATCATCGGACAGGCGGTACCGGGTGGAGCATCTATAATAACTATTCTGCCTTTTAGAATCTTTCTCTTTACCGCTTTGATCAAAGGAGGAGCCATCATTTCTCCTATTTTTAGTTTCCCATGGGAAAACTTTAAATCACCCTTATTTCCAGTTTCCACAATTCCTATTTCTTTTTTTACCTCTTTTAGAGCACTTTGAGGGCAAAAGTAGGTGCAGGAACCGCATCCATGGCATAACTCCGGAAAAATTAAAACTTTGTTTTTGACAACCGCTATTGCGTTATATACACAAACTTCTTGACACCTGCCACAACCATCGCATTTGGATTTATCAACTTCGGGAACAGGAATGAAAACAGGTTCTCTCTGCTTAATCTCCGGTTTTATAAAAATATGGGAATTGGGTTCCTCGACATCACAATCCAACAGCTGCGAGTTCGATATTGAAAGAGCCATATTGGTGGCAACGGTAGTCTTACCGGTTCCACCTTTCCCGCTTGCAACAGCAATAATCATTTGTTTGTCCTTTACTATTTCGTTAACCAATCGTCTTCGAATTGTCTGTTTAACATTGACTCTGGATTTATCCTTTCTACGTCTTCTCTGCTAAATGAGAATTTATACTCGTCGCAGTAAGAAGTGATAATATTGTAAGCCCAGTTTATACGTTTAACTTTCTCCAGATATTTCTGACTTTCCTGCGTTTTATCGGGATTGTATTTTTTCATCAATTCTCTGTATCTATTCTTAATTTCTTCTTTACCAGCTTTTTCGCCTAACCCTAAGATTTTTCTGGCCCTATCAATCTTTTCAAATTTATCCAATATATGCTTTCTCCTTTTTCTTTAGAACCTTTGCAATATTAACTTTCTTATTTAACGCTTCCTGAAATTTAATATACAACCTTTAATCCTGTTATCGTCATGAATTAACTCAGTATGCATCTCCCTTTTAAATTTAAAACCGGCCTTTTCGATTTCCTTTTTAATTTCCTGGTTCGAGGTAACGTCTGTATGCGTAACAAGATGAGTCGGATAAACCGAAAAGAGAGCATTCTCCTTGGCAATTCTCCTGATGGTTTCATATAGTTTCATTCTATCTTTTACGGTACTGCTATTCTTCTTGCCCACTAAATGTATGACGTCATAACATAAAACTACATCGACCGTATTCTCATCTAAAGGGATTTTCGTTTTCTCATTTATTAGTTCAACATTTATTATTCCCTTCTCTTCTAATTTCCTCTTTAGCTTATTCAAAACATTTTTATCTTTATCCACGGCATATACTTTAGCGTTTGCACCTACTACTTTCGAAGCGGGTATAGCGTAATGACCTTTACCACAACCAAAGTCCAATATCATTTGGCCTTTTCTTATGCCAATTCTTCTTAAAAACTTTTCCCCGTCTTCCTCTATCCACTTAGCAATATTGCCTTTCATCCTAAAAAGCAATCTCTATAATGGCTTGACATTAATGCTCCCGAATTTTACCTCATCGGCGGTCCAAAGGACAGAGTTCATACCATCTATAAACCATTTTATTTCGGAAAGATTGATTTTAAACAGATGGCTTTTACAATTACAATCGGAACAACCAAATTTTGCAATGGGTTCACCATTCTTCGATAGTTCCTCTGCGGTTTTACATTCTTCTTCTTTCTTCCCTTCTTTATAATATATCTTATTAATAGCAACGTCTCTATTTGTAAGCAGATAATCGATATGCCAGAATTTCTTTTTTCTCTTTTTGAGATGTCTCTTGATTCTTTTTTCTATTCCACTTTGAGCAGAGCCAACATAGATATAGTCACCTTTATCAAACTTAATCTCTCCTAATTTTCCTATCTTTTGTTTGATGTTCTTTTTAACCTCAATCATTAAAAGATAAATTCCCTTCATGAGACTTTTTATTTCCTTATAAACAAAATCGGTTACGGTTGCATTTAAGAGTTGCTCCGACTCCTATCTGAACGAAATTATTGCCAAATTTTTCACGGAAAACTTGAATAGCTTCTTCTCCGGTGCAGTGAGTAGGCCCAACTTTTTCAACTCCTAAATTTTTTATTTTTTCGGCTATAAGTTCCACTTCCCTAATATCCTTTTCAAGAAGATGAAATCCACCCAAAACCATAAAAATTCTATCTTTTGGAAATTTCTTTTTTACTCTTTCTATAATATCGGTAATCAACGGATGGGAACATCCCGTAATTATAATCAACCTTTCCTTTGCTTTGATTACCATGGCTTGCTCTGAAATGGGATTTCCTGCATATTTTCCTTCTATCTTACCGGTGGTATATATTCCTTCGTCAATTTTTATAAATTCTTCATTTTCAACAACTTTAGCGCCCAAAGAAGACACTTTTTGTTTTAACTCATCACTAAAATCCGAAAGGAGATATACCTCTATGTTTGAATTTTGCTTGAGGACAGCCTCCAACCCTCCGGTATGGTCAAAATGGTCATGAGAGATAACAATCTTGTTTATTTTTTCAGGCAAAATATTGAGTTCTTTCATATTAAACTCAAGAACTTCATTGCTTTCTCCGGTATCAAAGAGTACCTTACCATCAACAAGGCAGGAAAATCCCCAGCACATTTTCAAATTTTTATCTACCGTATGATTATCTGCCAGGATTTTAAGTTCTTTATCCATTAACGCATCCCCTTCTTCGTTGCTCTGATTACCACGAATGAACCCTGTCCATAACCTTCTTTTATTGGTTCTATATCTTTTATCTCTGTTAGACTATTGAAAATGGTCTGGACAAAAGTGAAATTCCCGAAACCGGTTTCCTTCAAATAAGAAACAACCTCATCCACCGAATAGAAATTGGCAATTCTATAAAATACATTTTTCATTTTATGTTGTTGGTATAACCTTCCGAGAGGACTGAGTTTATCTGCAAATCCAATTATAAAACATCCGTCAGGTTTCAATACTCTATATGCCTCATTAAATGCAGCTTTTGTATCATCCAGAAAGCAAATGGTGGTAACCATTAAGGCAAATGCGAATTGGCTATCATCAAATGGGAGTTTTTCAGCCACTCCATCTATAACTTTAATCCCCCTTTTTTCTGCGATTTTTCTCATCTTTGGCGATGGTTCAACACCTAATTTAATGCCTAAGGGTTCGGCAAACTTACCACTTCCCACACCAATTTCAATCCCTTCTCCATTTGCAGGTATCAACTCTTTCACGGCCAAAAGTTCAGACTCATAAGCAAATTTATTTTTTTTAAACCAATCTTCATATCTTTTGGTATACTCTTCAAAAGGCTTAAGTTTAGGCATACTATTTCTTTCTTTGAGTAATCTTGATAACTTTGCTGACTATTTCTTCAAATTTCTTTTTACTTTCGATTCCTGAATCTAAATTCATAAAAGGGTTACCTTCATCGGAAGCTTTTACTATATTTGCTTCAAGGGGTATACTTCCTAAAAAAGGAATGTTTAATTCCTCAGCCATTCTTTTACCTCCGCCAATTTTAAAAATATCCGTTGCTTTTCCGCAATGAGGACAGATAAACCCGCTCATATTTTCAATAATACCGGTAATCGGCACATTTAATTGTTTAATAAAACTTATACTTTTCTTAACATCAAGCAGAGAGATTTCCTGCGGAGTAGTAACTATAATTGCACCTGTTATATCTTTTATTAATTGGCAAACTGAAAGCGGCTCATCTCCTGTTCCAGGAGGAGCGTCAATTACAAGATAGTCAAGTTCCCCCCAGTTTACATCAGATAAAAATTGCCTTATAGCTGTCATCTTAAGTGGACCTCGCCAGATAACCGGAACATCGGAGGAACTCAATAGAAAAGCTATACTAATTACTTTTAAATTGTTCCCTACAGATACTGGCTCAATTGTTTCTCCTGAACTCATAAGATGTTTGTCTTCAAGATGCAACATTTTAGGAACATTGGGACCATGTATGTCCACGTCTAAAATTCCGACTTTCATATCTTTCTGAGAAATCGCCCAAGCCAGATTAACCGCTATAGTCGACTTGCCAACGCCGCCTTTACCCGAAAGCACAAGCAGTTTATTTTTGATTTTCTTCATTCTTTTATCGGCTTTTTTTTTCTGTTCTTCTATTACTTTTCTTCTATCTTCCATATTAAAAACTCTTTTTAAACATTTGTTTTAAAAATAAATTTTTTATTCATATAGCTTTAACGATATGAGATAAGAACATCTTCGAATTTACTTTTATATTTTCTAACATTAAATCCCTTGTTTTTTAAATAATCGCCTATTTTTCCCAAAGGGACTTTTCCTGCTTCGTGTTTTCTTCCTTCACTGATATGAATCTTATCAATCATCGCAAAACCCTCTTTGTTAAAATCGCTCAAAATAATTTTACCTTTTGGTTTGACAACCCTCGCAAATTCGTATATAGCTTTTAAAGGATTTGTAAAATGGTGTATCACATTTATCGCGAAGACAATATCAAAACTTTCATTTTTGAAACTTAAATTTTCGGCATCATCTATTTTAAAATTTACCTGTTTTGTCAAATCAAAATATTCTATATTAAGCTGAGCGAATTTCTGCTCCTCAGCTGATATATCAACACTGGTAAAACCATATCCTGCTTTAGCAAGTTCAATTGTAAAATATCCCTTGCCCGTTCCAACCTCTAGAATGCTACCCCAAATGGGTTTGGCTTTTTCTAAAACAAAATTTCTTTCTTGTCCGACATCATAATCGAACCTTTTATATAAATTTGCTCTCTCTAAATACCTTTCATGATTTTCCAATATTTTAGTTCCCAACAATCATTCCCTCACCATCTTACTTCCGCATTTCGGACAATTTATAGAATAACAAGCCACACCTATCTGATGAGAAACTCTGGCTCCGCAACCTGGGCAAACACATTTCCCAACGGGACCTGACCCCGGACGATTTCCTCCCATTCTACCGCGACCACCACCTCTACCCATCCCTCTTCCTGTTCCCTGTCCCTGACCTGATGGTCCCTTTCCATCTCCGAATGGCATAACAATTACCTCCTAATCATGTTCTTTGAATACTTTATCCTGCACCGAATCATTTTTTCTGATCCACTCTATAAGCATCGCAGCATGTTCTTTTTCTTCGTTCATATTATGGGCTAAATTTTTCTCTAAAGCCCCATCGTTTGTAGCGTCTATTCTCTCCTGATAGAAGTCTATCGCCTCAAGCTCTTCTCTTAGAGATTTTCTTGCTCTTTCCAAATCAACATGTTTCGGGTCTAATTTATCCAATGGCTCAAAAAACGGCATTTCCCACCTTCTTATTCTGGAAGCGAAAGGGCTTTTTCCGGACAAACATTTACGCATGCGCCACAATCAATACATTCATCATTGATCACGGCTCTTTCGTTTTCGATACTTATTGACTCAACCGGACACACGTCCACGCAATCTCCGCATCCTGTACATTTTTCTTTATTCAACTTAACAGCCATTATTCCTCTTTTCCAATTAAAACACAAGATTTCGCAAATCCCAACGGATTACTCTCACGCTGCATTTAATTCCATTTTCCTGGAAAATTAAATATCAAAAATTAAAAAGCAAAATGACAAATGAAAAACTATCCGCTCCCCCAATTACTTCATTCCAAATTTAGATGTAACATTGGGGCTCTTTGTTGCCTTAAGTTTTCCCTCTTTGTACTTTTCTATAGCTTCTTTGATATTTCCCGAAACACCGGTAATTACTTTAATACCAGCAGCCTCTAAAGTTCGAAAAGCATTTGGCCCCACATTGCCGGTTAGCAATACTTCGACATCCTTTTCCGATAGAAACTGTGCGGATTGAATACCCACTCCTCCCATTCCACCAATATTAGGATTCTCAAATGCTTTAAATTCCATATTCTCCGGGTCAATTACTATGAAATACTGACACCTGCCGAATCTTGGATCGACTTCAGAATCCAGGCTATCTGCCTGCGAAGTTACACATATTTTCATACTGGAAACCTCCTGGTGTTAAAAAAGTTAGAAAATTTTATCCCTTTTCTGTTTTCTCTACTCCGTAACCTTTTCCCAGACCGGGTTTACATAAACTTTCTCCGTTTTCTAAAGATCCATCTTTAAGTTTTTTCAGTATTTCTTCAACTGTTCCGGTTATTCCTACAATTGTATCTATTCCATACTGATTGAAGGATCCCATTGCTTTTCTGCCCATTCCTCCGGCAACAATACAATCGACACCCTTTTTATGCAAGAACTCAGGTATAAATCCAGGATGGTGACCCGGGTTATCTATTACCTCTTTATTTTTTATTTCATTTTTTTCTATTTCGACAATTGTAAATGAAGCACATCTTCCAAAATGGGAAGATACTTGATCTCCATCTGTAGATATAGCAATCCGCATTTGTTAACTCCTCCCTTTTTATAGATGAGGGTAAAGCGCAAGCGCTTTACCTTCATAAGACATACCTACTTCTTCTCCTGGGGTTTTGCCTTTTCAAGTGTGTCGATGTGGCTCTGAATGTCCTCAAGCTGCTGCTTTAAAAACTTAGCCTCTTCTCTCAACAGGTTCATTTCTTCTTCGGGTTCGAGCTCTGGCCGATAAGGATATACGGGCGCTCCGTAATCCCCCCAACCCGGAAAACCTGTGGCGTAATACCCTCTTCCCCATCCTCTTCCACCACCACGACCAAACCAGCCTCGACCTCTACCGAAGAATCCTCTTCCCGGAATTGGATTCATGTATCCAGGAACCGAATATCCGGCGCAGTAACCAGCGCCTCTTCCAGTCATTGGACCTAAACCCGCTGGACCTGTTCTATCTCCACCTGGCATATTAGCCTCCTTTTTTTGTTTTAATTATTGTATTTAAAAATTCAATCATTCCTTCTAATATATCTAAGATGGGTAACCAAAATATCTATAAGGGAGTCTTCCCCTTCGTCCTCTTCCACCACCCCAGGCTCTTCCCCTACCACCTCCTCGGGGATATCCGCCTCTACCTACACCGTAGTAACCGCCATAGGGTGCTCTGCCGTATATTGGATTCATATATCCCGGAACAGAATATCCTGCGCAGTAACCTGCCGCTCTTCCTGTCATTGGGCCTAAACCCGCTGGACCTGTTCTATCTCCTAATGGCATAATTGCCTCCTTTTTTTGGCTTTAAAACAATTTCTAATGGTCGCTTCTGCATTTTTCGCATAATCCGTAAAAACGAATAAGATGATCGGTGATTTTGAAGTTGTATTTTTCGGAAAGTATCTTTTCAGTCTTTTTTAATAAATTTACCTCTTCGTCGATAAAATCAGTATAGTCTATTATTGCGTTACAATTGGAGCAAACTAAGTGATGGTGATGTTTTTCATTTTTTGGACCCTAAGATAACTCATATCTCGCTCTACCGTCGCCAAAATCAAATTTTAATACCAGCCCTATCTGCGTAAGCAAATTTAAAGTCCTGTAAACGGTCGTCAAACCAATACCAGGATACCCTTTGTGCACTTTCATAAAAACATCTTCGGCACTCAGATGCTTACTTTCTTTACTCA
>CAYQMH010000064.1:0-12210 GCA_964418485.1 uncultured bacterium | reverse complement strand
TGGGGGAAATTTCGCCAATCTTTTTTGAAAAATCTTTTAAGTTTTCTAAAACAATTTTTGTTTCAAACTTTTCTTTTTCTTCTTTTTGAATTGAAAGTTGTATCCCCTGTTTTTTTATATTTGGGATGGGGTCGGGATTCTGAATTCAGGCTTCTGGCTCCTGACTTCTTTTACATCCTTTTTCTTGTTTTCGAGATTTTTGGGGAGAAGACTTTATCGTTTCTATAATGTTACAGATTAAAGCACCGTCCCCGTATGCTCGTATGCTATATTTTTTATCCAAAATAAATAACTTTGTTATCTTACGAGGATGAATGTTTTTTTGAAGCCTGCTCCCAAAATCTATTGGACAATATTGATTTAATTCTATCAGCGAATATTGCTGTTAATACGCCTATAAACCACATTAGAGGATTCCAAAATATATATTTAGCTATCAAATACAATACTTTACTTCTCCATGGCCAACTTAATAATTTAAGTTCAATAGATTTATCAACGATTTCTAAAGGTATTTTAACTCTTTCATAATCAATACCTTTCGATTTACTTACATTAGGTGGAGAAGTAGTTAGCACCATACCAATTGGCATATCAATTAAAAGTTCACTACCTTGAATTGGTATTATTGGTACATCATCAAATAGTAATGGTGTTTTTGGTAAAAAAATGGTGCTTTGAGAAATTGGTTTATACCATTTTTCATTAATATCGATCTTTCGAATCCGGGAAATCCATAGGAATATATCTTGACTGGTATCTTTTGGAATTGATTCTACTTTCCAACCCTTTAAGTTAAGCCAAGTTTGAAATTTGTGAGAAGAAAATGCAGAATACAGGTCTTTTGAAAGAAAAGTTGAGTCCCTTAAAATTAAAATGGCGATATATTCATTAAATTGTATTTTCTCTGTTTCATTTTTTAGTTTCTTAAAGCCTATTCTTTCTTGTAATTCAATTTTTTTTGTTAGTTTAGAATATTTACCAAAAGCCGTATATTTTACTTCGTAATATTTGGGCAAAAGATGAGATTTAAACACCCCCCACCCCAGATACTGATTAAGGATTAAAACAATTACTAATGGGATGAAAATAAATAATGGTATTAAATAAAGTGGCTTTTTTTTAACTAAAGCAACTACAATAAAAGAAAATAGAGCTACAATAAAAATTGTAGGATTAACCCAATATGAGAGTAAAGCGATTATTATAATTATTGTTGCTGATATTTTAATAACGGTTTTCAACATTGGATATATCACATATTGAAATTAGCACCTAACATAGTTTATATGTACTAATATTAATCGTAGAAGCTCCATTGTTAAGCCGTATAAAAACATTTTTATAATTTTGGGTGATTTCGTATAGGTTAACATGTTATTTTATATATTCCCTTAACTCTCATGTTAGAATTATAAGGAGGATCCAATCTTTGTCAATGTGAGAATTTTTGCGCCAGTAATAACAGGTGGTAATTGGTGTTCGAAAAATCGTAAAGATTGGCTGTCTATCGCGAACCATGTTCGAAGATGGGCAGAAAAACAATCCGCATAACTTTCAATCTTTACTCCATCCCCCCACCCATACGGCTTGCCGCCCGCAACGCGGGCTGCCTTTGGCTTCGCCCTCGCTATCGCTCGGACGTCAGCCAAAGACTGGCTTACAACCGCAAGCGCAAGCCGTCTTGACCCCACCCCGGCAGTCACAGTCGGTCGGCTTCAGCCCCTTCGGGTCTTCCGCAACGCCCTTTGCCTGCTGTTAGAAAAACAATCTTAGTCTTTACAACCCCGATGGAGTTATTAGGAAGGAGTAATATTGGAATTGATTATAACTCTGAAGAAAAAGGCAAAGAAAAAAATCTCCTAAGGTGGATTGGAACCCTCCCCACCCCTTCATAAATAATCCCAATCTTAAAAACAAAACCCAACCTCCCATCCAAAGAAACTTCACAAACAAAATCTTTGACAAACGCCCACTTAAATCGGCTAATCAAACATCTTAATAGACGAAGTCAAAGAGGGTATAAACCGCCTAAAGGGAAATCTTACTATCGTCATTTAAGGGAACTTGGCTTAATATATCTGTAATATGTTTGCGAATGTTTTAGACGAGAGTTTATGGGAGAGCCAGATGAGAGAAAACCTCTCGTCCGGTTCAACGAGGGGAAGAATAGGAAGAATTGCAGGACATATGTCTATTAAGACACATAAAGGGAAATCTGGAAACAGAATTATGATGGAGTCTAAACAATTAATTCCTATTCTTTCTACTCTACTGGTTCAATTTTTTTTCTTGTGTTCTCCGATTTTGATCAATATATCTCTTAGATGTATCTCGGAATAAAAGTTCCAGATAATATCGTCTATGATTTTTCTGCAGAATATTAAGAATTTATAAAACATCAATCTTTCCTTAAAGTATCCGAAATTTCCGGAACCAAAGTCTCACGCTTCCAAACGTATCTTCTGTCAGAATTTTTATCCATCAACATTATAGACACTTGATTGCTACCGGTAGAAACCCTTTCCCTAAAAGTTCCGAAAAAAGACTCAGCCCTCGAAACAGTTTTAGAATAGTCCTTTGTTTTTATCTCTTCTGTGATACCTTTATTTACAATTGTTTCGCCTTCATAAATGACATTAAAATTTAATCTAAACGAAGCTTTATAGAGAGAATCTTCTTTTACGAAAGTTATTTCAGAATAAGGAACATTGTAATATATTTTAATATATGGGAACAACTCTTCATCATAATTTATCTGATAAACTACGCTAAAAGATTTACTGAAATCCTTCATGGGTATATCTTTCATCATTCCGTGCATTCCACCGCTCGGCGGTCCCATAGCCATAGGGCAACCTATTGCCCCAACCAATGATAATAGGATAATGGCACTTCTTAAAAACAGATTTTTCATATTAATAGTTTCCCTCCTTAAAGCAATTAATGTATATCATTCCTCTTTTTTAACGTAAAAGTATATACTATCGCTGCTGTTGAAAGCGCTGAATATCCCCAATCCGTTCTCTATATTCGACAAAGGTTCATTAAGATCCCTTGTATCCTGCGTTCGCGAAATGTATAAATCGGCATATTCCTGGTTGATGCGGTAAATCTTAATAAGGTGTTTACCGTAATGCGTGAAATTCATACGCCTCATTTGATATGAGTTTGAACTGGTAGGTGTTGATATAAAATTTCTAAAAGCATCAGAACCGTCGCCAAATGGGCCGTTCATCTCAATTGATTCAGGATCTGTTTCGAGGTTGTTTACTGTAATGTAAAACATAGCGGATGTGACAGCGTCCCATGTTATCTCAATATTGTTTGTATCAGACGGTCCCCACCCAAAGAAATCATCGGATATATAAAGAATCGTATCTGAAATCTCTACGTTCTCAGGAGGAGGGGGAACTACTGTCTCGGCTTTTGAAATTTCTCCATCATAAGAAATATTAATTTCGAAAGAATCACCTTCTTCAACTTCTAAATCACTACCTGAATAATGGTAGTAACCGGAATCACCTGGGACAGCTACAAGATTATATTGCTTTCCTTCTTTTATTAGATATACGTCCGCATCGTTTATTGGCGGCGCAGTCGTATCCTCACTACCCAGGAGTAAAGTGCTTGTAATTTTGATATCATCAATCGGTTCTCCGGCAAATAAATATGCCTGTACGACAACTTCTGAAATTCCGGGAGCAAATGGAGATTCTTCTGTGCAGCTTACAAAGCTTATCAACAATACTAATGCTATAACAATAATTAATGCTTTCTTCATTCTTATCACCTCATTTCAAATTGAACTGGACAAATAAAGTAGGTGTAAAACCGAGCATCGTAACGTCAGTTATAGATATCGGGATTGTATTAAGGTTGTATTGGCGGTACCAGACATTTTTATGATTGTAAACATTAAATACGCTTAAACCTACCTCACTATCAACTAATTCGCCCTTGAATTGCCTCGATAGACTCAAGTCGAGACGATGGTAATCCGGCAAACGGTTTGAATTCTTATCTCCCACGTGGATATAACTCACTATTTCACCGTCTAACATCTCAAGAAAATACTGGCTTTCCGGAGCAGTATATGCATTACCGGAAGCATAAACCCAGGTTGAAGCAAAGGTCCATGGACCTAAATTCAATTTTGCAACTGTATTAATTTCATGTCTACGGTCATGACTTGCCGGGAAATCTTCTCCATCATTGAAAGCCGGAAATCGATAATCGACCCTGCCGAGTGTATAACTTAGCCATCCGCTTAAGATACCTTTTTTTAATTGACCGAGAAATTCCAAGCCCTTTGCTTTTCCTGTTCCAATAAAGAATCTATCTTCATAATCCGCCTCTCTTCTAAAGCGAGGGGAATATTCTATAAGATTGTCAAGATCTTTTTGGTAACCCTCAACACTTAATAAAAATCTGTCATTTTCATAACTCAAACCCACTATTCGATGCTCGGAAAAAGTAGGTTCAAGATCCTCATCAGCTAATAACCAGAAATCACGACTCTGATTCGTTAGATTTTCATTTACTATTCTATGTATAAACTGATAATAATATCCCCAGGCTCCTTTTAATTTTATATTTTCAGATAACGGATAAACCAAAGACACACGTGGTTCAAGATAGTTTTCCTGAGTCTCCTCATAATAAGTAGTGCGAACTCCCAATACGAAGTCCATCTTACTTATTTTCCAATTATCCTGCGCATAAAAAGAATACTGCCTTGTTTTATCTTCAAGATTCAGTATATTGGTTGTGTCGTTTAAACTTGATGTGTAATTTGCCTCCAATTGTGATGCTTGCAATCCGGATTTGAGTTCATGAAATCGATTGATATGCCACTCCGAATTCAGTTTGAGCGTAATATCTGTTAAAGAATTATCTTCCTCTGAAGCATTGGAAAATCCTCTGACATTACTTGTACTATCATCTAAATTTACATCCATATTAGTAGTGCCGTCATGCTGACTGAAATAATTTGAATAAGCTAGGTTTATATCCGTGTGTAGACGATCGTTCCACTGATAGGACCAGCTACCGCTACCGCCCAGATTCCCCCATTTGGTGAAATCCGTAGTACTTAAAGAGACATCTGAGTCGGTTTCTGCGAATCTAAATGGAAGGTCAGAAAAATCCTGAGAATTATCCAGATTGTCTTTACCATTGTAAAAACTAAATGCAAAGATGTTATTATAAGAAGGCATTAGAGTCAACTTGGCGTTCAAGTCATAGAAGTAAAAGCTCGGTTTGAACATACTTTCCATAATGCCTCTGTTCCATTGTCCACCTGTAACTCGACCGCCTACGGCACCACCGTTGTCTTCTCCGGTCACAAAATTATATATACTATTATAAAGTGGACTCTCAATAAAATCAGTATAAGAACGACGACCAGCAATTATAAAACTGCCTTTGGTCCAGGGTAAAGGAGTTTCAAAGTTCAGATGCGCACTCAGCAAATTCGCTCCTACTCCGAGTTTTGGCTCGTTCATATCTCCTCTTTTTCCCGTTAGATTTACAACGCTGGATACCCTACCGCCATACTCTGCTGGGAAACCCCCCTTATAAATTTGCATATCTTTTATCGCATTGGCATTAAAAGCACTGAAAAATCCAAAAAAATGGTCAACATGATATATAGTCATGCCATCGAAAAGTATAAGGTTCTGGTCGGGCGTCCCTCCTCTTACATAAAGACCGGATTCGGCATCGTTAGCTCCGCTTATACCGGGTAAAAGTTGAACAGCTCTGAATATATCTACTTCTCCCATATTCGGGAGCATACTCAACTGCCGTGGAGCTATTGTATACTGACTTATGTGCTCGGCGACTTCCAGCATTTCTGCTTGCGCTGTAATTTTTACCCCATCTATTAAAATAGCTTTAGCCTCCATTTCAATTTGGAGAGGTTCCAAACCTTCAGGTTTGTTATCTACTTCAATAACTTTTGATTCATATCCTATATAGTGAACCTCAAGGCTACATTTACCGACAGGTACACCAACTATTACGAAATATCCATCACTATTGGCGGTTGCCCCTCTATTTGTTCCCTTCAAAATAACATTAGCATGGGGTAACGGCTCTCCGCTTTCTTTTTCTTTTACATATCCTTTTATGTTAGAGCTTTTAACATTTTGACTAGCTAAAACACTACCTGGGATGACAAAAGATAAAAAAACAAAAAAGTACAATATACGATTAAAACCTGAACCTAATTGATATTTCATCAATACCCCCTTTCTCTATGTTTTTTCTATTTGGGCAACACGCCCTTGATTTTTGCAGCTCATCTGGGTTATAAATAACAGAAGTTATTTTGAACGAAGTTTATCACAAACCCTATTTCCCTCCGGAAAGAACAAGTTCAATCCATATCTCCTCTATCTCTATCGACAAATTTTCTATATCGGGTCTTCCACGTCCGCCACCTGGTCTTCCACCACCGGGTCTTCCCCCTTTACCTTCAAAAGCACCAGATGGTCCCCCTGGTGGTCTACCACCGGAACCCTCCTTCCTTAAAGGGGTTAATTCCTCTGTCTCGAGACATATAAGTAAAGTATCTCCAACATCTGCATTCACTGTGAACCACCCATTCTTAGAGGGCATTAGAGGTATCCTAAATTCATAGATAAAAAAACCGTTTTTGTAACCCGGTAGAATTTTTATACCCATACTTCCATCTGCTGCTATTAATCCACCGAGTTTTCCATTCTCATCTATAATCTCCAGCCTTTCCTCGAACTGCATTTTATCTCTTATTCTGTTTTTAAACATTTCATCATTTTTATTAATAACGGTATCCATTTCCCTCTGTCCCTCAGGTAAATCAGGAGCACCTTTGTATGAAAATCCATAATTCTTATTTTTTTCTCTATCATTGTTAATCCAGACCTTTAATCCTGATATCCCTATGAGATGTGCAAATCGGCGATTTCGGAAGTAAAGAATAGCGTAAATATAGGATGAATCATTGGCAAATCCTAAATTTATACCTTCTTCCTCAAAAACCAACTTTCCAACTTCCTCCCAGTTCTCTATATCTCCACCGAGGTTTATCTCATTAGTCATCCAAGAACTTTCAGTATTTAAAACTTCACCCGAGCAACCTCCGATTAATGTGATAAATAGTACTATTAGAATTATTCCAAATTTTATTTCAGATATATTTTTCATAATACCTCCTTATCATTTGCTTTTCTAATATGACCCAACCAAAGAGTCTCCAGTTCCATCCATGAAAAAAGCAAATAACTGTTTGAAAAGATTAGAAAAGTACATTTGGGTTCGAATCTTCTTTGGAAAGTGTCAAGGGGGTGGGGTTGAAATAATCTTTTTTTTTACCTCCTGTTTATAAATAATTATTAAAACATCTCTGGGTAACTTTTTTTGTTTTCTTTCTTATTCTTTTTTCGATACCTTTTAGCATATAGTACTGTATAGGAAGCCGGTTCCCTATTCTCAACCTGAGTTCAGGTTTCCCCAGCTAGATTTGACAGAGGGCAACCGACCTTTATTATGCTTAACTTTGTATTCTTCAATGTATGGTCTTTGCTCTTTTTTTTGGGCGTTTGTCAAAGATTTTGTTTGTGAAGTTTCTTTGGATGGGAGGTTGGGTTTTGTTTTTAAGATTGGGATTATTTATGAAGGGGTGGGGAGGGTTCCAATCCACCTTAGGAGATTTTTTTCTTTGCCTTTTTCTTCAGAGTTATAATCAATTCCAATATTACTCCTTCCTAATAACTCCATCGGGGTTGTAAAGACTAAGATTGTTTTTCTAACAGCAGGCACACAAAGGGCGTTGCGGAAGACCCGTGAATGGGCGTGAATGGGGACGGTGCTTTAATCTGTGACAGTAATCTACTCCATCCTGGATTTAGCCCTTTGATATAAATGGCCAAGTGATGAATATTTTAATGAGCGAAATATCGGGTATCCTATTATCTCTTTATATGTTAACCCTGTTTTATCCTTTAGTAAGACCAAAAGTTCCGACCTCAATCTCTTTCCTTTTAATGTGTTTACATTTATTTTTTTCAATTTTAAACCTTTATTCTTTTCAAACTCCTCAATTACCGCATCCGCTGGATTAAATACGTAATCCTGTTTTCTCATCCTTTTTGACTCATTATTTGATTTCCGTCTATCGTATTTATTAATTGCTTCTTCTTTAAAATCTTCTCCACCTATTATAGGCCCAAACCTCGTTCTCTTTACTGGCAGATCTTTACCTGACCATTCACCAAGTAACTCATCAAAAACAGATCTGCTTTGAAATATATCTTCAACAAATACTTTATCCACAATACTTTTTTTAGAATTTGCAAAATATTCTCCTATACTTGACCACTGATAATCGTACGGACTCTCTACAAGCCCAGCTTTAACTGGATTTAATAAAATATAGATTATAGACATCCTTAAATATGGGCCCTCTTGAATTAACGTAGATTTATATCTTCCTTGAAAAACATACCCCTTTTTCCCCTCTTTCTTCCTATAAATTATACCATAATGACCGTTCAACTGTTTCATAAACTCCGATAGCTTGTCTGAACTGTTTTGCAAGATTAAATGATAATGATTATCCATCACACAATAACCCAACAACCTTATTTTTAACTTCTTTGATTTCTCATTCAAAAGATTCAAAAAATAGGATTTCGACTTATCGCCTAAGAATATCCCCTTACCCTCTAAACCTCGATTCATTACATGATGATACGAACCACTATACGCCACTCTCGCTCTTCGCATAAAACCATTATACAAAAATACAACCTCATGTCAATACTACTGTCACAGATTAAAGCACCGTCCCTGTTTCATGTCCCCGTCCCTGTTTCATGTCCTAATACTTGACATTTGTCTATTTTTTCATTAAATTTAAAAATTTAATAATAAAAATAATAAATATATTTTAAAAGCCTTATTTAGAAATTATAGAGGGGATTATCTTGTAATCTCGAATCTCGAAACCCAAAATTACATAGTAAGGAGGGATAAGGTTCATGGCATTTAAATCTAAAGAAAAAAGCTCATCGATAATTATTTTTTGTTGGTTAATATGTTTATTTTTCTCGCTTGAAGCCTTACCCCAGGAGGCAAATCCCCTGCCACTCGCGGCAAACTGGGAGGATGGCGGTAATAATAGTTTAGAGGGCTTTTCTCCTGAATGGCAGATGGATATGATTGAAAAAGGGCACTGTTTGTTATTGCATATTGGGTATAACTGTAGGTTAGCTGATTGGTTTGTTGATGATTATCTGGATGAATATTTTAAGAATCCGATTGAAAAAGCATCCAGATATGGTCTTCCTTTAGTGTTCAAAACCACTCAACCTGAAGGGATGCTCTCGGGAGAACCATGGGTAAGCCTCCCTCCAGAGGAGAATCCCAATGTGGTTGAAAGTGATGGAACAGCGCAGACAAGAGTTTCTCCCTGTGGGCCTGTTGAGCACTGGAGAACACTAGGCGAAGGGTGGGTAAATCCCCCCTTACTACTCGATGCAGGATATCCCGAATCAAGGGATTGGTGGAGTAATCCTTTACTATCCCGATTTCAGAATTGGTATCCGGACCCCCCATTTGTAATCTGGCTTTCGAATAATGAAGCCGGCGATGTAAATTTCGTAGATGTACATGAGGACTACAGGTTTGAGGATGCATACAGCAGTGACCCGGATTATGACACCTGGGAGTTCAGAAGTGAGATAGTCGGCGGAAATACAGAACTTACAAATCCGGGAGCCGGAGGATACGAGACTGGACACGGTTACATTCCAAGATATAATGCTATGTTTGATGGGATGAGAGATGAGCTGGATGAATGGTCGGATAAAATAAAATTTGTTGGTTATGAACATGATCCTCTCTGTTTTGGCAGATGGGGCGGATGGATCGAATATAATCCTTCTCCCATTCCTGATAGGTTTTCCACGGTGCCTTTCATATGGGATGGCACTTCCCCTTCTTATTATGTTAATAACTGGCAGGGAAATCGTGACTACTTAGGACGCTCACCGCAAGTGGGAGCAATGAATCTCCTGTTCCAAAGAGATTATTACAAGGAAATCAACCCTGACTTCTGGTGGGAACTATCCACCTGGTTTGACCCGGCATTTATAGAAGAATGGGAAAGTCAAGGACAAGAGATGCCTCCTGAGAGATATGGAAGTTACATAAAGTGGGGAATGTGGTTGACAAGGCCAAGAGTTGTAAGGGATTTTAAATATTCCACCTATACACGGGAAGACAGCTGGGAGTGGTATCAAACGGTCGTAGATGCTGTTGATGAAGTACATGTGAATCCTACCCTGGAGCGGTTCTGGAAATACAGCGAGCCTGTCTTATTAACTGACATTCCTCATCCTTACGATGAGAGGGATGAATTCTGGCCTGAATTATTTTACAATGGTAATGAGAGAATGAGGTGGTATCAATTGCCCAATGATACAACTTACACACCTGATTACAGCGACGACTATGGCTCAACAAATGATAAAATTTTCAACGTCTGGATAATGGCTAATGTTATGGGGACATCTCCCGAGAGAGAGTGGTTAGTATTTGCATATACCCCACTGCAAGCGGAAATGGATGTTACAGCCGAAATACCCGGATACGGGGATATTACCATCACGGCAAAACGCGGGGGGACTTATTATCTGGTGAGAGAATCCGGCTCCAACGAATATATAGAAACAGAACCAGGTGTAAGGGCAGCCGAACTTGATGATATCGAACTTGATACGGGAGAAGTACATAGATTTAACGGCATTTATTCAACTGCTTACAAATGTAATATTACAGATTACTCTTGGGATTTTGATGATGGGACAACCTCAGACAGTATCGCTACAAATCACTCTTTCTCAGAAGACGGAATCTATGAAGCCATACTTACAGTAACCTCCGACAGCGGAACAGTTGATTCAGATACTATTATGGTTACTGTTGGTAGTGGAGGAATAACTCCAGGTACATTCTCTTTTTCTGTTAACTCTGTAGCAAGAGAAAACGCTTTATTTGAAATCTACCTTCCCGAAGAGAGCATGATTTCTCTGCATATATACGACGCATTAGGTCGTCTCGTATCTAATCCTCTAAGCGGAGAATATCCTGAGGGTGTGTATGAGGAGAAATTTGCTCCTGCCATAAAGGGTGTATATTTTTATAAATTTGAATCCTCTTATAAAAAAGTTAAAGGTAAAATTATAATATTTTAAATATTAAGAGTTACGGTTCTAATGTATTTAAGTCAGGAAGCTATTTAACTTAACTCCGCTATCTTCTTTTTATCTCAGTTTATATTGCAGAAGTAGATTTCTTCAATACCGAATTTATCATAACCACAATATAGCATTCTTAATATTGCAACACTTAATATCCCCTAAGTCTACTACTCGAAAATCTCGAAAACAAGAAAAAGGGGAAACTAGTCTTTAGTCGCCAGTCATCAGTCCTTAGTCTGCCAACCTCCCCACCACACAAAAAATAAAAGAGGGGATAAAACTTTCAATTCAAAAAGAAGAAAAAGAGAATCTTGTCTTTAGTCACTGGTCGATAGTCCTTAGTCCCCTACCACACACCTAAAAAAGAAAAACCAAAAGAAAAAAATTGTTTTAGAAAACTTAAAAGATTTTTCACTTCCCTCCCTTTAGAACTTGACAAATGTTACCAGACAACTTATAATAATGAAAGAATTGTCTGGTAATAGAGCAACAATAAATCTTTTACCAGACAAAATATATAAAACAAAAATTTGTCTGGTAATTATAGGAGATAAAATTGGAAATTCTAAATGGAGTATTAAAGGAAGAATTAGAACGCTTGAAAAAACTTGAAAAGAGTTATGCGAAAAAAATAGCGGAACTACCCAGGGGAAGCTTAATCAAAAAAAATATAAGAGGTAACATTTACTATTATCTCAATTATAGGGAAAGCAAAAAGGGGGTTTTTGAATATATAGGAAAATTAAATAAAGAAGCATTAGATAAGATGAACGAAAAAATAAAAGAAAGAAAGAAATTAGAGAAACTTAAACGACAGGTTAAAAAAGACATAAAAAAATTAGAAAAAATGATAAATGGAAGCAAAAAGTAATTTATTTATAGATACTCTAAAAGCTTTGCAAAAAGCCGGAGTTTTGAATGAAATAATTTTAGTTGGAAGCTGGTGCCATTACTTCTATAG
>CAYQMH010000063.1:0-12583 GCA_964418485.1 uncultured bacterium | reverse complement strand
ATTCCTTTCGAGCTTTTTTTTGCTCTCTACACTTTTCAAATACAATTTTTCAAATCTCTCAAGGTTGGAAATTTTATTCAGAGCAAGCGGCAGAGAATATTGAGGCATATCGATTTTATAATCCTTCGTAACCGGTTCGTAATATTTAAGAAAAGCCTCTGACGAATCCTTTCTTTGCGGAAGAATCGAAACATCTAACAGCTTACCCGCTGATGATGTACGCAGGGGCGAAGTACAAAACAAAATAAATAAAACACTTACGAGCAGCATTCTTTTTGCAAAAAAAATCATTTTACCTCTCCTTTAAAAGTCCTAACACTCTTTATATTTACAATAAGTTTTCGAAAGAGTTCAAACTTTTATACGAAAGTTAGTTTACATTATTTCAATAAAATGTCAAGCGCGTGTATAAAACATTGAAAAAGAACCGCTTAAGCTTTCACTTTAGACAAAAAGGTATAACGGTTGACAAATTTGTAAAAAACCATATTTTTATTCTGAAAATGTTAAGAATGTTTGGCAAATTTGTTAACTTGCCATGCAAATGGTTTATGTAAAATTCAAGGAGGTATAATGAAGAAAATTCTTTTATTTTTTTGCCTTATGTTTTTCCTGTTATCTATGCCAAGAAGAGTTATGGGTCTAAGCGATATTCCCAATTGGACAGGAGAATGTGACCAGGGAGGTGCCGGCTACGGCCGTTCGGTATCCGGAGCGGGAGACGTGAACGGTGACGGGTATGATGATGTGATTGTGGGAGCATATATGTATAATACAGGACAAGGCAGGGCGTACGTGTATCATGGGAGTGACTCGGGGCTTTCCGATACCTCAAATTGGACAGCCACATCCGCTCCGGGATTCGTCTACTACGGCATTTCAGTTTCCGGAGCGGGAGACGTGAACGGTGACGGGTATGATGATGTGATTGTGGGAGCTTACTATTACACTAATGGAGAAAATAACGAGGGCAAGGTTTTTGTGTATCATGGGAGTGACTCGGGGCTTTCCGATACTGTGAACTGGACAGCAGAACCAAATCAGGAAAGCACTCGGTTCGGATACTCTGTCTCTTCGGCGGGCGACGTAAACGGTGACGGTTATTCGGATGTCATTGTGGGAGCATATATGGGAGATAATGGACAAGAAAATGAAGGAATGGCTTTCGTATATCATGGAAGTGATTCCGGGCTTTCCGAGACGCCCGACTGGATAGGTGAATCCGATCAGGAAGACGTCCACTTTGGCTATTCCGTCTCCGAAGCGGGAGACGTGAACGGCGACGGTTATTCAGATGTGATTGTGGGGGCGGACTTTTATGAGCGTTGGGGAGCACCAGTAGGAGCAGCCTTTATATACCATGGTGATTCTTCCGGACTCTCGGCTACTTATGATTGGAGAGGTAATTCCAACCATGGATTTTCATACTTCGGCATGTGCGTTTCCGGGACAGGAGACGTAAACGGAGACGGTTATTCGGATATAATTGTCGCGGCTCCTTATTTCGACAGAGATGAAGAAAATGAAGGAGTAGTTTTTGTAGGTCACGGGAGTTCTTCCGGAATCCCCTCGGTCGCAAACTGGAGCGCCGAATCCGATCAAGAAGATGCCTACTTTGGTTATTCTGTCTCATCGGCGGGAGATTTAAACGATGACGGATATTCGGATATTATTGTAGGAGCTCCTGATTACGACAACGGAGAAGAAAATGAAGGAATGGCTTTTGTTTATTATGGAGACTCTACCGGACTTGCCGCAACCGAGGAATGGCATGCCGAATCTAATCAGACAGGTGGCGGCTTAGGCAGATCCGTTTCCGAAGCTGGTGACGTGAACGGTGACGGTTATGACGATGTAATTGTGGGCGGCAACGGATATGCATACGTGTATCACGGAGATTCTCCGTCCGGAATCGAAGATTTAATAAAACCAGAAAATAAAGTTAAACTGAGCGTGTTTCCATCCATCTCAACAAATACCTTCAACATAAATTTCTATATTTCTGAAGAAGCGGCAAAAAAGGATATAAATCTGAAAATTTACAACAAAGCGGGAATAATTGTAAAAAATCTCTTTACAGGAAAAAAAGAAGCAGGCAATTATAAAATAGACTGGCACGGAAACGACAATTCTTCCCAACCACTTCCAAACGACATATACTTTATTTCCCTCAAGAAAGGAAATGAAGATAATCTTGTAAAAAAGGTTATTCTCTTAAGATAAATAATTCTTTTAAAAGGGGAGTAGTCTTCTACTCCCCTACCTTTCACTTTAATCGAATTCTTCGTGCTCCTAAAAAACTTATTGACTTTCAGGACAAATCCATTACTCTGTATATGGAGATCAAGATGGCAAAAATAAGTAATAAAAATATCGAAGAAATACTTATAGAAGGAATATACCAGGCTGTAATAAACCTTCCAAAGGATGTTATAAGAGCTTTGAAAAAGGCAGCGGAATCAGAAAAAGGAATGGCTAAAATACAACTGGAAACAATTCTTAAAAACATCAAAATCGCTTCAAAAGAAGGGATTCCAATGTGTCAGGATACAGGTATAATATCATTTTATATAGAAGCAGGAACAGAATTCAAATACTTAGGCGACTTAGAAAAAATCTTATCCAAAGCCGTAAAAAGAGCGACAAAAGAAACGCCTCTCCGACCAAATGCCGTTAATCCTTTTACGGGTGAAAATTCCGGGAATAATACAGGTATGAACATTCCACATATAAATTGGAACATAGTAAAAGGAAGTGATTGTAAAATACACATTTTACCTAAAGGCGGCGGTTCTGAGAATATGAGCGCTTTATGGATGCTTAATCCGGGCGAAGGTTTTAACAGGGCAAAGGAATTAATCGTTGAACATATTATAAACGCCGGAGGAAAACCCTGTCCCCCCACCATCGCAGGGATAGGTATAGGCGGCGGCGCGGATATATGTATACAGCTCGCGAAAAAAGCACTCTTAAGGAAAATCGGAGAAAAACATAAAGAAAAAAGAGTCGCGAAAATGGAAAGAGAACTAACTAAAATGATAAATAAAACAGGAGTAGGACCAATGGGAATGGGAGGAAAAACAACAGTTCTGGACGTACACATCGAATACGCACACCGTCACCCTGCCTCTTTTCCTGTAGGACTCGTCTTACAATGCTGGGCTGACAGAAAAAAGACAATAATATTCACCAAAAATGGCTCTATAAAAGTTGTATAAATGAAAGAGATACATCTGCACACACCTCTATCAGAGAAAGATATAAAAAAACTGTCAGTAGGAGACATAATTTTTTTAAGCGGTAAAATTTTCACCGCGAGAGACCAGGCACATAAGAAAATGCTCGAAATAAAAAAGAAATCTAAAGAAATCCCTTTTGTCGCAGAAGAAATGGCGCTTTTTCACTGCGGACCCGTTGTTAAAAAAGAAAAAAATAAATGGATTGTAGTATCGGCGGGACCAACAACTTCTGTGAGAATGGAAAGTTTTGAAAGCGAATTTATATCATCTTTTGGTATAAAAATGATAATCGGTAAAGGCGGTATGGGAAAAAAAACTCTAAAAGCGCTAAAGAAATCAAGGGCAATATATACACATTTTACCGGTGGAGCCGGTGCTCTCGCTGCAAAAGCTATAAAAAAAGTAGAGAATGTTTATTTCCTCAAAGAACTGGGAATTCCGGAAGCCACATGGATACTAGAAGTTGATAATTTCGGACCTCTCATTGTAACAATGGACGCGAAGGGAAATAGTCTTTACGAAAAAAAGAAACCATGAACCACAAAGAACACAGAGAATTTAATTGTAATTAAAAAAAATACACTGAGAACACAGCGAAAAATAAAAAGGAAAAAAATGCATGAAAACAAGAATCAAGACATAAAAAAACTAATTAAGAAAGCCGAAGAACCTCAAAAGATAGCCCCAAAATGGCATGAATACTACCGGGGTAAAATCGAGAGTTCTTTAAAATGCTCTGTAACAAGCATGGATGATTTTAGTATATGGTACACACCGGGAGTCGCGGAACCGTGCAGAATGATAAATAAAGACCCCTCTCTTGCTTACAAATTCACAAATAAGTGGAACAATGTCGCAATAATATCCGACGGTTCGAGAGTTCTCGGACTAGGTGACATAGGTCCTCTTGCAAGCCTACCGGTTATGGAAGGTAAAGCGCTATTATTCAAATACCTTGGCGGTGTAAGCGCTTTTCCTATCGTTCTCGATACAAAAGACCCTGAAAAATTCATCGATACAGTTAAAATAATTGCGCCCGCTTTCGGCGGAATAAATCTCGAAGATATAGAAAATCCGAAATGTTTTTACATTCTTGACCGGCTTAGAGAAGAACTGGATATCCCCGTCTGGCATGACGACCAGCAGGGAACAGCCTCAATAGAACTTGCAGGTATTATTAATGCTTTAAAACTCGTAGGAAAAGACGTCGATAAAGCAAAATTTTCGATTATTGGTGCGGGTGCCGCGAATGTGGCACTCTGCAGAATATTATTCAAAGCCGGGGCGGCAGAAAAAAATGTTGTAGTAACAGACAGTAAAGGAATTCTGCATAAAGGAAGAGAAGATTTGGAAGAAAACAAGGAACACAATCCCTACAAATGGGACCTTGCCTGCAGGACAAACGGAGAAGACAAAAAAGGAAATACGGAAGAAGCAATCAAAGGCACCGACGTTATGGTAGCAGCTGCAAAATCTGAACCGGGAACAATAAAAAAAGAATGGATTTCAGAAATGAATAAAAACGCGATAGTTTTCGCCGTAGCAAATCCGGTTCCGGAAATTTGGCCATGGGAAGCAAAAGAAGCGGGAGCAAGAATAGTTGGGACCGGACGTTCGGACTTCGAAAACCAGATAAACAATTCTCTCGGTTTTCCCGGCATATTCAGAGGAACACTCGATGTGAACGCGAAAACTATAACAGATGAAATGACAATAGCAGCCGCCTATTCGGTTGCGAAAACTGCTGAAGAAAAAGGACTACGAGAAGACTATATAGTTCCCACAATGGATGAATGGGAAGTCTTTATAAACGAAGCGGTCTCAGTCGGACTTAAAGCAATCGAACAGGGAATCGCCAGAATAATTCTAAGTGAAAAGGAACTACGAAAAAGCGCGGAAGAATTAATCGGGAATTCAAGAAAACAAACGGAACTGCAAATTAAGGAAGGCCTGATAAAAAAACCACCACTTTAGATCCTTCGGATCGGTTAAATAGTTGAATGGTTAAATGGTTAAATTGTTGAATAGTTGAATAGTAAAAACAGTAAAAAATTTCGTGTGTTCTCTGTCAATAATAAAAAATCAATTGGTGTGGTGGGGTTTCGTGTATTTAGTGTGTTTAGTGGTTTAAATAATTACTTTTTCTCTGTGCTCTCCGTGGCTCTGTGTGAGATTATTTTTATCTATGTTTCAACATCTATGAGGGAAAATTCCTCCCCTAACCAGTCTCACATCCTCAACTGAAATAAAAGCATCTTTATCATATTCCCTCAGGATTTTCAAAACAGACGAAAGGTTTTTCCTGTTAACCACGGTAAATAATTCATCTATTTTCCCTGTCTCACCACGAGCAATTCTGCTGGTTACTCCATAATTATTGTCCCTGAGTCTTTTAAGCAGTTCACTCGCGCCCTTTGCTGTAAAAACATGAATACTAACCAACCCAAGGGCAAGCTTCTCTTCAATAAGTATACCAAAATAAATACCGGCAGCAAATCCCCCTGCATAAACTATATAATAAAAGAAATTCGTTATATTCTGCATAATCTTGGTAATAGCAATAATCCAGACAAGAATTTCAAAAAAACCTAATAGCGAAGCCAAAAAACGCTGTCCCTTTGAAACAAAGATTATACGTATGGTACCCAGAGATACATCAATTGCTCTCGAACAGAATATCAAAAGAGGCAATATTACCCATAAAAAAATCCACGTATCAAAAAAAGAACTTCCTTCCATTTTAAAAAACTCCTTTAATGTATTATATACAAGACAAAATTCTTCGCCACCCCAAAAATACAATTAAATATTAAAAAGCAAAATGACAGATAAAAATGCAAAATGCTACCTTGCCGCACCTAAATAAACTAAAAAATACTTGTGTTATTAGTGCAATTTGTTGTTTCTTCTTTTGGGGGATGCGTGTGGTATTAAAAACAAAGTATATTCTTTGTTGTTCCTTTGTGTTCTCTGTGTGTTTCTTCTTTCTCTGTGTCCTCTGTGGTTAAAATTTCTATAGCAGTCCTTGCGGAAAAGTTAAATCTCCTTTATTCTTCACATATGGAAAATAATTTTAAACTCATATCAGACTATAAACCAACAGGAGACCAGCCTGAGGCTATAGAAAACCTTCTTAAAGGTATCGGAAAAGGTAAAAAACACCAAACCTTACTTGGTGTAACCGGCTCGGGTAAAACATTCACAATGGCAAATGTTATAGAAAAGCTTAAGGTGCCTACGTTAATTATTTCACACAATAAAACCCTATCGGCACAATTATACGGTGAATTCAAACAATTTTTTCCGGAAAACGCGGTAGAATACTTCGTTTCCTATTACGATTATTATCAACCGGAAGCATATGTTCCGGAAAGTGACACATATATAGAAAAAGATGCTTCCATAAACGAAGAGATAGAGCGACTGAGGATGAAAGCCACTACTTCGCTTCTCGAACGAAAAGATGTCATAATTATCGCCTCTGTTTCCTGTATATACGGTCTTGGTTCACCGGCTGATTTCAAAAAACAATTGATAAAGATTTCAACCGGCATACAACTATCCAGAGATAAATTAATAAAAAAACTTGTTTCAAATCAATATAAGCGCAATGATATCGAGTTCGAACAGGGAAATTTCAGGGTAAGAGGAGACATAATCGATCTATTCCCGTCTTACGAATTTAAAGGATACAGAATAGAATTTTTCGGAGACGAATTAGAAAGAATATCCGCAATAGACCCTATAAGCTCTAAAAGAATCGAAGAAATAGACGAACTTAATATATATCCGGCCCACCACTTTGTATTACCCAAAGATAGAGTTCTAAATTCAATAGATAAAATAGAAAAGGAAATGGAAGAAAGAGTTCAGTACTTTCTGGATAATGAAAAATACATAGAAGCACAAAGAATAGAAAGCAGAACAAAATACGATATTGAATTCTTAAGAGAAATCGGTTTTTGTTCAGGAATAGAAAATTACTCCAGATATTTATCTTTAAGGGAAGAAGGCGAACCTCCGTATACACTTATAGACTATTTTCCTGATGAATTTCTCACCATTATAGACGAATCACACAGGACCATCCCCCAGATACGGGGAATGCACCACGGAGATAGATCAAGGAAAGAAACCCTTGTAGAATATGGATTCAGACTTCCTTCGGCTCTCGACAACAGGCCCCTCGACTTCGAAGAATTTCAGCAAAAAATAGACAAAGTTATCTATACATCGGCAACACCACAGGAGTGGGAAATAAATAGGTCAAAAGGAAAAATAATAGAGCAGTTGGTTCGCCCAACGGGAATTGTCGATCCACCTGTTGAAATAAGAAAAACAGAAAATCAAATCGATGATCTCATAGAAGAAATACGAAAAGAAGTCGAAAAGGGGTATCGAACACTGGTAACCACTCTAACTAAAAAGATGTCCGAAGAACTTACCGAATACTTAATTGATGTGGGTTTAAGGGTAAAATATTTGCACTCCGAAATAGACGCTCCCGAGAGAATGGATCTCTTAAGAGGCTTGCGTCTGGGAGATTTCGATTGTTTGGTTGGCATAAACCTCTTAAGAGAAGGTCTCGACCTGCCCGAAGTTACATTGGTTGCTATCCTCGATGCAGATAAAGCGGGTTTCCTCCGCTCGGAAACTTCTATTATACAAACTGCGGGAAGAGCAGCCCGCAATATAGATAGCCGGGTAATACTCTATGCCGAAGAAGAAACAACCGCTATAGAAAACGCTTTAAAAGAAATCCAGCGCAGAAGAAACATACAACTTGAATATAATAAAAAATATAATATTATACCAAAAAGTATAAAGAAAACCCGTGAACAAATAATGATGACAACAGTGGTTGCCGGAGAAAAAAAGAAAGAAGAAATAAATTTAGAATTGGAAATACCGCAAGAATTTACCTCGGAAATAGAAAGAATCGAAATGATCGAAAAACTCCGGAACGAAATGAAAAAAAGTGCCGAGCAATTGGAATTCGAAAAAGCTGCAAAGTTAAGAGACGAAATCAGGAGGATTATCCGTGGACAAATTAAAGAAAGAAAAAGTTTTGCCGTTAATAAAAAAAGCTCTCGCAGAAGACATAGGCAAAGTTGATTTAACTTCAGAAAGTATAATACCTGAAAAACATAATTCATTTGGAATAATTAAGACAAAAGAAAAAGCCGTCCTTTCGGGTCTTGAGATCGCAAAATGGACATTTGGTGAATTGGGCGATGTAAAAACTGAAATACTCGTAAAGGAAGGTGTCTGGTTAAAGCCTCAAGAAATAATTCATATTAGAGGAAACACACAAGCAATACTAAAAGGAGAAAGAGTTGTTCTAAACTTTATCCAGAGGTTAAGCGGAATTTCCACATATACAAGAAAATTCGTAGATGAAATAAAGGGCAGCAAAGCTTCAATATTCGACACAAGAAAAACCACTCCAACTTTAAGATATCTGGAAAAATACGCTGTCCGAATTGGAGGAGGAACCAACCACAGAATGGGACTTTATGATAGGGTTTTAATAAAAGAAAACCATATAAAAATAGCAGGCGGAATCAAAAAAGCTCTTTCAATAATTGAAGGCGAAATTGAAGTAAGAAATCTTAAGGAAATTAAAGAAGCTATAAAATACGGAGCAAAACATCTACTGCTTGATAATATGCACATCAAAGACTTGAAAAAAGTAGTAGCCCTGGCAAAGGATAAGAACATAATACTTGAGTACTCAGGAAATGTAACTCTTAAAAATGTTAAAATAATAGCACAAACAGGGGTCGACCACATTTCAGTCGGAGCTTTAACTCACTCCTATAAATCAACAGATCTTTCTCTTTTGTTAAAATGATATTATTATTTTTGCTGTCCCTTTTAGGTGATAATAACACTCTTTACTTGATGGATAAAAGTTTTTCTCTTATACCGATAGAAGAAGAATTCAAGTTTATTTACAGCAAAAACGGATTTCAAACAACGCAGGGGTGCTTAGATTTAGAAAGATGGAATCAAAAGTACAAAACAAAAATCTGGATGCCTTTATTCTCGAGATTAGTCCTGGAATACAATCTTTACAAAGAAGAAGATTATGATGTAAACAGTGAAGAGCATTTATTTAAGTTACGTTGGGTACCAATGGAAAAAGACAGATTGCCGCTATCCTTTTCTTTATTTATATCTCCAACGTATTTCAAAAACAAAGACTATCTGGGTTTCGGGATAGGTTACTGGAAAAATACTAAAGATAATCATTTCCTGAATATAATTATACACGAATTTGATCATAACTACTTAATCTCAAAACAAGGAGGACTAATCTATAAAGATCCTTTCAGCCGGTTTCCAATAACCTTAGAGCTAAAGGGCAATATTAGTAATACTCAGGCTGATTTATTCTACAGTTACTCTAAAAAAATACAGGGAACTAAAAATTTCTTAGAATATGATCAAACAATAGCGAAAGAAAAATATGGAAGTATGGGCTTAACTTCTATTATTTATTACCGCTTCTTCACCAAAATTTCCGGAGGAATTCGATTGGAATATACTCAAACTGATTCCTCCTTCACACATCTTTCTGAAGATTCCCTGAATTACAAGACACTCGTAGAGAAACTTTTTTCGGAACCTTATATAAAAATTAAACTTTCTCCCAAAAATGACTTTTACATCGGCTTTCCTGTTGACTGGAAATTTATAAAAAATGACACGCTCGACTATAGAAGAAAATGGATTGGATTAACCCTACTCTACAAACGGCATATGTGGAATGCGGTAAACTTAGGTTTAGGTTTTCAGAAATCCTGGAGAAACTTGGACGGTAATAAATCTAGTGAAACGAGAGCTGTTTTAAGTTTAGAAGTAAAGTTAAAGGAAAAATTCTATGCATCTATTCTGCAAGGCATAGAAATGGACCCACCCTTCCCAAAAAGTCTCACAGAATACCACAACCATACATTCCTAACAATAAACTATTGCTTTTAAAACTTTACTCGAAATTTAAATATTTTTATATCTTACCGGATTAAGATAAATTTCTTAGGCGTTAGCATCCTATTGCCAGTTTTTAACGTAAAGAAATAAACTCCCGCCGAGAAATCCCGCATATCTATAAAATCTGTGAAAATCCCAGCACTCCTGCTTCTTAACTGGGAAACGACTCTTCTTCCCAGCACATCATAAACGATAAATTCAACATTGATTTGCTGCGGAATGTCGTAATTTGCTTCTAGAAAATCACCAACTACTGTCGATATATCAAAATCATAAGAATCGGGTATAATGGGATCATTAATATTAATTGAATCCATGCGAGGTATACAATTAAAATTAGTTACCGTTATATAAACATACTCACTACCCTTAAAATCAGCTGAATCAAGAATTAATTCATAACTGCCTGAAGCATTTGTATATCCTGAAGTGATTAATGAGTCTTCTACGTTATAAACAGCTACTAAAGCATTTTCAACAAGAGTTATCGGATTCTCTTCGTAAACATTTATTTCGCAGACCAAATAATCAATAAAATTATTAATAATTTTGTTGACTTCTATTTCCCGGGGGGTGTCTGTTCGCAGTTGGATAGAAGGATCACCGAAAATATGCCATGTCTGAGCGATTTCCACACCAAAATCGGAAGTGGAAGTATCTCCCCAATACTGCTCAATCATATAACATGAACCATTAAAATATACACCACCGGCAGTATTGGCACCGTAATGCGCAAGCAGGTTAATAGCACCCTCCTGTCCTATACAAGGAGGAACCCAGGACTGAACTATGGTCGAGGCATATGTTACAATAAACCCCGCAGGGACCTCCGGTGTACCGGCAGTCAATGCCGCCTCGGAAAAACAAGTTCCCCATCTAAAATCTCCAACATTACATCCGACGGAAATTACGTGAGGAAGCTTCCAATAATTAATGAGCGAATATACACCACCTAAGTTCAAACCTCCCCCACTTGCCCATCCAAATGAACTTCCATGTCCGATATAATTTATCATAGAAACACCTGAATTTATAGCAATGGAAATATTAGAAGAAGTACCCCAGGGATCATAACTTGAATCGATAGAAGTATAAGTGAAATGCGGAGGAATATCATATAATAAAGTATCTTTTAACCACTCACATCTCTGTTTATCCATAATTGAATCGTAATCATCCGTTTCCGCACTCGCAACCATAAGTCCTTTATGATACCAATCTGCTCCCTCTTGTGGATTTCTCTCGTATTTAATGCTGCGCATCACCTGATTTCTTATATTATACGTAGATCCGCCATTCGATGAGAACCGGCCAATAAAGAGATCAGGATAATAATCATCACCATCGGTATAAGCGTAAACGGGATCCGCATCCCTCCCGGCTGCCAGGCCAACAGTACCGGCAGCAGGCGGGATTTCATCCCCATCTCCGACAAGGAGACAAAAAGTAACACCCAGATTATCATACTGATTTTGAATAAAATTTCTAATCGAGGCAGTATCACTGCCTACAACCGATAAACTATATAAATCGGTTGGAATACCTTTTCTCCTTTTCCATATCAAAAAAGAATCCATTTCAGAAACGTACTGATCAGCACATATAATAATCATCCTGTCAGCATTTTCCTCGAGCGTATCATATCTTAACTTTCTTTCTGAATAATTAACAAAAAAATCTTCATACAAATTAGCAAACGCCGCAGAACTCGGCTCTTTATCTAAACTCTTTTTGATATTTGATAAAGCAAGCCCTTCGGAATAAATCTCTACAACTAATTTTCTAAGCACAATAAGTTCTCCATTTCGAGCATCATAACGTATCGGGTTTACATAAACGGTTATCCCTCTAAAGTCTCTGATAATAAAAGGTTCCGAAAGAGATACCAACTCCCCCGGAAATACACCTCCCGACGAATAAAAATCGCTAAAAGTATACGGAACAGCATCCGGAGAAACACTCCTTAAAATATTACCTTTAGATGGAATAATAGGCGGAGCTTCTAATCTTATAACATCTTCCTCTATGATTCTGACTTTCATTTTCTTATCATTTGGGATAATAACGCTTTTAGCTATTCTAGGAACCTGCGGATAACCTTTTTTCATATCATTAACAACACCGGGTATACTGACCTTTGAATATTCTTTATCATTAATTAAGACCGTATCCAGATAAAAACCGGGAATAGTAAATTCTATTCTTGTATTTTCATAATTATTTCCGGATACATCAAAATCAACGTTTTTAGCAGTGTTTGATTGAAGACTTAACCAACTACTAAGGGTTAAAAAAATTAATATCATATTGAAATAATAATTATTATAGTAGAATAGTCAAGTCGAGAA
>CAYQMH010000062.1:0-12618 GCA_964418485.1 uncultured bacterium | reverse complement strand
CGTCTTTTGATAGATCCGGCGTAAAAATTTCGTCTACCTTAGTAGGAGATCCGTTCATTCCGATTTTATCCTTATCGGCCCCGATATCTTCGGGACCCCAGTGAGCTATTTCGGCTTTTTTAGCGTTCAGTCTCCCTTTTAAGGTGGGAAGCCGTGGTTCGTTTATTTCTTTAACCACCGTGATCAAGAGAGGCAATGGGGAAGAAATAACTTCATAACCGCCCTCGACCAGTCTTTCTGCCTTAATATTTTTTTCTGAAATTTCGTCTATTTTTCTTACAAAAGTAATCTGAGGTATAGAAAGTTGTGCTGCTATACCAGGACCAACCTGAGCTGTATCCCCATCTATTGCCTGCTTACCGCAAATAATTATATCATAGTTTCCTATTTTTTCGCACGCTTTGGCAAGAGTGTAAGAAGTTGCCCATGTGTCGGCTCCTGCAAAGTCGCGTGAAGTCAGTAAAACAGCCCGGTCTACTCCCATACCGATAACTTCTCTTAAAGCTGCTTCAGCCTGCGGAGGTCCCATGGAAATAGCTACAACTTCTCCTCCCATTTTTTCTTTTAAACGCAGACCCTCTTCTATGGCGTACAGGTCAAAAGGATTAACCATAAGTTCTACACCCTCGCGCACAACAGTGCCGGATTCCGCGTCCATTTTAGCGTGTTCTGGGTCAGGAACCTGTTTTATGCATACTATTATATTCAACCGGACTCCTCATATTTTTTAAAAGCAAGTGTCACATTGTGCCCGCCAAAACCGAATGAATTTGAAAGGGCAATCTTTATATCCTTTTTTACAGCCTTATTCGGAGTGTAATTAAGGTCACATTCTTCATCGAGTATTTCATAATTAGTGGTAGGAGTAATAATTCCGTCACGTAGACTCAAAACACATATAATAGATTCTACAGCCGAAGTGGCGCCCAGAAGATGGCCGGTCATGGATTTGCTTGAAGAAATGTTTATTTCGTAGGCTCTATCTCCGAAAACTTGTTTGATTACCTTGGTTTCAGTCTTGTCGTTAAGTATTGTCGATGTCCCATGAGCGTTTATGTAGTCGACTTCTTCTTCTTTTATATTACCATCTTCCATGGCTCTTTTCATTGCCATGGCTTGAGGCTCTCCCGTTTCATTCGGAGCGGTAATATGAAAAGCGTCATCCGAAGCCCCATATCCTACTATTTCACCGTATATAGTTGCACCTCTTTTCCTGGCACTTTCTAGATTCTCAAGAATAAGCGTACCCGAACCCTCGGACATAACGAATCCATCTCTGCCTTTGTCAAAAGGCCTGGAAGCTTTTTCAGGTTCATCGTTTCTTGTAGATAGACTCCTGGCTGCGCAGAAACCGGCAACAGCAAGAGGCCCTAAAGGGGCTTCGCTTCCTCCTGCAACAATTATATCCATTTCTCCCGAACGGACCTTCCGGAAAGCCTCTCCAACAGCATGCCCGGAAGAAGAACAAGCAGAAACAACACCATAATTTGTGCCTCTGAAGCCGAATTTCATTGCAATCATTCCGGCAGCCATATTTATGATAAGAGCAGGAATAAAGAAAGGACTTACCTTTCCGGGACCTTTTTCCAATAATTTAGTATGTTCCTCCTCCCAGGTATTCTCTCCGCCTATACCGGAAGCATAAATAACACCTACTCTGTCCATATCCAGGCTTTCAAGATCCAGGCCGCTATCTTCAATTGCTTCAGCAGTAGAGTACAGAGCATACAGTATAAACAGATCTAATCTTCGTATTTCTTTGACGTCTAATCGTTTTGAAGGCTCAAAACCCTTAACTTCTCCGGCAATCTGACTCTTGAAGGGAGAAGGATCAAATTTGGTGATTCTTGAGATCCCGTTTTCACCATTTTTAAGGGCTTTCCAGAATTCCTGGATACCTATTCCGACAGGAGTGACTACTCCCACTCCCGTGACAACTACACGGTGCATTACCTTACTCTTCTTCTTCTATATGTGCCTTTAAATATTCAACCGCTTTACCAACTGTTTCTAATTTTTCGGCATCCTCGTCGGGAATACTGATATCGAATTCTTCCTCGAAGGAAAGTATCAACTCTACGGTATCAAGCGAATCGGCACCGAGATCGTCTATAAAATGCGCATTCGGTGTAACCTCGGATTCATCAACACCTAATTGTTCAACTATAATTTTCTTTACTTTATCCATTAAAGCCATACAAAAAACCTCCTATTATTTATTTTTTAAGTTAGAAGTCCTCCGTCAACTTGAATTACCTGTCCGCTGATATAAGAAGCTTCGTCAGAAACAAGAAAACCAACCAGATTACACACATCTTCGACCTCTCCGAATTTACCTAGAGGTATTTTTGACAGATAATCTTCTTTAACTGTTTCGGGGAGTTTATCTGTCATTTCGGTTTTTATGAAACCGGGTGCAATAGCATTTGCGGTAATATTCCTTGAGCCAACTTCTCTGGCAATCGATTTTGTAAAACCAATTATTCCGGCTTTCGAAGCGGCATAATTTGACTGTCCGGCATTTCCCATAATTCCGACTACTGAGGAAACAGAAATAATTCTTCCCCAACGAGAACTCATCATTCCACGGATAACTGCTTTTGTACAATTAAAAACGCCTTTTAAATTTATTTGTATTACTTTGTCCCAATCTTCTTCTTTCATTCTCATAAGTAAATTATCACGTGTTATCCCGGCATTATTTACCAGTATATTTATATCACCCAGCGAAGAACTCACCTCTTTGACCGCTAAAGTAACACCTTTAGAATCCGTTATGTCGACTTTCATAAAGGAAGACTCGACTCCTAAGCTTTTAGCCTCTTCGGCCAATTCTGATCCATCCTGGACGTCAAAAATAACACAGTTGATTCCCTTTGAAGCGAGTTTTAAGGTTATACCTTTTCCGATACCTGCTGCGCCTCCTGTAATTAAAGCCACTTTTTTATTCACTAATAAACCTCCGTATTTCCTCTGGATAAGAAATACTCATTGTTTCGACTTTGTCAAGTGTCTTTTTTACCATTTTAATTAAAATACTGCTATAACCAATCTCTATAAAACGCTTTATCCCATCTCTTTGCATGTTTAAAAGAGTATCTACCCAACGTACGGGTTTTTCTATATGAGCGCCCAAAAGGTCCAATATATCGGAAGTTTCTGTAACTTTTTCCCCGGTAACATTTGAATAAACGGGTACTCGAGGATTTTTAATTTCGGTTTTCGAAAGAACTTTCTTAAAAGGTATAGTGACTTTCTTCATTAAGGGAGAATGAAAAGCTCCTGAAACCGCAAGGGGGATAACCTTTGCTCCCTCAGCCTCTAGTTTTTTTTCGGCTTTTTTAACGGCTTCGACTTCACCCGTAATAACAGTTTGTAGGGGTGTATTGAAATTTGCGGGTTTAACCATACCTTCTGATGAGTTTACTATTTCTATGACTTTTTCGGATGGTAGTCCTATTACTGCACACATTGCGCCTTTATTTACGGTACTCATAAGCTCACCTCTAAAACGAACTACGTGGAGAGCGTCAGCGAAATTGAATGTTCCGGCTACCAAATGAGCTGTATATTCACCGAGACTGTGCCCGGCGACACAAGAAAAGTCGAGTTTATCCTTTAAAATACTGAAAATCGCGTATGAGTTTAGAAGTATTGCGACCTGAGCATTTTTCGACTCTGTTAATACTTCTTCGGGCCCGTTAAAGGAAATCTCTTTTATAGAAAACCCCAGCAGTTTATCTGCTTCGTCGTAAAAGTGTTTTGCGATAGGGAATTTTTCATACAAATCTTTTCCCATCCCCACTCTCTGGATTCCCTGCCCCGGGAAGATAAGTGCTGTTTTCATTGACTTAAACTTTCCTGTATCAAAGAATTAACTTTTAAATCGTAAAATTTATAACCCTTAAGTATTGCGTTTTTAATGGCTATCTCGTTGGATTTACCGTGGCAAATTACTGTAATACCATTGATACCCAACAGTACAGCTCCTCCATACTCTTCATAATTTACTTTTTTCATCAAATTTTTGAATACAGGGCGTGTTAGAAAACCGCCCAGAGCAGCGATTAGATTTTTTGACGTTCCTTCTTTTATCTCAGAGAGAACAAAATCGACCATCGATTCTCCGAATTTTAAAACCGCATTACCCGCGAATCCGTCGCAAACCACAACGTCCGCATCGCCGCTTAATATATCATATCCTTCTACATTACCTATAAAGTTTATATTCGCTTCTGAAAGCAAATTGTGGGCTTCTTTTATATTTTTTCCGCCTTTAGTATCTTCTCTTCCCATTGAGAGTAAGCCTACCGAAGGGTTATTAAGGTTAAATACTTTTTCGAGGTACAAAGAACCCATAACGCCGAAGTCCCTGAGATTTTCAGGTTTTACTCCCGAATTTGCACCAACGTCAAGTACCAGGACTTTCCCTTTTCTCGTTGGGAAAAAAGTAGCCAGAGCGGGTCTGTCCACGCCTTTTAGACGGCCAAGCGAAAGTATAGAAAAAGCTACAGCAGCGCCAGTATTCCCGGCTGAAATTGTAACATCGGCCTTACCGTTTTTCTGAAGCTCTACTGCCTTTGCCAGGGAAGAATTCTTTTTCTTTCGGTACGCTTCCAATGGAGGTTCCCCTGCGCTTACGGTTTGTGAGGTGTCGACAATTGAAAATTTATCAGAAACAGCAAATCGTTTGATTATTTCTTTGTTGCCTACGAGCTGAATTTCGATTAAATTTCCCAGCTCTTTATATGCTAGTTTTGTGCCCTCGATAATCTTACGGGGAGCATAGTCGCCCCCCATAACATCAACCGCGATCTTCATTAAGTTTTTTCAAGACCCTTTAAAACCAGACGACCTTTATAATATCCGCAGTTTGGGCAGACTCTGTGTGGTTTTGTCAATGAATGACAATGAGAACATTCCACCAAGTTGTTTTCTTTAATTTTCCAGTGAGTCCTTCTTTTTTTTCCGCGAGTACGCGAAGATCTCCTTTTTGGAACTGGCATAAAATCCTCCAATAGTTTTACTTTGAGTTTGATTAAGTAAGACTTTTTTCTCTTTTTTTGCTATGTGCGCAAGTTTTCTTATTAAGATTAATACCGCAAATCGGACAAAGCCCCATACATTCTTCACCGCATAGCGGTTTCATGGGAACCGAAAGTATTATTTCATCACGAAGAAATGGGCCTAAATTAATACAATCATTTGCTACAATATATTCGCTTTCGGTTTCATCGGTTTCCCTACTTGACTTACCATAAGTGGCGTAATCTACCTTTTCTTTAAATTCTAAATTGAAGTTACGTTTCTCGAGTTGTTTAATATCCTCAAGGCATCTGGAACATTTAAGTATTAGAGTATATTCCTCAAAGCCTTTTACGTTATAAGAGTTACCACTCTTATGTATCCACGCGTATACGTGTACGTCACCCGTAATTTCATTAATAGAAAAGTCTTCTTTTTTAATATCCAAATCTATCTTACTCCCATCTTTAGGAAGATTTACAACATTGATATTTAAATCCATAACGCCTATAAAATAAAAAAAAACATACTTTTGTCAAGCGCCGTAAGATAATTAAAAAATCAAATATCAAAATGAAAAATTACATATAAAACTTCAAAATTCATTAAGAAAAACAGCGAATTAAAGATCCTTGTTAAATCTGCGTTCATCTGCGTCCAATTAGTAGGGTGAGGTAGTGGGATTCCGTATTCTTACTTCGCACCTTCTGACTTCTTTGTTGAAAATTTTGCTTTTTAATTTTTGATATTTAAATTGCGTTTTTAGGTAGAATAAATTAGGATTGTAGAGCACTTTTACCTAAAATACCGTATCTAAAATTGCAATATGCTAACTATATTGTCCCTTGACTAATCAGGGTTTTTGTATATATTCATGTATAAGAAATGTTTCTTAAAAGCATATATTGCAAGAATTATCGAAATTTTGGGTCCTTGAATTTGGAGTTCCAGAAAGGAAGAAATTTGATTGTTGGGGATAATAGTGTTGGAAAAACCAATTTAATAGAAATGGTTTATTTTCTTTCTACTTTTAGTTCCTTCAGGACCCAAAGAATGGAAAATCTTATTAGTTTTGGCAAAGATTTTTTTACTCTTTCCGGAACATATGGGGATACAGAAGTTAAGGTTAAATACTTGGAAAAGAAAGAGATTTTTATCGACGATTTGATGCAAAATAGTATAAAAGAAGCTTTCGGAATAATTCCTGTTGTGACGTTAACTAACGAAGACATAGAAATAATAAATGGAGGACCCGAAAGCAGGCGTTATTTTATGAATATAAGTATTTCTCTATGTGACAGAAAATACCTCAATTATTTATATGAATATAGAAGGGCAAAAAAACAGAGAAATAAACTTCTTCTTGATGCTAAGAAGAGGAAACGTTTTGGCAATTTCGAATTATGGGAAAAGCAGTTGATTAAAACAATTTATCCCATAGTGGAGGCAAGAAGTTTTTTTGTAAAGAAACTCTCTTTTTATACCCAGGAAATATTTAGGGATCTTACGGGGAAAGCAGTTGCGATAAGATATATTCCGGGAGCTGATTACGATAATATCGAGGCAGATTTTAATAGAAAAAGACAACAAGAAATCGAAGCAGGCTACACTTTATTGGGTCCCCACAGAGATGAAATCGCCATTGAGATTGAGAATCATCCGGCAAAGGAGTCATCTTCTTTTGGAATAAAAAAATTGCTCATAGCATCTTTGAAAATGGGAATTTCCAGAATCCTGACGGATATAAGAGAAGAAGAACCAATACTGCTTATAGATGAAATGTTAGGCGGTTTGGATAAAAGAAATTCCGATTCTTTGACCGAATTCTTAAAGAGGGCAAAACAAGTTTTAATTACAACTACTAAAGAAGATATTGAATATGGTAAAGATTGTAGTAGATATATAATAGAGGAAAGAGATGGAACCCCATTTATTAGCAAATGTGCTGAAAAAATACATACATTCTAAACCGCTCGGGGAAAGTCTTCTTAAGATAGAAGTCTTAAACCAGTGGGATGAAATCTGTCCGCATGTAATTGCCAAACACGCAACGCCTATAGGTTTTAAGGACAAAAAGTTGAGTTTAGAGGTAAATTCTTCTGCATGGTTAAATGAGCTCACTTTTTTTAAAGATGAGTTGATAGCAGCGCTAAACCAAAGAGCAGGAAAGAAAGTGATAAAAGAAATTCGATTCTATCTCAGGGAGGGTTAATGGAAAAGAACGAATACACGGCTTCGAGTATAAAAGTCTTGAAAGATTTGGAAGGAGTTAGAAAAAGACCGGCAATGTACATAGGAGACACTAGTAAAAGAGGTCTTCATCATCTGATATTTGAGGTCGTCGACAATTCAATCGACGAAGCAATGTCTGGATACTGTGACCGAATTAATGTTACTATCGAGGAAGACAATTTGGTTGTAATAATCGATAATGGTCGTGGCATTCCAATTGATTTACATAAAGAAGAAAACAAACCTGCTGTGGAAGTAGTAATGACGACTCTCCACGCGGGAGGAAAATTCGATTCCAATATATATAAAGTATCAGGGGGGCTTCACGGTATAGGAGTTTCGGTCGTTAACGCACTTAGTTCCTGGATGAAAGTTGAAGTAGCAAGAGACGGTTATTTGTGGACTCAAGACTACGAAAGGGGGAAAACTGTCACCGAGTTAAAAAAAGGAGCCATGAGAAAAACAACAGGAACAAAAGTATCTTTTTATCCCGATCCTGAAATTTTTGATAAAATTAAGTTTAGCAGGGAATATCTGGATGAACGCTTAAGGGAATTGGCATTCCTTAATAAAGGACTTAAGATCGAGCTCAACTTTAAACCGGAAGGTAAAGTTGAAAGTTTTCAGTATAGAGGTGGGATAAAAGAATTTATAGAATATCTCGACAAGAATAAAAATCCTATACATCGTCATCCAATATATATAAATAAGGCTGTCAATTCTTGTGTTATAGAAGTTGCGCTTCAGTTCAACGATTCCTACACCGAGAATATATTTACATATGCAAACAATATCAGGACGATCGAGGGAGGAACTCATCTTTCGGGATTTAAAAGCGCTCTTACAAGAAGTATAAACCAGTACGCAAAGAACCAGAAGATTATTTCTCCAAAAGATCCAAAATTGATGGGAAACGATATAAGGGAAGGTCTGACTGCTGTTGTTTCGGTAAAACTTCCGCAACCTCAATTTGAGGGACAGACAAAGACAAGATTGGGTGACAGGGAAGTGGAAGGACTTGTTTCGTCTGTGGTTGGCGACGGCGTTTTCGAATATCTGGAAAGGAACCCGCAAGCGGCAAAAAAGATAATAAACCAATCAATTGTTGCAGCGAGATCCAGAGTGGCTGCTCAGAAAGCCAGAGACATTACCCGAAGAAAGAGTGCCCTGGATTCAGCCAACCTTCCCGGCAAACTTGCCGACTGTTCTTCGAGAGACCCCCAAGCCTCTGAAATTTTTATCGTTGAAGGAGATTCGGCAGGAGGTTCGGCGAAACAGGGTAGAGACAGAACTTTTCAGGCAGTTCTTCCTTTAAGAGGTAAATTGTTAAATGTGGAGAAAACGCGATTAAATAAGGTGCTCGCTAATGCTACGATAAGTACACTAATTTCTTCCTTAGGTGTTGGTATCGGTAAAGAAGATTTTGATTATAATAAACTCAGGTATCATAAAGTTGTTATAATGACAGATGCCGATATAGATGGTGCGCACATAAGAACGTTACTTCTGACCTATTTCTTTAGATATGCAAAAGAAGTCATAGAAAACGGAAATCTTTATATAGCCCAGCCTCCTCTTTACCAGGTAAGCGATGGAAGGAAGAAAAAATGGGCATACACGGAAAGAGAAAAAGAAAAAGAAATAGAAGTAATTGGGAGCGATAAAGCCAGAGTGCAAAGATTTAAAGGCTTAGGCGAAATGAATCCGTCACAGCTCTGGGAAACAACGATGAATCCGGAAAACAGGATTTTAAAAAGAGTATCGATTGAGGATGCAATAGAAGCAGACCGGATGTTCGATATATTGATGGGGAATGCGGTTGAACCCAGGAAGGATTTCATTTTAGCCAACGCGCAGTTTGTGGAAAACCTGGATATCTGAAAAATGTAAAAATTTATTCTCACACAGAGACACGGAGACACAGAGAATACAGGGCTTTAATTGTGTTTTTTATTACTACTTAATCGTCTGTTACCCCGTGTACTCTTTTTAGCAATAAAATGGAAATCAAATCCGAAATATTAGATGTAGTTAAAATTATCTACGATAAATTAAAAAACAAAAAAATAAATTGGGTTATTACTGGAAGTTTCTCATTCGCAATCAGAGGATTAGATACTAATATTAGAGATATTGATATTCAAACAGACTCTTATGGGGCTTATGAATTTGAAAAGATTTTTATTAAGTATGTAATAAAAAAAGTTAAATTAAAAACTTCAGAAAAGATTAAATCACATTTTGGGAAGTTTAAAATAAATAACATAGATGTTGAAATAATGGGTGATTTAGAAAAGAAAGCGAATGAAAAATGGCTTGCTCCACCAAATTTAAATGATTTAAAAGAATATGTAAATTTTAATAATATGCAAATACCTGTCTTGCCATTAGAATATGAATATAAAGCATATATTGAATTAGGTAGGATAGAAAAAGCAAATAAAATAAAAAGTTTGATTTATAATTATACCGACACAGGGAATAAGCCAAATGATGAAAATCAGAACCTTTGATTTTAACGACTATACAGATATTTTCCAATTAAAAAGACAACTGTTTTAACAGGTAGTGGTTGAATCTAAATCATAAAACCTATTAACCCATCCCATATAAACTTTCCGCCAAGGAAAAAGAGAAAAACACCACAAATTAAAAAAATCCCTTTTTGGAATTTTTTGCCAAAAAAAACGCCGCCTTTATAAGACATTATTGAGAGGAAGTATAACCATATAAAGTCACAAAGCCAATGTACAATGGCAAAAACGCCAAACCAGAAAAAACCGAATTCAGCCGAACGCGTAATTAAAGCAGCTCCCAGAGTTGCCCACCAGATTATGAAGTAAGGGTTACCCAGACTGAGAAAAACGCCGGCGGCTATCGGAGCACGTTTTTCCATCTTATCTTTTAATTTGGAAATTTTTAGGGTACGTAATATATCTATACCCATCCATAATAAAAATAAGCCTCCCGCAATTCCTATGCCCTCACGGACATAATGTATGTTAATCAGAGAATCGAAACCAAAAAAAATAAGGAAAATAAGGGGGAATTCCACTATACCGTGTCCTAAAGAAATTAGCGCTCCGGCGTGAGGATTTTTACTGCCCTTACCGATTGTTACAGCAGTTATAGGTCCCGGAGCCATAACTCCCGAAAAAGATATGAAAACAGTCTGAAGAAGAAATGTTATTACCGACACATTCACTAACCTATAATTGTTTTAATCGCGTTTCTGTTTTCGTCGATCCAGTTCATAAAATCTCGCCAGTTATTTTCCATTTTTTCAAATTTAGGGTAATTAGAAGATGCATTCTTTCTGTATTTAAATATAAGAATTATATTTTTTAGAAAATGCGGAGTTTCTTTTATTTTTCCATTAAAAAGAGTACGGAAAAATAAAAGAATATTTGTAAGGATTATTTTAAAATATAAACTGCCTGTTAAAAAATATCCAGGATAGGGCATGGTTTTCTCTATAGGATAACCCCTTTTTTTTAATTTTGTCATCATATATATAAATCGCTTAATATCTTCTCTCATCTTGAGCCATAATGGATTTTGTCCTTTTGGGGGGAGGTGTTTTATGCTAAGCTCTCTATCAAGTAAAAATTTAAATCCTTTTGATTTAGCATTACATAGAAAATCTATATCTTCACCACGGGAAATATATGGATCGAATAAAACCCGCGTAAACATATTCTTATGAATTACCATATTTCCCCCAAACACAAAAGGAGTATCTTTTAACCGGGGAGGATTATCAATTATTTTAAATGCTCTGTTCATTGCTCCGGTATTATCCCAGAATGTTTTCCACCATTCTTTTCTTTCGTTAAATTTGTAAACACCATGTGCCTGAAGATAAAAACCCGCTACTGCGAATATTTCATCTTTGCCTACAAACTCCAGAGCTTTTTTAATAAAATCAGGGTCCTCAAAAACTTCATCGTCATCGATCAAAATAGAAACATCGGCTTTTAAAATGTGTGGAAGTATTAAGCACATATTTCTAATGTTAGAATATCCCTCTAAGTTAAGGTATGGAATATATTCAGTTGCACTTTTTTCCTCTGCCAGTTTATAAAATTTTAATAAATCCGGATGAGAAAAATGTAGGATTTTATAATTTTTTCTGAAAGGTTCGATTATTTTATCAACCTTATCTTTTACTTCTTTCCCTATAGATGGATTTGTAGTACAGCTTATGACAATTACATCGAAGTTACTTCCCTTTAGAATTTTAAGACTTTCAAGTAATCGGCCAAGAGTACCATTACCATCAAGCGGTGTAGGATGGTCGTAAACCAAGTCCTCTTTACGGGGTTTTACTCTGGCCCAATATGTCGGTATAACGATTACAGATTTCATATTAAAAGTATCCTTCAAAAAGCTATATTTACAACTATCTATAAAGAATATAATAAAGAAGATTCTTGTCAATGATAACACCGCCAATAGCTTACCGCTTACGGCTGAGGCTGTGCCAAAACCTTCTTTTTCGCAATTTGCAGAAAACTAAGTTCTTGTTTTTCAAAGGCTTATTTTTTAGAAATCCGTTAAATTTGGACTTTTGGCACAGCCTCGGCTAACCGCTTATACCCAATATCTCCTCTATTTTTCTTTTGAAATATTTTGCGGAAAGCGGAGGGCGGTCAGCGGGTTGCGGGGTTTATGTTTGTCTCTTCCGTTCTCCCAGAAGAATTGTATCTCTCAAGTTTTCTATATTTTTTGCCCTCATCCATCTCGTCATAAAATCTTTTGCGCTTATAATTTGTGCTATGGAGGCGAGAGCTCTAAGGTGGAAATTTCTTTCGTCTCTCGTTCCTACCAGTACGAACACTGCCTTAATTCCGGGAATTTCCTCTCCGAATTTTATACCTTCTTTACATCTCGCAAGTAAAATATCAAAGTGTTTTTCACCTTCGATTATTATGTGCGGTATGGCGATATCCGGATTTATGGAAGTTGTACTTTCTTTTTCTCTTTTCAAGAGAAGCTCGTAAAGTTTCTCTTCAGGTATATCCAGAGGCTGTGAAAGTTTTTTTGCGGTTAGCTTGAAAAATTCGTTTAACTCTGTTTTGCCTTCAATATCAATTATATGGCATTTCTCAATCAATTCGTCGAAACGGTCTTTTTCGATTTTGTCTCTTTCTCTTATTATTCCTTTAAGCTCTTCTTCAAGTGAGTGTGTGGTTAATTCTTTGGCGGTAATTCTTTCAATCAGGTATAATAAAGCATATTCCTCTTTCATTCTTACTTTACCATAAATTAAGTAAGTAATAATGGCTAATGATACAAGAATCAAAACAATTATTAAGACCTCCATTCCCATTTCGAAAAGCAAAAACCCGCAGCCAAGGA
>CAYQMH010000061.1:0-12803 GCA_964418485.1 uncultured bacterium | reverse complement strand
AGATGTCAGACATGCGCTGCTACAAATTGTGTCAGATATGCGCTGCTATTTGTCATCTATGCGTTAGTTATTTGTTTTTTAGGCGGTTAGCTATACGTGCCTTCGCTGTATCCTCGCATGGCGTATGTAGTATATAGTCTGTTGTGTATTTATGCTTTATTAATTCATTCTTTTTCTTTGTAATAACTGAATCAACATTATTTCTATTAACAAAAGGCACATTGTTCATTTTAGAGTTAAAAATATTATTTAAAATTTTATCACCCACAAATGTTCTATAATGGCTATTTTCATAATAATTTAAATTATTTGTAGTTATTTCATTTAAGCCGCTAAAATCATAAAATTGAATTATTGATGATAATTTTTTAACGAAATTAAAATAACAATTTGAAATAGCTTTTAAATATGTCTCTTTGTAGATAGGATTCAAGAAAAAAATCACTTCAATTTTATTTAATTCACATATCTTTTTAATTTCGTAAATTTCGTTAATAGTTTTATCTATTCTTTCTTTATAATAATACTTCCAATAAGGCTTGTTGAATATCGAGTCTCTAATATGAAGATCTTTATTGTTTTCGATGAAGATATCCTTCTTGTTAGGAGGAAAATTTCCGGTTTTATATACTATTTCATATGCTCCTTTTGAATAAAATCTGGCTGTATCTGCATATTTAATGTTTCTATAAAGTGTATAATCCGGCTTTAAAAAAAGATAATATAAGTATGTGCTGAATAAGTTCTTATATGGTTGTCTGAGGCTTTGCTTTTTATGCATTTCTGGAGATACCATGTATGATGTTTCATCCAATCCAATTAGAATTCTTTTTATTTGGATATTATTTCGCAATAAAAGTTTTAAATCTTCTAATGTTTCAAAAGGGATAGCCTCTGAATATGCGAAATTATACCAGCTATTTGAATCGGGAATCTTGGTAACATCAATCTTACCGACTCTTGAAGCACCAAATAGAAAAGAGTTATATTTTTGAGGATTGTTTAAAATGTATCTTATTTTTAAATAATGTTGATTTGGCTCTGTTTTCTGTAACGCCATATTGCCTTTAATTACACCAAAAGGATCTAAATAAATATTATAACATACAATTCCTAAGAAGATAAAAGCGATAGGTGCCCCAAATATTAATAGTCGTTTGATAAAATTGTTCATTTCGTTTTTTAAAATTGGAAATAAATAAATTGTTGTTTTTCGCCACCAAACCAGTATATTGCGATTATCAGCGCATAATAAATTGCATATCTAACAGGTCGTTTCCATTTTAACCCTAAATGTTCAATTGCATATTGCTGTTCTCTTCCGGTCCATTCGATGACGATGAAGATTATTACAAGAATAATCGTTACTAAAGCTTTTCTCATATCTGAGAAACTTGGTACTGCAAACAATGAATTTGAGAAAATATTAGATATATAGCTGAAAGCATGCCCAATATTTTCCGCTCTAAAAAATATCCAGGCAAAAACAGTTAATATAAATGTTATTAACATAGAAGCAAATTCTTTGAAATTTGGCAGATATTTTCCTTGAGCCACGATATCTAAATTCTTTCGGTTGTTTTTTGTCAGTAAGAGAGGTAAAAAATAAATGGCATTTAATGCTCCCCAAATTATAAAAGTCCAATTTGCGCCGTGCCAAAAACCGCTAACAATAAAAATAACAAAAGTATTTCTTACCTTCATCCAGGTTCCGCCCCGGCTTCCACCTAAAGGAATATAAAGATAATCTCGAAACCATGTTGTAAGTGAAATGTGCCAGCGTCTCCAAAATTCAGCAATATCCCTAGAAAAGTAAGGAAATGCAAAATTTCTCATAAGGTTAATACCAAAAAGCCTTGCTGTCCCGATTGCAATGTCAGAATAGCCGGAAAAATCTCCATATATTTGGAATGTAAAAAATAATACGCCTAAAACCAATGTACTTCCGTTCAGGTTTGCTGAGTTGCCAAAGATTTGATCGGCAAACCTGGCACAGTTGTCCGCAATCACAATTTTTTTAAATAGTCCCCAAAGTATTTGTCGCGTTCCATCCACGGCTTTTGAATAGTCAAATGACCTACGTGTATAAAACTGCGGAAGTAAACGGGTTGCTCTTTCGATTGGTCCGGCAACTAACTGAGGAAAGAAACTTACAAATGCAGCAAATGCAATGAAATCTTTTGTTGGCTCCATTTTCCTTCTATACACATCGATGGAATAGCTTAATGTTTGGAAGGTGTAAAAACTAATGCCGACCGGTAAAATAATATTCAAAGAGTTACCTTTTATGTCGTGACCGAAAAACGAAAACGCAGTTTTAAAATTAGCAAGAAAAAAGTTGAAATATTTGAAAAATCCCAGTAAGCCTAGATTTACTAATATACTTGTCCAGAGTAGGATTTTTCTCTTTGAGTTTTTGTTTTCTGTTTTTAATCTTAGCCCGACAGAATAATCGACTAATGTACTGAAAATAATGCAAGATAAAAATCTCCAATCCCACCATCCATAAAAAAAATAACTGGCAATTACTATTAAGAAATTTTGCAACTTTAAATTTTTATTTGTCACAAACCAATAGAGAATAAAAACTATCGGTAAGAATATTGCAAAATCGATCGAGTTAAATAGCATCTATTTGTTTCTTTTCTAAATACTAATGATTATGTGCCGAATGATAATTAGCTGCCATGGTCTTGCTTTTTATGGCAGCAAATTGTAAAATCAAATTTCGAATTAAATGATAAGCTGTTGATAGTGAGTAAGTAATAGGAACTAATGTCACAGTATTAAGTACCGTCCCTTTGGTAACATATTCTTGGTTTGCTTAATCCCATATCGCAATATAAAGTATTTTAATAAAAGGGGGTATTACCCAAACACCTTTTATCATTTTAAGTAATTTTTTGCGAGTTTATCTATTTACTTACTACACTAAGTAAGGCAATCTTTATTTCAAATTACTTTAACAATATAACCTTGTTTGTTTTTACAAACTTTTTCTCATTTGCTTCCATTCTGATGAAAAAGACTCCTTTTGGTCCACCGCTCATATCTATCTTTCTTGAATAAAAGCCTGGTTCTTCTTCATCCGAAACCTCCCTTACGATCTTTCCCGTTACATCGTATATGCAGAATCTTACATTAGCTTTCTCCGGGAGGGAATATATAAGTTCAAACTGATTATCTACCGCTATGCTTTTTATATTCATGGAATAAACTTTAGGTAATTTATCAATTGGAACGGCTGAAGGATTTGAGATCTTAAATATTCCATCACTGGCATCTGAAGGATATCCGTCTAAGTCCCTTATCCTCACAAGACAACTATCCGAAGGGTTATCAGGTATCTGCCAAGAATAAGCACCTGTATCGGGTATACTTGCAATCACGTTCGACCAGACTGAACCGTTGTCCGTCGAGTATTCGATTTTAACACGTCTGCTTGTACCACTTGAAGTCCAGGTAACATCATGCATGTCTCCTGTCGTCCAGTCTTCGCTTCCGTTGGGAGATGCAACTGCCATTGTCATAGGAAGTGCTCCGCTATGACTTATAATGTAAAGACCATCATAATAGTCCGCAACGTAGGCTAAACTGTCGACCATAAATACAGTGTGGGCTTCATGTCCCGTATCGTAGTAATCAATTTCCGACGGGCTAGTCGGATCGGCAACATTTATTATGCGGAGACCATCAAAGTGATCGGCAACATAGGCAAAACTGTCAACCACAAAGACACACTCAGCAAAATTATCTGTATTATAGAAGCCAATCTGTGATGGATTAATCGGATCGGCCACGTTTATTATTCGAAGCCCGTCCTCGTAGTCGGCGACGTAGGCCAAAGTGTCGATGACCTGGACATTACGGGCATAACTACCTGTATCGTAGTAGCTAATCTCCGTCGGACTGGTGGGATCGGATACATTGATTATTCGAAGACCATAATCATCAGCCGCAATATAGGCTAAACTGTCAAGTACGTAGACAGCCTGGTTATTATTCGTCGGATCACAGGAGCCAATCTCTGACGGACTGGTCGGATCTGACACGTCTATTATTAGAAGCCCGTCAGTCCGGTCTATGACATAGGCAAGAGTGTCAATTACCCGGACGTCACGGCCATTAGATCCTATACCGTAGGAGCTAAGCTGTGATGGATTGGTTGGATCGGATACGTCTAATATGTAGAAAGCACCTCCGTCGTAAACAACATAGGCTAAACTGTCAACCACGTAGACACTAATGGCGTATCCTCCCTGAGCATGAAACCCAATCTCTACCGGATCAGTCGGATCGGCTACGTTTATTATTCGCAAGCCATCGTAATTATCAGCAACATAAGCTAAACTGTCAACGACAAAGACGTCTTGGGCTGAGCTACGTGTATCATAATAGCCAATCTCCGACGGACTGGTCGGGTCAGATATATTTATTATACGCAAACCGTTCTCTCGATCAGAAACGTAGGCTAAACTGTCCATAATACATACATCGAGGGAATAACGTGCCGTATTATAAAAACCAATCTCTGCCGGACTGGTCGGATCGACTGCGTTTATTACGCGAAGACCTTGATATCCATTTGCGACATAAACTAAACTATCAACCACGTAGACACCCTCGGCAAGATTACCTATATTAGAGAAGCCAATCTCTGACGGACTGGTCGGATCGGACACGTTTATTATTCGAAGACCCCCATCGTAATCCGCCACATAGGCTAAACTGTCAACTACCTGGACGCCACGGGCGCTACCTCCTGTATCGTAGGAACCAATTTCCGCAGGATTAGTCGGATCGGACACGTTTATTATTCGAAGACCAACTGAAGTACTGGCAATATAAGCCAAACTATCAACTACCTGAACATCAAGGGCTATATTTCCTGTAACATAGTAACTAATTAATACCGGATTAGTCGGGTCGGATACGTTTATTATTATAAGACCATCTACTCCAGATATAAGATCTTCAGACGCAATATAAGCTAAACTATCAAGTACATAGACGCCATGGGCGTAACTTAACGAATCATTGAAGCCAATCTCTACCGGATCAGTCGGATCGGAGACGTCTATTATGCGCAGTCCGGCACCTCTACCGGCGACATAAAGGAGTGCATCTTTTGCAAAAATATCATCCACTACACCCTCGAAGCTGATTTTAGCTACTTCGGTGGGGCTTGAAGGGTCTGAGATATTTAATACCTTAAGGTAACCACCGTCTCCTATGAACGCAAGCGTATCTGCTATTGTGGAGTCAACAAGAACTGTGTGAGAGGGACCTCTGAACCACCCACCTACAAGGTTGCAATTCGCAGAACCTTGTCCAAAAACAGCAGTTGTAAGGAGTACTAAGAACATACACATTGAAACTTTTAAAAATTTTTTCATGAAACCTCCTCATATTTTTTAAATTTTAAAACTCAATCAATAATGTACTCTTGTTATATACTGAATCTGTATATTAATCCACAAAGGCAAAATGTCAAGCCTGTAAATTATCTAAGAGTTACATGGTTTTTCATCTTTAGATTTGGGATAATCCGGTTGATATTAAGTATTATATAAGATTTAAAATTGGATAAACACTTCTTTTCGGTATTGGAGGTAGGAAATCCTTAAGTCTTAGAAAAAAATACTTTTATGTGCCAAAAGTCTGTGCGAAAGATATTGTAATATAAGTATTTCCCGAAGAGGTGTTGAAAAGAGCATCTTTTTTGCATATTATTAGCATAAAGATAAGAGATAAAGGAAAGACATTATAGTTGATTAAAGGATGTCTACCAGGATGGATAAAAGTGGGCTTTTTTATCTTATCACCGCTATTTTTCCGATTTCTTTTTTTCCATCTGAGGTTTCGATCAGGAAGAAGTACACCCCGGTTGCTACCGTCTCCCCCTGACCATTTTTGCCGTCCCAGGTTATGTCATAATATCCCGCTTCGGGTTCTTCCTGATGTTCATCTTCGATGAGTGTTTTTACCAGGTTGTTCCCTGTGTCGAAGATTTTTATTGTTACATTAGTTGCTTCCCGAATACTGTATCGAATGTTGGTGCTTCCATTGGCGGGATTAAACGGGTTGGGGAAATTATGGGCTTCTTTAATAATAATTTTTTCTTCATCATCATCATCGTCATCGTCGCCGCCGCTGGTTGTGGTCGTTGTGCTTCCACCTCCTGTGACAGTGACCTCCATGGTGCTTGAATCGAATTTTCCACTATCCGAGGTTACCGTAAGCTGGACTTCATAGGTGCCGGGTTGAGAGAAAGAGTGATTTACAGCAATACTGTCTGAGGTAGTACTGTCATCAAAATCCCAGGAGTAACTCGTAATATCGCATTTGTAAGCGGCGGAATTAATACCGTTGAATCTGTGTGTTTCTCCCGTGTTAAGTTCGATATCATCAAGTTCGGCTGCCCTCACACTGGGTTCCGTTTCTATATATTCGTCGTTCCCGGATTCTCTAACCAGATAATAAGTCCCCCCGCGTTTTGCCGTGATGGTAATATCCCCGTATCCGGGTAATTCGGCTGTAACATCCATTTCCGCTTGTAGTGGGGTACATGCGTATATTAACCATTCTCTTTCCGGGGATGTCCCTATTACATTAGCCATTATCCACACATTAAAAGTTCTTCCTCCAATCGAGGTATAATTATCGCTATATGCGGGTTCGTAGGTTAGATTATTCGGGAGCTGATACCATCTCATTCTTTCGTTACCATTGTAGAATAATTCAGGCCAGAACTCATCTCTGTATTGCCATGGGTGAGGAATGTCCGTTAAAAGAACAGGTTCACTGTATTTCCAGAAACGTTCTAAGGTAGGATTTACATGTATTTCGTCGGCAGCGTCTACAATGGTTTTGTACCATTGCCAGTTTTCTTCCATAGGATCGGCGGAAAACTTAAAATCCCGTACAGCCCTCGGTCTTGTCAACCACATAGCCCATTTCACATAAGCTCCGTATCGTTCGGGAGGTACTGCCTGGCCACGGTTTTTAATTTTTTCAATATAATCAGGATCGAACCAGGTAGATATTTCCCACCAGAAGTCGGGTTTGATCTGTTTGTAATAATCTCTTTGAAACAGAAGGTTCATCGATTCCAACTCTGGTGAGAAACCAGTGTAATCACTATTTGCCTGCCAGTCGTTAACATAGTAAGAGGTGGAAGAGCCGTCCCATATAAAAGGTACGGTAGAAAACCTTCCGGGAATAGGGGCGGGGATATAGCCAATCCATCCGTCCCATCTACCGAAACAGAGAGGGTCGTGAATATACCCGACGAATTTTACTTTATCCGACCATTCATCCAATTGATCTCTCATTCCATCAAACATAGCGTTATATCTTGGAATGTAGCCGTGCCCCGTTTCGTATCCTCCGGCACCCGGATTTGTAAGGTTCGTACTGCCGCCCAGTATTTCATTTCTGAACTGCCAGTCATCGTAATTCGGATCACCGCTGTATGTATCCTGAAATCTGTAATCATCCTCTAAATTACGGTGATCTATATCGCCCGCTTCATTGTTGGAAAGCCATATTACAAAGGGGGGATCGGGATACCAATCCTGAAATCTGGACAGTAAAGGATTGCTCCACCAGTTTATAGGGGTGAATCCTAAATTTTCTAAGAGAGAAGGGTTGACCCAGCATCTGCCAACCGTTTCCCAGTGTTCGATCGGTCCAAAAGGAGAAACTTTTCCCTGGACTGATCCACTGCTTTCTACCACATTTGGGTTTTCTTCTGGAGGGAGATTTAACCAGTAATTACTAAAAAGCATTGATTCGGGTTGAGTCGTTTTGACTACTAAAGGAAGACCATATCTGGAAGCTTTTTCAATAGGATTTTTGAAATATACGTCCAGGTATCTATTGACGAACCAATCACCGTAATGATAAATATAAGTAAAACTCAATATCATACTATGCCCTTTCTCGATCATGTCCATCTGCCAGCCTGTAGAAAAACCCTCTAACTCGCTGATATGCCCGTCTTGCCAGTTGGCTACTAAGGGCAGGGGATTTGCCTCCTGAGAGAGCATTTCAAAAGGGAAAAACAGAAACCCCAAGCAAAGGAAAACAACAGGTGTAAACCGTTTTATATCAAAATTAAGCTTCATAGATTTTCCTCCTTAAAGTTATTTATCTTCAGAATACAATTCTAGAATCTGAAGCTTATACCAAAGTTATGCATTCCTTCTGTTGATAGCACGTCGGGGGTAAAGGCATAATCGAATATTATGGAGCTTTGTTTTTGTCGGATTTTAAGTCCGGCACCCAGGTTAAAGCCTTTTCCGGTGTATCCTGCTCTTAAGAGAAGGAATTCTACTTTCTTCAATTTTATTTCTGTTCCCCAATTAAAATTTTCATGATCCAATCTAATCTCATTTTCGCTGAATTTAATTTCTCCGATCAATTTAAGATAAGAACCGCTTTCCGCAATGGTAAACGCCATACCGATAAGGTATTGTTTCGGTATAGTAGCTTCGTATTCACTCGCGGTGTTCCATTTTATAGAAGTTCCGACATTTTTCATAACTGCGCCCAGCTCGATCTTATCTATAGCGAAAGGCAAACTCACAGATAATTTTGTTCCAATATCCATTCCGGCTCCGGTAGATTTATATTCATATAAGGTATTATATAAATATTTTCCTGTTATGCCAATGCTTAATTTAACTGTAGGATTATAAACAATCGCGAATCCTGCTCCTAATAAAAAAACATTCTCTGAGGATTGAAAATGATTGATCAAGTTATCCGCACTATCTCTCTCTTCGATGTCGGTTACGAGGAGCCCTAACCATCCTCCGCTTATTGTAATTCTGGGAAAAGGTATCACAATGGCTCCGTAGTTTTTGTTCCTATCTTCGTACATTATGGAACGCATGAAAGAAAATTCTAAGTTGTTGTTAAAAGCCAAACCGGCAGGATTCCAGAATAAAGCGCTTCCGTCGTCGGCTATTGCAGTAAAAGCATTCCCCATTCCCATTGCTTTTACTCCTGGTTCGCCTTCGAGAAAGCCACCTGCCCCGCCTCCATACTCTTGCGCTTTTGCTTTTTCGGGCAAACTAAATGCAACTACAAGTAAAACAAACAAACATATTATATATTGAGTCCTTATCTCATTTGACAAGAAGACCTCCTGAACTTTTTTGCTAAAGATTTAATAAACCGGGCTGCTTTTGTTACGTGTCCATAAATTTGTCTTTAGCTCTCTTACATAATTGCCCGAAAGATGAATCTTTAAGGTGGTGGAATAGGGGGGTATCTATTAACCGGGTACTTGCCTTATCTTTTAGCGCGACCAGAAATTCGGATTTTAATTCTTTATCGGGTTTTGCGTGTTCTTTTATTTTATCTCCTTTAACCTTTATTTTTTTATCGAAGAGATTAATCACAATATCGACAGTGTCAAGTATGTGATTTATCTCTGCTGTTTGATCCTGAAACAAAACCATTTCTTTTGTTTCACCTCCTTCATTACCTAGTTCATAGCACTTTTTAATAGCTTCTTCTCCGAATTTTTCACCACCTATTACTGCTCCGAATCTGGTTCTTTTTGCGCGTAAATTTTCATTTCTTAATTCTTCCAAAAGTTTATTGAATATCGATTTACTTTTGAATATTTTTTCCGTAAACATTTTATCCACTATAGTCTCTTTACTATTGCTATAATACTCTCTTATGCTTGACCATCTGTAGTTGTACGGATTATTTGTTATTCCTTCTCTAACCGGGCTTAATAAGACATGAATTATTACTTTTCTTAAATATAAGCCTTCCTGTATCAAAGTAGATTTATATCTATCCGGAAAAATATAGCCTTTTTTACCTTCTTTTTTTCTGTAATTAATCGCATATTGACCATCTAGCTCTCTCATAAAATCCGGCAGTCTACCCGAGCTGTTTTGAAGAACCAGGCAATAGCGATTGTCCGTTATACAATAAGACAGCAATCTAATATTCAATTTTTCACTCGTTTTCTTCAGAAGTTCTAAAAAGAATGTTTTCAAACTACTGCCAGAAAAGATATTTCTACCTTCGATACCGCGATTCGTAATTTTATGGAAAGCGCCTTTATAAGTTGCATCTATCATTATGCTCTATCTCCGTTCATTCTTGCTCTAATTATACTTTTTGTTCTTATCTTATTTGACAAGAAACCTCCTGACTGTTCCGCTAAAAATTTTTTAAACCGAGCATTTCATTGCACCCTCATAATTTGTCTTTAGCTCTCTTATATAATTGACCCAGAGAAGAATATTTAAGGGGGTGGAATATCGGCATATCTATTATTTCTTTATACCGGAGCCCTGCCTTATCTTTTAACGTAACCAGAAGCTCGGATCTTAACTCTTTACCGGCTTTTGTATGCGTCTTTATCTCGTCTAATTTAATGTCTCTTTTTTTCTCGAAATCTTCGATAACGTTATCTACGGTATCGAAGATATAATCGCCCTTTCGTCTCCTTTTTGATTTCCCTGCTCCATTGTCTCTTCTATCGAATTTTCCCATCGCCTTTTCCCGGAAATTTTCACCGCCTATCAGGTCGCCGAATCTGGTTCTCTTTACAGGCAATTCTTTGGTCTTTAATTTTTCTAACAATTTATCGAATGCCGTTTTATTTTGGAAAGTTTTTTCTACATACTCCCTGTCTATTATGCTGCTTTTTTTGTTGTTGAAATACTCTCTTATGCTCGAGTGTTCATAGTTGTAAGGGTTATCTTTTATTTTTTCCCTGACCGGGCTTGATAAAACATGGATTATAGCCTTTTTTAGATATTGACCTTCTTGAATTAAAATGGATTTGTATCTTCCTTGAAAAACATATCCTTTATTACCTTCTTTTTGCCTGTAATTAATAGCGTATTGACTATTTAGTTCCCTCATAAAATCGGATAACCGGCCCGAGCTGTTTTGAAGTACCAGGCAATAATAATTATCTGCTATATAATACGCTAACAACCTTATCTTCAATTTTTCGCTTTTTTCTTTCAGAAGTTTTAAAAAGTAGCTTTTTGAACCGCTGTCTGAAAAAATGCCTTTCTCTTCGAAGCCGTAGTTCATGATATAATGGTAAGCATCTTTATAGGTCACTCTTGCCTTCCTCATAATATATCCCCTCTAATTATTTTTTTTAGTTAACCATTTAATTTCCGTCATAGAGTCAACCTCCGTCCCTAAAGGCCCTTCGCCAAAAAAATCCAGAATGGCTAAATAAATTCTATCGATAGGACTATTCAAGCAATTCTGCTCGGAATCTTCTGATATGAGTTTTAATTCCTTGAGCTGTATATTAGCTTTGTTCGATTCCGTCATAAAGTCAACCTCCGTCCCTAATAGGGCCTTTAGAGAAAAGGAATTTAGAGAAAAGGAAAAGTAAGGAGTTTTCAAAATATTTTTTTGCGGCGCAATTACGGCAAATGCGGTAAAGCGCCTGTAGTCCCAGGTCCAACTTCTTCCGCGGCATGTATGCGCCACTTATTTTTGTCATAAAGTCAACCTCCGTCCCCATAGTTTTATTTTAAAAAAACTCCAACAAAAATTGTTGGACATCTCAAAACTTAAACTTATAAAAAGAACAAATAACTTTTATCGTAAATTTAAAATCAGCTTATGTATAATTATACGAAATTTTGTCAATAAGTCAACCCCCCCTGTGTGGATTTTTTTTCTTAGGGTCTTTATGCTTTCTTTTAAATTTTCTTTGGTTTTGTCTTTCTTTCTGTGTCCGGAAATAAAAATTTTAAAAACCATTTGACAAAATTAAAAAATTTTATATATTAGAGATTATGAAGAAACCTACTGTAAGTGTTATAATTCCGACATATAACCGTGCTCGTCTAATATGTAAAGCCGTTAGAAGTGCGCTGCGACAGACATATCGAGATTTTGAGATAATTGTCGTTGATGATGCTTCTACCGATAACACCGAACAAATTATTAAAAGTTTTGACGATTCTCGAATTATATATATGAAACATAAAAATAATCGGGGAGCATCAGCTGCAAGGAATACGGGAATCAAGAACTCAAGAGGAAAATACATAGCATTTTTGGATTCGGATGATGAATGGATGCCGCAAAAATTGGAAAAGCAAATTGCAGTATTTGGCAGATCTTCGAATACGGTTGGAGCCGTCTATTGTTTGTGTTATATTAAGAATGGGGTATTAGGTTTTAGGCCGTATAAAAAGATTTGGAGAGATTCGAAGAGAGGGGGTGTATATAATTCCCTTTTAAAAGGATGGTGTCCTCCGACTACTTCACTTTTTATGTTGCCGGTTGAAGTTATAATGGAAAGCGGATTGTTTGATGAAGATTTTCCAAGTTTCCAGGATTACGATCTCTGGGTCAGGGTTTCGAAAAAGTACGATTTTGATTTTGTGGAGGAGTATCTGGCGGTAAAACATCTACATTCAGAGAACCAGCTTACTGCAGACTTAAAGCTTCGTATCAAGGGTCTGAAGCTATTTCTCGATAAATGGGGTGACTTTATAAAAAAAGAAGCCGGAGAGCAAGTTTATAATAATATCAAAAGAAAATATCTCGCCGCGATTTGTAAAGATGCTGTAATTTCACTTGTAAAAAAGAGCATTGAAAAGTTGTAACGGTCTGCCAAATTCCGTACCCGGCACTTTTCAATCGCCTTACCCTCTTTGACAAATCACCGTTAAATTATAAACTAATAGTAATAATAATTATTACTTCTGGTTTATAAATGGTGAATATGAAAAAAAATAAAGAATTACCTTGAATCCTAAACTTCACAGAGGTAACAAAGAGTTTTT